>NZ_OY760916.1:4161739-4468424 GCF_963664075.1 uncultured Desulfobulbus sp.
GTATCCATGCGGTAGGAGCCCACGCGACTTTCGATATCAATGGGCTCCCGCTTGGCACCAACATACTTGGCGCTGACGCCTTCCATGTCAATCTGCTGATCAAGCTCTCCGGTAAAGGCCCTTTTGGCCGTAATCCGCCACTCTTCCATACCCTGGCTGGCCAACGTCATCGTTACTTCGTCCATAACGAAGTTTTCGGTTGAAGATTCTTCCTGGGGGGTGGAGAGCTTGGCGTTGTAACCGCCACGCGGAGTAAGAAAGGCACCTAAAAGCGGATGCCAGACAGGACTTGTCAGGAATAACACAAGGGGCAGCAGCCAAAGCAGGTTGCGCGGATTTTTCAGCATCATCGATCGAATTTAGCCCGCATTTTTACAAGATTGCCCTGGGCTTCCATAATGAGATCGCATACCTCTCGCACCGCCCCCAAGCCACCGGATTGCTCTGTGGTGTAATGGACACGCTGGCGAATTTCAGCCACTCCATTGGCAGGGGCAACCGCCAGGCCGACCCGGTTGAGCAGGGGCATATCCATGAGGTCATCCCCCATATAGGCCGTTTGCGGGGGGCGAAGACCGGTTTCCTTGAGAATACTCTCATAGGCCACCAGCTTGTCCGAATGGCCCTGAAAGACATAGCTCAGGCCAAGATCCTTGGCGCGACGCTCCACCATGGGCGAAGTGCGGGCGGTGATAATGCCCACCTTCACCCCACTATCCTGGAGCAAGCGCAGCCCTAGACCATCCTGGGTGTTGAAACACTTGGATTCAACCCCATCAGAGGAATAGATCAGGGTACCGTCGGTCAGCACGCCGTCCACGTCGAGCAGCAAAAGCTCCACCTGTTTGGCGCGAACCAGGACCGATTTCCAGGCATCGGAACGCACCAGGGGCGCATTCCGATACATGGCCCTGTTGCGCAGGGCCTCGGTTAGTTCACAGTCGGTGGGATAGCCACCGGAACCAGGGTGACCGCAATCAGCCATTAACCACGCCCTCCACGGCCTGGCGGACCGCCAAGAGTTGTTTCAAGAGCGACTCGACCTGTCCCAGAGGCAGGGAATTGGGGCCATCACAGAGCGCCTTATCCGGATCGGGATGTACCTCGATAAAGAGACCATCAATGCCCACGGCCATGGCTGCCCGGGCAAGCGGTGGGATAAACTCGCGCTGGCCTCCAGAGCTGCCACCGGCACCGCCGGGTAACTGCACCGAATGGGTGGCATCATAGACCACGGGGTAACCAAAGGAGCGCATCACCGCCAGAGAACGCATATCCACCACCAGGTTGTTGTACCCAAAGCTGGCGCCGCGCTCGGTGAGCATGATCTTCTCGGTTCCCGATCCCTTGAGCTTATTGACCGCGTTTTCCATATCCCAGGGGGAGACAAACTGGCCCTTTTTGACGTTGATCACCTTACCGGTTTTGGCGGCAGCGGCGAGCAGATCGGTTTGGCGGCAGAGAAAGGCTGGAATCTGAATGATATCAAGACATTCTGCGGCCAAAGGAGCCTGGGCAGGCTCATGGATATCCGAGACCACAGGGACCGACATCTCCTCACGCAGACGCCCCAGAATTTCCAATCCTTTTTCAAGGCCTGGGCCCCGGTACGAGGAGAGTGAGGTCCGGTTGGCCTTATCAAAGGAGGCCTTGAACACGTAATTGATCCCCAGACGGCCAGTGATGGCCTTCATCTCCGTGGCCACCTCGCGCGCCAATCCTTCACTCTCGAGAGCACAGGGACCGGCCAGCAAGAGCAGGGGAGCACCAGGACCAACCTGCAGTGATCCCACAGGGGTGGGCGCAATCTCTACATTTTTCATGCAATCAGGCCTTGTTGCTTTCTTTGTTGGCAATGGACGCCTTGATAAAGTCGCGGAAGAGTGGGTGCGGCTTCATCGGTTTGGACTGGAATTCGGGATGGAACTGACAGCCGAGGAACCAGGGATGATCGGCCAGTTCGACAATTTCCACCAGGGTATTATCGGGAGAGGTACCGCTGACAATCAGCCCGGCCTCTTCGAGTTGCTCACGGTAGGCGTTGTTGAACTCGTAGCGATGGCGATGACGCTCGCTGATCTCCTCATTGCCGTAGGCAGCGGCTGCATGAGTGCCCTCTTTCAGGGTACAGGGGTACGCGCCCAAACGCAGGGTACCGCCCATGTCGGAGTTCTGGTCGCGTTTTTCAACCTTACCGGAACGGAAATCAAACCATTCGGTCATGAGATAGATTACCGGGTGCGGGGTATTCGGGTCGAACTCCACCGAATGAGCGCCCTCAATGTTGGCGATGTTGCGGGCAAACTCGACCACAGCCAGCTGCATGCCCAGACAGATACCAAAGAAGGGGATCTTGCGCTCGCGGGCGTAAGTCACCGCGTGGATCTTGCCTTCCATACCGCGGCTGCCAAAGCCACCGGGGACAAGGATACCGTCACAGTTGTCCAGCTTCTCGAGCTCAGTCCCGTCTTCCAGACCATCGGCGCTGATATAGGTGAGGGTGACCTTGGCATCGTTGGCGATACCGCCGTGGATCAGGGCCTCGTGGAGTGATTTATAGGACTCGGTCAGGTCGACATACTTGCCGGTAATACCGATATTGACGACCTTTTTAGGATTATTGATTTTCCGGACCAATCGCTCCCAGGGTTCGATGTTGGGAGAGCCGGTCCAGATGCCCAGTTTCTCAAGAATGCGCTCATCCACCCCTTCCTGACGCAGCTTGGCAGGCAGCTCGTAGATGGTGCTGACGTCAATGGCTGAGATAACAGCGTTGGCGTCCACGTTACAGAAGAGGGCTATCTTCTTTTTCAGATCATCAGAAAGCGGCTCCTCGGTACGGCACATGAGAATATCGGGCTGAATACCGGAGGCCAGAAGCTCTTTAACTGAATGCTGGGTGGGCTTGGTTTTAATTTCGCCCGCGGTTTTGATGTAGGGGACCAGGGTGAGGTGGATAAAGAGGGTGAACTCCTTGCCCAGATCGGTCCGAAGCTGGCGAATGGCCTCAATGAAGGGCAACCCCTCGATATCGCCGACTGTCCCGCCGATTTCAATGATGGCCACATCGGCTGAGCCGTCAAGCTGAAGCACAGCCTCTTTGATCTCATCGGTGATATGGGGAATAACCTGGACCGTGCCTCCCAGGTACTCACCACGGCGCTCTTTCATGATCACCGAATAGTAAATTCGGCCGGAGGTGTAGTTGTTCTGCTGGCCCATCACCGCGTTGGTATAGCGCTCGTAGTGGCCCATATCCAGGTCAGTTTCCGCACCATCATTGGTGACGTAGACCTCACCGTGCTGGAAAGGATTCATGGTGCCGGGATCGACGTTGATATAGGGATCAAGCTTCTGAAAGGTGACGGTAAGCCCGCGCGCTTCAAGCAGGGTTCCAATGGAGGCAGCGGAAAGCCCCTTGCCCAGGGAGGAAAGGACTCCGCCGGTAATAAATATAAACTTAGTCTTCTTGCTGAGGGAAGCTTTCATTCGGTTACCTTTATGGAGGTGGGGAAAAATCTGAATCCGTGACGGTGAATGCTTGCTCACGGGTTCCGGAAAAGAGAAAGGCAGCAAAAAAGCTGCCTATGTGATCGGGATCAAAGTATACCCGATGATGCTTGGCTTGACAAGTCTAGCGGGATGGGAATCCGTGAGAACTATTTTTATGAAGTGACGCCAAATAGAGGAGCTACGCCGATCAGCGACCAGTTCCCTGTGCTGACCAGATTTCTGTAACCTTCTCGATCAACGCACGATGCTGGGCATCACTCAAATCAACAAAAGGTGAGTTATCATAGGTGGTATCGCGATTTTCCACCACCAAGACCTTGGCATCTTCACTTAAGGTATGCGTATGCCAGACCGCCTTTTTCACGTTGTACACCTGGCCAGGAACCAGGGACTCGGCATACACCTGCTCAACGGTTTCTGCGCCCTCACCGACAAAAAGAATGCAGCGCCCGCTCAAAAGCACAAAGACCTCATCGGTCTCGTTGTGGCGCTGCATGCGGGTCAGATGTTCAGGCAGCAGGTCCTCACTGAAATTGAGAATCGCCACCCGCCAGGATTCAAAGTCAACCAGGGGTTGGTAACTGGCAGCGTCGTGGCGTTTAACCTCAAGGATCCTCTCTGGAGCGTTGATCATCGATTTGCAGGTGCCAGAATCTGTTGCAAAAAGAGCTGACTGCGCGGATTCTGCGGGTTGGTGAAAAAGGTATCTGGAGGAGCGACTTCGACAATGGCTCCGGCATCCATAAAGACGACCTTATCGGCGACCTCGCGGGCAAAGCCCATCTCATGGGTCACCACCACCATGGTCATGCCTTCCTTGGCCAGGGCAACCATAACCTCGAGCACCTCATTGATCATCTCAGGATCAAGGGCTGAGGTGGGCTCGTCAAAGAGCATGATCTTGGGCTCCATGGCAAGTGCGCGAGCAATGGCCACCCGCTGTTGCTGACCACCGGAGAGCTGAATGGGAAAATGGTGGGCCCGGTCACTCATGCCCACCTTTTCCAGCAGGTTCATGGCCAGGGACTCGGCCTGGGCCCGCTCCATTTTTTTGAGTTTGATCGGAGCCAGGGTCAGGTTATCCAGAACCGATTTATGTTTAAAGAGGTTAAAGCTCTGGAAAACCATGCCTACCTCCATGCGAATCTGATTAATATCCTCGTCGGCACTGTACAAATTATGACCATCAACCACGATAGCACCGGAGTCAATGGACTCAAGACGATTGATGGTACGCAGCAGGGTCGACTTTCCCGAACCGGAGGGTCCGAGTACCACCACCTTTTCACCCTGCTGGATATCCATATTGACATCACAGAGAGCTCGGTAGCTGCCGAAATATTTATTGATCTGCTGGAGTTGAATGATGGGTTCAGCGGCGTTCATAATGACTTAACCTGTTCTCCATGATGGAGATGAGCTTGGAGAGAATGAGGGTGATCAGCAGGTAGATCAGGGCAATCATCGTGTAGGTCTCAAAGTAGTTAAAACTCTCTGAGGCATACTCGCGACCGCGACGTAAAATATCAGCTACCGCCAAAATCGAAACCAGTGAGGTGTCTTTCAAAAGGGCAATGAACTCATTACCCACCGGAGGAAGAATAGTCCGCCAGGCCTGCGGCAGAATGACAAAGGCCATGGTTTGCCGGGGATTGAATCCCAGCGACAGGGCAGCCTCAGTCTGCCCCAGATCAATGGACTTGATACCGGCACGAAAGACCTCCCCCATGTAGGCGCCGTAACAGAAAGCCATGGCAATGACCGCGGCCACAATATCCGGCACCCGAACAAACCTTCCCAAGGCAAAATAGATGTAAAACAGCTGCACCAACAGGGGGATACCGCGCACCACCTCGACATAGAGTGAGGCAATCAGGTTGATGAAACGGTTTTTCGACAGGCGACCCAGCCCGGTCAAAAGACCGATAACAATCGCCAACCCGATGGAAAGAACCGTTACCTCAAAGGTGACAAAGATACCGTCGGGAACAAACTTGAGGATATCGAGGTAAGGATCCGGTTTGACTAGAACAAGGGTGATGATCGTGCCCAGCGCCCCGAAAAGCGCAATCCACCAGGCATTGACCAGCCCTTTATCGTCCTTACGGGGAATAGCGGCACCATCACCGACATCGATTTTTGTGTTTTCAGATTCAGACATGGGACTATCGCAAAATATTTTTTTAAAACCAACACCCAGAATTCATGAGCGTTCATCGGTGCGTCAGTTTCATTGCCTGCAATCTGCCGATTAAAGTAAACTTTATCGGTAGATTGCAGGCAATGAAGGTGGCGTACTGATGGGCACTTATGGAAAAAGAAATGCCGGGCACTTAGGCCCGGCATTTCAAGCTCGACTCAGCAGATCACTGACCGATCCATTTCTTTTTCAGCTCCTGGTCAATCCCTTTGGCTTTGACCGCGGCGATGCCCTTGTTGATCAGCGCCAGTGCCTTTTTGTTCCCCTTGTGCACGGCGATGCCGTAATTCTCAGGCGTATCAGATTCGATGACCGTGGCGATCTTCAGATTTTCTTTATATTTATCAAGTGCGTAGTTGGCAGCAACCGGATCATCGCAAACAACGGCAGCAATACGGCCGACGTTCAGGTCTTCCATGGCCAGGCCAACCTCGTCGTAGGATTTAGGTACAACCCCATCTGCAGCCTTAATAGCGAAATAACCGGTGGTGCCAATCTGGCCACCGACTTTCTCCCCTTTGAGATCTGCGAGACTCTTGGCAGTTGATTTTTTATTTACGATCAACGCCTGACGTACGGTAAAGTAAGGATCAGAGAAATCCATGGCTTTTTTCCGCTCTTCGGTGATGGTCACCGAACTGGAAACCGCATCGTATTTGTTGGCAGCAAGTCCTGCAAAAATACCATCCCAGGCAGTATTCTTGAACACAGCCTTAAACCCGGCTTCTTTGGCAACGGCATTCATGTAATCGATCGCATAGCCAACAACCTGTTTATCGCTGTTCACAAACTCCATAGGCGGCCAGGTAGCATCAGTGGCAAAAACGATGGTGGTCTCAGCAACAACCGGACTACACAGGGCTCCGACCAAAAGCAAAGCGCTGACTATTCTCTTCAACATTGGGGGTCTCCTTATTGGAATGGTTGTAAATAAACTGTCCATCTACCATTTGAAGAAACCACCCGCAAGAAAAAGGTGAGATAGAGCAAGGGCAAATAACGGAAAATCAAATTACTGCTTCCCCTTGAAAACCAAGGTTTTTCTTGACCTTTTCAGAAACTTGCAGGTATACATCCACTATGATCACCTGGTATATTCTTCAACTTTTTACCTGATTTTTCTCACTGCACTCACCCCCTTTTACTTCGTCCTTATGAGGCCCCTATGTCCATTCACACCCGTTTTTTTGTTGCGGCATGTGTCACCAGCTCCCTGTTTTTTCTCGTCAGTTGCGGCAAGAAACAGGTTGCTCCCTATTCTGGCAGCGGCAGCCAGGCCGAAAGCCAGGAAACGAGCCAGCCCACCATGGGAACCATCACCGAAGAAATGCTTCCGGCGGTGGAAAGCCTTGATGCGACAGGGCAGGGGAGTAACGGTAGCTTTGCTGAAGGAATAGACCAACAAAGCGAGGCCTATAAGCGCACCTACGGGCGCTCTACGCCTAATTTTAAGCCGATCTACTTTGATTACGACCAGTCTCTTGTCCGCAGCGATCAGATCCCAACAATGGAATATAACGGCAATCACCTCCGCGATACCCCAGGATTGCGTGTACTCATTGAAGGCAACACCGATGCTCGCGGAACGAACGAATACAATCTGGCGCTGGGAGAACGCAGGGCGGCAAGTGCCAAAAAATATCTCATTGAATACGGTATTGAAGAAAACCGCATTCGCACCGTCAGCTATGGCGAGGAACGGCCGCTCTTTCCAGGCACCAGTAAAGATGACTATGCCCAAAACCGAAGGGATGACTTTATCCTGGAATAAGTTTTCCCTGCTCCAACTCTGAACCTCTCCTCCATACCCGGCAGCTCTCCACTCGAGAACTGCCGTTTTTTTTTTTTGATTACCACTGAACCTCCAAACAACCTGAAATTTTCCCTGCAATGCTGGATTGATTTTTTCTTGACATGCGAATGATTATTAAATACATTTAGGAAAAATTTTCACAGAGGGATAATGGAAGCTAAATTACGAATGACCCATCAACGCGAGATTATTCTCGAGGAACTGCGCCACTGCCGATCACACCCGACGGCTGACGAACTCTACGAGCGAATCAAGAAAAAACTCCCTCGTATCAGTTTGGCGACTGTATATCGCAACCTTGAGATTCTCTCTGAAGTGGGACTCATAAATAAACTGGAGATCAGCGGACGCCAGAAACGCTTTGACTGGGACCCCCAGGACCATGACCACGTCTACTGCACCGAGTGCCACCGGGTGGATAACATCCCCACATCAACGACTACCTGCTTGTCTGTGGATCTCGAACAGCAAAAGGGCTACCAGATTACAGGTTGCAGAATTGAATTTTACGGACTTTGTCCAAATTGCCAAAAACCACAGAAATTAGAAAAATCTACAGGAGAAACGAAAATGGCCTGCAAATCATGCGCAACCAGCTTGAGCGATACCCAACGTCAAGTCCTCGAGGCTTTTGCTCAAAGTGAGGAGGCTTGTGGCTCTAAAGAGATCGCTGCTGCAACTGGTATGGAGTCCAAAAAAGTGAGCTGCCAGATTACCGCTTTAAAAAAGAAGGGGTTCGTCTGCAGTCCTGTACGTTGCAAATATGAGATCACAGATGAAGGGAAAAGTCAGCTTTCAGCTTAAACGCTGACCTTGCACAACTCACCTTTATCAACCATTTATAAAGAAGAGGAAACTCTCATGTCATTTCTCGTTACCCAGGAAGCACCAGACTTTACCGCCACAGCAGTCATGGCTGATAACTCCATGAAAGCGGATTTCAAACTCTCGGATTTTCGTGGTAAGTATGTCATTCTCTTTTTCTATCCGCTGGACTTCACCTTTGTCTGTCCTTCGGAGATTATCGCCTTTGACCGCGCTCTTGAAAAATTCAAATCAAAAAATTGCGAGATTATAGGTGTTTCCATCGACTCCCAGTTTTCTCACTGGGCCTGGAAGAACACCCCCATCAAACAGGGGGGCATCGGCAATATACAATACCCTCTGGTTGCTGATCTCGATAAGAATATCTCACGCCAGTACGGCGTACTGCTTGAGGCTGGTATAGCCCTACGTGGCACCTTTCTGATTGATCGCGATGGTATTGTCCGCCATGCGGTCGTCAACGATCTGCCTCTGGGCCGAAATATCGATGAGGCCCTGCGGATGGTTGATTCGCTTCAATTTCACGAAAAACATGGTGATGTCTGCCCCGCCAACTGGCAGGAAGGTAAAGATGCCATGACCCCCACGGCAGAAGGCGTTGCCGATTACCTGACAAAACACGACAAATAAGACCGTTCATCTCCGGCAAAACACAAAGAAAGACAACTTGTCCCTTTCATATCAAGGGAATATGATTTATTCTTTTTAGTGTTTTGCCGGTAAAGGGTAAAGATCGCGGAGATTTTTACCCCCAAGCGTCTCGTGCTCGCATACGGAGCGACGGCGATGTGTTGCCTCCACAGGGACAACTCTGTGGCATGGACTTTCCGCTGCCCAACCGAGCGAGACCGCCAAAAATTCTTCAAACTGAGGAGAAAAGCCATGACGAAAGTAAACGAAGTGTACAAATGCGCACTCTGTGGAAACATTGTTGAAGTACTGCATGCCGGTGCCGGCGAACTGGTCTGTTGCGGCCAGGCCATGGGGCTGATGACCGAGAACACCGTTGACGCTGCCAAAGAAAAACATGTACCGGTCATTACCAAAGTGGCAGAAGGCTACAAGGTCGCTGTTGGCTCCGTGGCCCATCCCATGGAAGAGAAACACTATATTGAATTCATCGAACTGATTGCCGACGGCAAGGTCTACCGCCAGGCTCTGAAGCCCGGCGAGGCCCCGGAGGCAACCTTCTGCATTCAGGCGGAAAACGTATCCGCCCGTGAATACTGCAATCTGCACGGGTTGTGGAAAGCCTGATTGTAAGCGATTACGGGGTACCGAATCTAAGGTGTTATCGGCCTGTTTACGTACATGTGTACGCTTAACAGGCCGATGCCTAGCAGCTCCGGCACCCCACAACAACCGCTTACAGATTCCATCACAGGGGTTCTTTCAGAGGCCTCTGATCTTTTGATCCAAACCAATAAAAGGAAAAAAAATGAAGAAATACGTTTGTGTTGTATGTGACTACGAGTACGACCCCGCAGCCGGTGATCCGGACAACGGTGTAGCAGCAGGAACCGCCTTCGAAGATATCCCTGAAGATTGGGTCTGCCCGGTCTGTGGTGCTGGTAAAGATCAGTTCGAAGAGGCCTGATTGTATGAAGTCCTCCTTCCTCCCCGGGAAGGGGGACTTTTTTTAAACAAACCTGCCTCTTGGCGGGTAACCCTGTCTCATTGTTCCATGGCCTCTTGCATGGAACCCTCAGTATCGTTCCTCTCCTCTTCTTTCTTCTTATTCACACACCACTCATCGAGGTGAGTACCATGCAGAAAACTGTTTTTTTCGCATTCCGGGATAATCCTCTCTGTTTCATTCATGTCCTTTTAAATGCGTTGGATATGGCCGAAAAGGGCATGGAAGGAAAAATTGTCCTGGAAGGGGAAGCCGTCACCCTGGTCCCGATCATGGCGGAGCCCGGTCATTTTCTCCACCCCCTGTACACCAAGGCAAAAGCGCAGGGGTTGATTGTCGGCGCCTGTAAGGCCTGCTCCGCCAAACTTAAAGTGACCGAGGCTGTAACGAAAGAAGAAATACCGCTTATCGGTGAACTGGCCGGCCATCCTGCGATGTCCGATTTCATCAGCCAGGGCTATACCATCCTCACCTTCTAACCCGAATTTCACCAGAGCATTTTGTTTTTTAGGGCATAATGCTGCCTGAGCTCGCGACCAATCGAGCTCCGAATACCTTTCGAGTCTTGTGCATGCCTGTCGCTTCTTGTATTCCCTGGAGACGATCGGCATGCATAACACCCTAAAACAACCTCGATTCATCAAGGAAAGCCATGAAAACGATCCAACTTGCTGACAATGTCTACTGGGTAGGTGCCATTGACTGGAACATTCGCGACTTTCACGGTTACTCAACCAACCGTGGGACCACCTACAACGCCTTTTTGATCATCGATGAAAAAGTCACCCTGATTGACACGGTGAAAAAGCCCTACAGAAGCGAGCTGATGCATCGCATCCACAACATCATTGATCCCAAAAAGATTGACTATCTGGTGGTCAACCATGTGGAAATGGACCATTCCGGATCCATTCCTGAGGTGGTCGAGGCCATTAATCCTGAAAAAATCATCTGCTCCAAGATGGGAAAGAAGGCGCTGATCCAACATTTTCACCGGGAAGACTGGCCCTATCATGTCGCAGCTCCGGGAGAAGAGCTCAGCCTGGGAAAAAAGACGCTTTCTTTTCTGGAAACCCGCATGCTCCACTGGCCAGACTCCATGTTCACCTACCTGAAGGAAGATCAGATCGTCTTCACCTCCGATGCCTTTGGTGAACACCTGGCGACCAGCGAGCGATTCGATGACGAGGTCGATCAATCCGTGCTGATGCATGAGGCCACCAAGTATTACGCCAATATTCTCACCCTCTACTCGCCGTTGGTAAAAAAACTGCTGGCCAAGGTCCAGGAGATGGAATTGCCCATCAAGATGCTCGCACCTGATCACGGAGTTATCTGGCGCTCCAATCCGGGTAAGATCATCGAGGCCTACAGTCGCTGGTCCAACCATCAGGGCAATGGTCGGGCACTGGTTATCTACAATACCATGTGGGAATCCACTAAAAAAATGGCCAAAGCTGTCGCCGAAGGGTTGCATGAACAGGGCGTTGAGTACAAACTCTTTGACCTGGCAGTAAACCATCGCAGTGACGTCATGACCGAAGTCCTTGAAGCCTCTGCCGTGGTACTTGGTTCGCCCACCCTCAACAACGGCATGCTGCCGCGTATGGCAGATTTTCTCATGTATATGCGGGGTCTGCGCCCCACCAATAAGGTTGGCGCATCCTTTGGCTCCTACGGCTGGTCAGGCGAGTCGGTGAAAATGATGAATGAGATCCTTAAAGAGATGAACATTGTGGTCTGTCATGAGGGCGTCAAGGTTCAGTATGTGCCTGAGCATGCTCAGCTCGGTGCCTGCGTCCAGCTGGGCCAGAGCGTCGGCAAGGCCATGCAGGCGATGATGGCCGGTGAAGAGGTTGAATCGGTGGTCTGAAGTCTCCTCTCTCCATGAACGCAAAACGCCCTGCATTCTGATGAATGCAGGGCGTTTTTCTTACCAGCAATTATTCAAGATTTCCTTCAATCGTCTCGACAGCAGGAGGTCTGCAAAACATGTTGGTACATGGTTTCCACAACCTCCTCAGCGGAGAGTTTGGTGGAATCTATGGTTATCGCATCCAGGGCCGCTGCCAGCGGTGCCAGGCTGCGTTCCCGGTCATCCTTGTCGCGTTGAATGATCTGGGCAAGCAGTTCCGCCTCATTGACTGACTCCCCTTTGCTTTTCAGCTGGGCCGCTCGGCGTTGGGCTCGCTCTTCAGGGCTGGCATCCAAAAAGAATTTCCAGGCCGCTTCCGGAAAAACCACGGTACCGGTATCACGTCCTTCGGCAACGATACGTCCCCCTTTTCCAATCTCCTGCTGAAGACGAGTCAGGGTCTTGCGGACGGCGGGCAGGCTGGAATATTTGGAGGCAAGCATCCCCATCTCGGGGGTCCGCAACTCCGGGCCTATCTCATTCCCATTCACGACCACCCGCACGTCATCGCCACCTGCTTGGGGCGGCAAAAGCTCCATGCGTATGGAAGCGAGCAGTTGATTGAGTTCTTCTGTTTCTTCCGGGGCTACCCCATTATTTGTACACTGATAGGCGACAGCCCGGTACATGGCTCCCGTATCCAGGTAGGTAAAATAGAGCTTAGCCGCCAGGGCCCGGGAGGCGGTTGATTTCCCGCCCCCTGAGGGACCATCAATGGTGACAATACGTTTACGAATGGACATAGCCGAGATCCTGCAGACACTCGCCAAGAGCTGTTGCAAAACGTTGATTCTCGGCCTCAGTCCCCACGGTAATTCGAATAAAATTGGGATACCCGTAGGCCTTCATAGAACGAACAATCACACCTTTATAGAGCATGGCCTCATAGAGTTTAGTGGCATCCCCCTGGACATCAATTAGAAAAAAATTGGTGTGCGAAGGGTAGGGGATGCAGCCCAATGTACGCACCTCTGCACTGAGCCAGGCGCGGCCATCGCGGGTCCCGTTGAGGGTACGCTCGTAGTGATCAACGTCCTCTAACGCGGCCAGAGCTCCAGCCTGGGCGGGCAGGTTGATGTTAAAGGGCTGTCGCACCCGGTGGAGCATGGAGGCGAGATCACGGTGCATGATTCCAAAGCCAACCCGCAGACCAGCCAGACCAAAGGCCTTGGAAAAGGTGCGCAGGCCAACGACGGCAGGAATATCCGCGCAGTTGGCAATATAGCCCAACAGGTCAACCCGTTCTTCAGGATCGACAAAATCCACATAGGCCTCATCAAGGACCACTATCACCGACTGGGGCAGCGACCGCAAAAAGCTGTCAAACTCTGCCTTGGTAATCAGCGTCCCGGTGGGGTTATTGGGATTATCAATAAAAATCAGACGGGTACGATCCGTCACCGCAGCAGTGATCGCTTCCAGATCATGGCGCATATCCTTCAGCGGAACAACCACGTTTTCTCCACCACGGACCTGGACAAACTTCTGGTACATCAGAAAAGAAGGGTGGCTGGTGATAACCATATCGCCACTGCCCACACAGGCCTTGACCAGAAATTCAATTACCTCATTGGAACCGTTGCCCAGGACAATTTCTTCCGGCGCACAACCAACCCATGTTGCCAAGGCATCGGTGAGATAATAACTCGATCCATCCGGGTAACGGTGGAGGTTGCTCAGCATCTGAGCAATGGCTTCCACGGCCTTGGGCGAAGGGCCCCAGGGATTCTCGTTGGAGGCCAGTTTGATTGCGTTTGTTACCCCGTACTCCCGCTCCAGCTCATCCATGGGTTTGCCAGGGGGGTAAGGGACGATATCACGAATATTTTGGGGAACTGTGAGTTGCATAATCAGGCGATGACCGGTTTCTTACCGACCACTCCGGCACGTTGTTCAAGGTTATAGGCTGCTCTCAAGAGAATCTCTTCATTGAAGTGCGCCGCCTGCAGTTGCATGCCAATGGGCAGACCGGTACTGCTGAAGCCACAGGGGACCGACATACCGGGAATTCCAGCAAGGTTGGCTGAGAGCGTTAGAATATCAGAAAGATACATGGCTAGGGGATCATCGGCTTTCTCTCCCATCTTCCAGGAAGGCGTGGGGCAGACCGGGGAAACCATCAAATCACACTGGCCAAAGGCCTTGGCAAAGTCATTCTTGATCAGGGTCCGTACCTGGGAGGCCTTCTTGTAAAAGGCGTCATAATAGCCTGAGGAGAGGGCGTAGGTCCCGATAAGGATACGACGCTTGACCTCATCACCAAACCCCTGGGAACGGGAACGGTTATACATTTCGATTAAGGAGTCGGCCCCCTTATCGCGAAAACCGTAGCGCACACCATCAAAGCGCGCCAGGTTGGAGCTGGCCTCGGCGGGCGCGATAAGATAGTACACGGCAACGCAGTAATCGGTATGGGGCAGGTTGACCTCAACGATCTCAGCGCCAGCCTCCTGGAGCATGGTGATACCATCACGCACGGATTTTTCGACCTCGGGATCAAGTCCCTGGCCGAAGTACTCCTGGGGGATGCCCACCTTCACGCCCTTGAGTCCCTCTGTGAGTGAGGCGGTGAAATCGGGGACATCAATCTTGATGGAGGTCGAATCCAGGGGATCATGGCCGCTGATGGCATTCATCATCAGGGCACAGTCACGCACATCTTTGGTCAGCGGGCCGACCTGATCAAGTGAGGAGGCAAAGGCCACCAGGCCATAGCGGGAAACCCGGCCATAGGTCGGTTTCATCCCCACGGTGCCGCAGAGCGAGGCTGGCTGGCGAATGGAGCCACCGGTATCAGAGCCCAGAGTTGCAAAACACTCATCGGCCGCTACTGCCGCTGCTGAGCCACCACTGGAGCCACCGGCCACATAGCCAAGCTTCCAGGGATTGTGCGGGGTTGAGAAGGCACAGTTTTCACTGGTGGAGCCCATGGCAAACTCGTCCATGGCCAACTTCCCCAGGAGCACGGAACCCGCATCTTTGAGCTTAGAGACCGTGGTCGCGTCGTAGGGAGCAACAAAGTTTTCCAGCATGCGGGAGCCACAGGTGGTGGGCATGGTGGTGGTGCAGAGCACATCTTTAATCGCCAGGGGCACGCCGCAGAGCGAACCTCCCTGACCATTTTTTCGCTGTGAATCGGCTTCCTCGGCCTGGCGCAATGCGCCTTCGCGATCCAGGGCCAGATAGGCTTGAACCTTGGGTTCCACCTGGTCAATGCGGTTGAGCACGGCTTCGGTAAGTGCCACCGAGGTGGTCTCACCGGAGTCAAGCAGATCCAGGGCCTCATGTACGGTTAATGCAGAGAGTTCCATGGGAGCGTGTATGTAAAAGGGGAAAGGAATATTTATAAAGCAGAGTCGATCAGCTGATAACGCGGGGAACGACAAAGGCCTCACCGTTCTGTTCCGGACCGTTTTGGAGGGCACGATCACGATCCAGGGAGGGACGAACCTCGTCTTCACGGAAGGCGTTCACCACATTCTGGGTATGGGTGGTTACCGGGACGCCTGTGGTATCAAGCTCATCAAGTTTCGCCACATAAGACAAAATGGAATCGAGTTGACCGGTCATGCGGTCCACATCGGCCTCGGACAGGTCAAGACGGGCCAGTTTGGCCACATGCTGTACTTCTTCACGGGTAATTTTCATAGCTATTTCAGGAATAAGACTCAGAGGACTTTTGCGGTGTTGTTCACAAGAAAACAGCTACTGTTTATACAGCGAACGCTCGGAAAGAACAACCCCTGCAAAAATCTCTACCAATTCGGGGTCAAATTGGGTTCCTGCGCAGCGACGCAGCTCACCAATGGCCTCGGGGATGGAAAGATTTTTGCGGTAATTACGGCGGGAGGTCATGGCATCATAACTGTCGACGATGGTGATAATCCGGGTCAGGGTATCAATATCATCACCGCTAATTCCATCGGGATAGCCCGTCCCATCGAGTCGCTCATGGTGATGACGGATGATTGCCTGTTCACGATCCATGAAACTCAGCGGTTCTATGATGCTGGCTCCAATGGCGGGATGTTTTTTAATTAAGGACCATTCTTCGGGAGTCAAATTGCCGGGTTTTCGTATGCAGGAGAGATCAATCACCAGCTTACCGATATCATGAAACTGGGAAGCGCGTTGGAGGACTAAGAGATCTTCTGCATTAAGCCGGGCAGACTGACCAAGAAGCATGGCAAGTTCTGTGACGCGCACGGTGTGCCCGGCTGTGTACCCATCTTTTTCTTCCATGGCTGCCTGCAGGCTGGACATGATCTGGACAGTAGCGTCCTCAAGATGGTTGCTATAGCGCTCGAGAAGTTGGTTTTTTTCCTCAAGCTCCCGGGTCTTGGCCTCAACCTCGACTTCGAGATTTTTTTTATAAGCCTTTTCCTGCAAAAGAAACCGACGTTTTTCCACCGCCTGCTTCA
Organism: uncultured Desulfobulbus sp.; assembly: GCF_963664075.1. Lineage (NCBI taxonomy): Bacteria > Pseudomonadati > Thermodesulfobacteriota > Desulfobulbia > Desulfobulbales > Desulfobulbaceae > Desulfobulbus > uncultured Desulfobulbus sp. The sequence goes on from NZ_OY760916.1 coordinate 4,178,063, forward strand.
CCTTGACATGAAACAACTCGATATCGGCTATGGGTTTGGTCAGGAAATCGTAGGCCCCCAGGTGGATAGCTTTAACAGCGTAATCCATAGAGCCGACACCGGTTAAAAATAGAACGGGGATATCAACAGAGAGCTCATTGAGCTGCTCAAGAGTTTCAAACCCATCCATGCCTGGCATATTGATATCGAGAACAATGACGTCAAAATCATCGGAGACCTGCTCCAATACCTCTCGCCCCGACTCAACGGCCACCACCTCATGATCAAAAAGGTGGAGGATTTTTTGAATCGCCAAACGAACTAGACTATCATCATCGGCTACGAGTATCTTTGACCCCATACATCATCCTGAACGATCGGGAACAATAAAATGCGCTAAAAGGTTGGCACACAGAGCCTGCCAGGCCACGAACTGTCGTCAGCTTAGTTTCCCACAAAACGGAGATTGAGAAAAGATTAAATCTCATCCGCCTTCATCTTCTGGACAATTTTTTTGAATTTATTGGAAAAAGGAGACAGCCCTGTTCAGTTGATGGAGATATATTTATCCGGGACTTCTCCCTTTTTAGGGGCTCAGTAAGGAAATCCTGGTTTCCGGAACACCAGGGGGGCCATGGGTTCCCCGATAACGTACAAAAAGATTATCATCTTTTCGAAACCAATATTCCGCCGACCAGATTGCCGAGAGCAGCCCCTCCAGGCGAATAACGACCTTATTGGCCCACACCTCCTTACCATCACTCTCCAGCAAACGCCCACTCCCTCCTCGCTTTGCCTGCAGGGTCAATGCTTCGAGATTGTCTGGACGAACTGTCCAGAAACTGACTGTATCCTCTTGACGCTCTTCCATGCAACGCAGAGAAAAAGACAGGGGTTGATACCAGGGGCGTTTATCAATTTTTTCTCTTTTATCTATCTTTTTCCCTTCAAAAACACCCGAGTACACCAGAAAGTTTCCCGTTCGCTCCACTCGAATATCGATGTCAGGGGTTCTGGTATAATGCCAGGACAGTGTCCCTCCCTGAGGCGTATTCACACTGACAAAGACCTCCTCTTTCTGCCGTTGGGTAACTGTAAGCGTGACTTCTTCGGGTTCTTTCTCAAGTTGCCAGACAAAAACAAAGCTGTCATCACCCGTCTGCTCCTGATAGCGCACTTCCTGAATAGAGCCAAAAGCCTCTGAAAAGGGAAAAGCGACGAGGGTAACAACCCAAATAAACAAACAGAGAGGACAAGGACTCATTGTAGTTTTCATAGGAGTTCACTCGCAAGCATGGCCAGTTCGGAGCGCTCGCCTTTTTCAAGATTGACATGGGCATAGAGCGGCTGTCCCTGCATTTTTTCGATCAGATGGCTCAGACCATTGGACTGGGTATCGAGATAGGGGTGATCAATTTGATGAATATCGCCAGTAAACACAACCTTGGTGCCCTCTCCAGCTCGAGTGATAATGGCTTTGACCTCATGTGGGGTGAGGTTTTGGGCCTCATCCACAATCATGTACATCTGCACCAGGCTGCGTCCACGAATGTAAGCCAGTGGTTCGATAATCAGCCGCTTCTCTTCCTGGAGCCTCTCTAAACTCTGCCCCATTTCGCTGTGCTCGGAGAATTGTCCACGAATCACAGACAAGTTGTCGTAAAGTGGCTGCATATACGGACCGATTTTCGAGTTAATGTCTCCGGGGAGGTAGCCTATATCTTTATTAGATAACGGAACAATAGGTCGAGCCAGCATGATCTGACGATACTGGGATCGTTGCTCTAATGCGGCAGCCAGAGCCAAAAGTGTTTTTCCGGTCCCCGCCTTTCCAGACACAGTGACCAAAGGCACCTCCGAGTTACACAGGGCATGCACCGCAAAACTCTGCTCGGCATTGCGAGGAGTAATACCATAGACCGTGGCCCGCTGAATTTTTTCAAGAAGTTTGTCTTCCCCTTTATGGGTCGCTAAAACGGATTTTCGTCCGTTGCGCAGGATCAAATACTCGTTAGCCAGAAGCTCTTCTTCCTGTGCTAAAAGATTGAGAGCAATCCCTTCCGGGTTTGCGTGCAGAGCATCTATCAAGTTGGGATCCACGTCTTCCATGAGGCGACAACCACTGTACAATCCACCGATATTTTTGACATGATCGGTGGTGTAATCCTCCGCCATCAAGCCAACAGATTTGGCTTTCATCCGCAGGTTTACATCTTTGGTCACCAGAATGTAGCGCCTGGAAGGATTTTCTTTTGCAAGCCAATAGCCGATATTAAGTATCTGATGGTCCGGCTTGGAAGCTGAAGGAAAATGCTGACGCAAATCTTCATGAGTGAGCTGCTCAAGCTTGATAGAGACCCGCCCCTTATCCGGTCCGATCTGGACGCCTCCATTGAGCAGTTTGCCCGCACTGAGATTGTCCAGAGTACGAACAAATTCTCGAGCATGAAAATTTACCGTTTGGTTCCCTTTTTTGAATTGATCGAGTTCCTCGAGAACGGTGATGGGAATAACAACGTCATGTTCCTGAAAATGATTTATGCAGGTCGAATCATGAAGAATGACATTGGTATCCAGGATAAAGGTTTTTGGGGAGGAGCTGTTGGTCATGGGCGACTCGTTCCTCGGATTTAGGGGATTGACAGGGGAGAGTGAACCGGTGGAGGCATCGCAGAGGTTGCCCGGGTTCCGGTTCAACGAAAAGACAGAGTGCGTCAATGAGCAGGGGCTCGTCAAGTAATGGTTCAAAAAGTTCCAAAAGACAGGTGTGAACTCGATCTTTTGTTTTATTGCTGGCCATTCGTACGGTCAGGGTAAAATGAAACCGATATTGCTCAAACACATACGGATACCCCCAGAGCTCAAGATTTTTCTTTTCCTGGCCCGTAAGCTGAACTGCTTTTCTTCTGGCCAGCTCACTGGGTTTCAGCGGAGCTCTGAATCGATCAAAGGCTCGGGTACACAGAGAAGATAATCCCTGCAGTGTAGCGGAATGCCGGGTGGGACGAAGGCAAAAAAAGTTATCCAGCTGGGAAACTGTCAGGGGAGGGATAGTTATCTGTCGCTGACTGGCAACAAAGTGTTCAACCGCCTGAAACAAATCCTGCTCCCGCAACCCTTCTTTTAACCTGAACGGAGCGACAATGGTCGCATGAAACCCATACCTGGAAGGTGCGCGGGTTATATCGACAATGGTCTCTCCATCCAGTCGGCGAAAGGCAGGCGGTGTTAACGACACCCCACTCACAGCATCCCTCCCCAGCCAGCGGCAGCCCTGAAGCCAGAGTGGTGAGGTAGGGGGTGGAGCAAAAAATAGAGCGTATCTCATAAGAACTCAGCAGAAATAATAATTTGGAGCCAAGAGACTTCAGGCATGCCCCTGAACCAGAACAGAGGATGGAAAACGAAAAATCCCTTATTCAGGGAAAAGTACAATTTTCAAAAGAACGTTTTTGATACGCTTTCCTTTTTCCATATTCCGGTGAGGACTCTTCAAGTACCTTTGTACTGTGCGCACTATGCTCCTAAGTTTTTACCCCTCTGTTATAAAAGTATTATGATTCTGTAAAAAAGAATCTTTCTCAAATCTTCCTGACCAAAATATAACAACGGATTAACCCCAATATAATAACAGCCCACTAGATAAGGACCACATCTGCTTGGTTTCCTGATTGCCCTCTTCAATCCATGTGTTCTTAAGAGTGTATCGCCATCAGGCAAGCGCAAAATTAGCAAGGAGCGCTCCATGTCCAAACTGCTTGTGGTCATTATCGACGGACTCTGTACTGAAACGCTGTCCTGTGCCCACGTCCCCAGCCTGGACGGGCTGGCCAGACTCGGCATTCAGGGGGAACACCTGCAATCTCAACAGGCGGCCCTCACCCTCCCAAATCTTATCAGTCTCTTTACCTCCCTTCCTCCCGAGGAGCATGGAGTGCTTTCCAATAGTGGTTCTGCGATTCTCTCGCCACTTGCGATCCCCCTCTTTTCTCTACTTCGCTATCGCCAACAGAATATTGCCGCCTTTTACAGCAGCGATCGTCTGCGAAATATTTTCCCCATGGGTTCTTTACAAACAGGGGTACTCATAAACTCGCAATCAATTCGAAACGTTGACCAGGAACTCAGCCAGCAGACAGCCCGCCATCTCCAACGGGAAAAACCAGACTGCTGCCTGTTGTATCTAGAAGGCCCCAATATCACCGGAACTCATTTTGGCTTCTCCTCAGAACCCTATCTGGAGGCAGTGGAACAGGCTGGACGTTCCATCAGCGTCATTATAGAACACCTGGCTTTTGTTGGTGCCGAACAGGAGTATTGCACCCTGGTTGTAGGTTGCTGTGGGGCGGCAGCCCAGCAGAGAGAGAACAAATGTAGCTCACCGGTGTTTCTTTGCGGACCTGGTGTTCTCCAGGGACGAGTTGAGGAACAACCGCTCTCGCTCCTGGATCTGACTCCAACCATGGCCTCACTTCTAAATGTCGCCCCCCATCCCGATTGGCGTGGTCGAACCCTTTGCGAATGGTTTTATCCCAAAACTCTGGAGATGCGGCCTCTTTCGTCAAGATTTACTCAGGCAGGGCACAGGCAAGAACAGCCACTTGCTGCCTGAGACAAAAACTCTGTCTCTCTTCGTCTCTCCCTGGACATCCTTGAGTGTTCCCGGGCTTTCAATAAAGAATTTAACCCGTGGAGATAGCATCAAATGTTTCGAATAGCCACTCTCAGCAATCCATGCGATCACATGCGCCCCGAGGAACTCACCTTAAAACTATCCCCGCTGCTCTCCCAGGGACTTGACCTTTTCTGCTGTCAGTCCGTGGGACAAAGCACCTCTCTACAAGGGGCCCCCCAGGACAACGAAGCCATGCTTCTTGCCCAGCACATGGGATTGACCCACAGCTGCTTTGCTTCAGATCGAAAAAGAAAAAAATTGGGTAAAGATTCCTCTCTCCGTGGCCAGGTTATTTTCTCTGGTCCTGGAGTCTGGGTACTCAATAGTGGAAGTTTCATCATTGGGGATGGGGACAACAAGGAAACCGTCCTCTTTGCTTTGGTCCGTAAAAATGGATCTTCTGTTCTTGTCTTCAACTTTCACCTGGCAGGTACCGCCAAAAGACAGGAACAGCAGTTGTTACAGATTTTTCAGCAAAACATCCTGAAGGAAGCCTACGGTGCTGTGGCTATCTGTACTGACCGCCCCTCACTCCTTTCTCAAAAAAAATGGTTCAACATTGCTTCTCATTCCAACTATCTGCCCTTTCACTGTGAGACCAGCAACCAGGGTATGTTAGGCCTGTTCAAAGCTGCAAACGGCTCTATCACCCAATACCCCCTCGATTTCGATCAGGATACACTCCCAGGCTTGAGCATGCTGGTGGATGTGAAACGGACCCAAAAAAGTAGACGTTCCCGTCCTTCTTTTCCCCTCTCGTTTCGTGAGCAATGGCTTGGATACCGCGATAATCGCGTTTTTGCCTAAATATTTTCTATATGTTTCAAGGAGCATCTGATGTTCACCGTCGACGATATCCTGCATCAGTACTACCCAAAATTCAGTGATCGCCCTCTGATTACACCGCCGTTGCGCATATTGCTTCGCCGTTTACTGCGAGAACGAGAGTTTGTTCGCTTTGCCCTGGAGTATCCCCATCTTCAAGGGATGGATTTCGTTGAGCAGGTTTTAGAAACCCTACAGGTCACCTACGCACTCAACGACCGTGAACGGGAAAACATCCCCGTCAGTGGCCGGGTGATGATTGTGGCCAATCATCCCATTGGCAGCCTGGACGGTCTGGCGCTCCTGAAGCTGATACACGAGGTACGCTCGGATGTACGCATAGTTGGTAATGATCTTCTGGAGGCAATCAAACCTTTACGTCCCTGCCTGCTCTCGGTCAAGGTCATGACAGGGAACACACTCAAGGCACAGATCGCTCAAATCGATCAGGCACTAGCCAATGAAGAGGCGGTGATTATTTTTCCTGCTGGTGAAGTTTCCCGCTTCGGCACCAAGGGAATCAAAGACGGGCGTTGGCAAAAAGGATTTCTTCGCCTGGCCACCCGGGCTAAGGCACCAATTCTCCCCATCCATATTCGCGGTCGTAATTCGCTCTCCTTTTATACAACCTCAGCCGTTGCCAAACCTCTCTCTACTCTGATGCTGATTGGTGAAATGTTTCGTAAGCAGAAAAAACCGCTGCACATGACCATTGGAGGACTCATTCCCTACAGCGCCTATGAGGGGCTCAAACTCCGCCCAAAAGACAAACTGGCCCTGTTTCGAAAACACCTTTATCGGGTGGGTGCCGGCAAAAAAGGCATTTTTGCCACAGAAACTGCCATTGCTCGCCCCGAGCGACGGATTGTGCTCAAACAAAATATAAACCAGGGGGAACTCCTGGGAAAAACACCCGATGGAAAAGAGATTTACCTCTTTCGTGGTAATGAACATTCCTCGGTAATGCGGGAGATTGCTCGCTTACGGGAAATAACCTTTCGATCCGTGGGGGAGGGGACCGGAAAACGCAGAGATACTGATAGCTACGATCGCTACTATCACCATCTGGTGCTCTGGTCGACTGAGGATCTGGAAATTGTCGGGGCCTATCGTTTTGCCGACGTAGGCAAAGTGATGCAGAAACACGGGGTGGAAGGACTCTACAGTCACAGCCTCTTTCATTTTCAACCGAGCCATGTTCCCTACCTCGAACAGGGATTAGAACTTGGACGCAGCTTTATTCAGCAAAAATACTGGGGAAAACGGAGCCTGGACTATCTCTGGTACGGTATTGGCGCTTTTTTACGCAATAATCCGCAGTACCGCTATCTCTTTGGACCTGTAAGCATCAGTAATACCATGCCGCAGATGGCTAAAGAACTGCTCATTTTCTTTTACAAGCTCTACTTCACCGACAGTGGTTATCAGCCCTGTTCACGTAACCCTTTTCGTTTTTCTCTGCCAGTGACTGATCTTGCAGCATCTTTTGTCGGTAATAATTACCGGCAAGATCTGGTGCATCTCAAATCATTGCTTGGCTCCATGGGGGTATCCATTCCTACCCTCTATAAACAGTACACCGAACTCTGTCCCCCCGGTGGTGTTCTCTTTTTGGATTTCAATGTCGATCGAGATTTTGGAAACTGCGTAGATGGACTGGTCGTTGTCGATATCATGCAACTCAAACCTCAAAAACGTAAACGCTATATTGAAGAATCCTTAAATCATTAAAATAATATCAAAATTAATGGGGGATGGGCTTTCCCCTTACCGTTTTTTACCCATCATTGCCTTTTTCATATTTATTCTGCTGGCCTCGGCCAATCGTTTTTCCGTCTGTTTGATCAGTTGACGATGGATACAGATTGTGCCGATTCGGCCAGTTGAAACCCGCTGCGCATAACTGCCATCGGCCTGCATCTCCCATACATTACGCTTATTGGCCAGCTGTAAATCAAGCCATTGCCGCAACTGCTTACGCAGTTTAGGCGCCTCCACTGGTGTGCAGATCTCAACCCGACTCTCAAGGTTGCGCTGCATCAGGTCGGCTGATCCGATGAAATACTCCTCATCCCCCTGGTTACGAAAATAAAATAACCGTGCGTGCTCAAGAAAGCGCCCCACTAGAGAAATAACTCGAATATTTTCAGAGAGGCCGAGAATACCAGGACGCAGCCGACAGGTATCCCGAATAATCAGATCGATCTGTACCCCGGCCTGTGAAGCCTTATACAAGGCAGCAATGACCTCTCGATCTTCCAGAGCGTTGGTTTTAAGCTGAATAAGGCCTGGTTGTTCCGGGGTATGCCCACGGACCTCACGTTCAATTTTTTTAATCAACGCCTTTTTAAACATCCGCGGCGAAGGTAACAGCTTGCGGTAATGGCGCATGGGAGTGTAGCCGGTGGTGAGATAGTTAAAGAGTTCTGTCAGGTCCGCTCCAATATCACTATCACAGGTAAAGAGCCCCAGGTCACTATACATACGAGCAGTTCCCGAGTGGTAGTTACCGGTACCGATATGAGCGTACCGGCGTAATCCGTTAAAATCTTTTCGAATTACAAAAATAACCTTACAGTGAGTCTTCAGTCCGACAACACCGTAGGTTACATGGATCCCTGCCTCTTCAAGATACTCTGCCCAGCGGATATTGGCCTGTTCATCAAAGCGGGCTTTCAACTCAACAACCACAGCAACCTGTTTGCCGTTGCGGGCAGCGTCAATGAGGTATTCAATAACTCGAGAATCGCCAGCGGTTCGATAAAGCGTCATTTTGATAGCCCGCACCTTGGGATCAGTACTAGCCTCACGCAGATAGCGCTCTACCGAGGTGTTAAACGATTCATAGGGATGCTGAACTAAAATCGATCCGTTTTTACGGATCACATGAAAAATATTAGGATCTTCATCGAGCAGTACCGGGTGATCCAAGGGTTTATGCGGTTCGTATCGCAGTTCAGGCCTGTCGAGTTTGGCAATCTGAAACAGATCTCTCTTCCCTATAATTCCATCAACTTCAAAAACATCACGAAACTCATCTACACCTAACTCTGCAGCCAACATACCTCGGTGGAGCGGTTCCATATCTTTATCTACTTCCAGGCGCACAATCTCGGCAAATTTCCGTTCACGCAGGGCCGACTCAATCACTTGCAAAAGGTCGTTTGCCTGCTCCTGATGGGGTTCGGTAATGGCATTTCTTGTTACTCGAAAAATCTCGCAGCTCTCCACCACCATCTCTGGAAATAAAACTTCAAGGTTATTTGAGATCAGGTCTTCCAGAGTAATGAAATGACCGTTTTCACCAAAGGAAAGAAAACGGGGCATATCCTCGCTGACCGGTACCTTGATACGGTTCATATAGGTGTGTTCACTATCGGGATAACGCACACTGACAAGCAGGTTGATCGAAAGATTTGAAATAAAGGGGAAAGGGTGTGCCGGATCCATCCCCTGGGGTGTGAGCATAGGATAGACCTGATCAAGAAAATATTGTTCAGCCTCTTCTTTTTCCTCAGGATTCAAATCGGCATAAGCTACGAGACGAATATGTTTACGACTGAGATGCCGTTTCAACTCTTCTTCGAGTTCTTCCTGCTGCAGCAGAATATCTCGCACTTCAATATGACAGGCATCAATCTGCTCTTGGGGTAAACGACCATCAACCGAAAGTTCACGTACACCGGCGCCCACCTGTTGCTTGAGGCCACCGATACGTTTCATAAAAAACTCATCCAGATTGGACCCCACCACTGCAAGAAAAAAAACACGATCCAGAAGCGGTACTCGCTCATCCTGACCTTCATGGAGGACCCGACGGTTAAACGCAAGCCATGTTAACTCCCGGTTCAGGTACCATTCCGGAGATTCCAGGTCTGTGATCAACTTGGGAGCTTCTTCTTTTGTAACTTCAGGCTCAGACACTATTTCTTCCATGGTGGTGGCACATATAGGTAAAAAAAGGGGCTAGAATCCGGGTGCAACCACTCTGTCACGGACTCTAATAAATATTTAAGGGATTTATCTTTACACCAAAAAAATTTGGTTTTGATTAAATTTAGCCTTTTCCGACAAAACTCGAGAAAAATATTTTCAGTGATTTTTTTATTGCGGCATTTTTTGGAGCGACAGGGTAGTTTTGATTCCGAAAAAGAGGTATAATTACTCGAATACTCAGACAAACGACCAAGTTACTCTTTTTTATCTTATCCTGACGTATCCTTAATGGGTTTATGTTTTTTCTTTCCCTTGAAAAAACACTTTGCTAGGTCTAATTGTCAAATTTCTGGCATCCCTCTACCCCTATATCTGCCTTGAAATTCTATGGGTAAAACGACTCAAACGCCTATATTTCTCTTTTTTATCACCCTTCTTCAGGCTCAATTCCTGAATGCTACCCCACATACCTCGCAAATCAAGCAAGTTAGCCCCGAATCTGCGATCGAGTGGCACGACGATTTTGTCAGCAATAATACAGTTACTGTCCAGCTTCTAGCCATTAATGAGGCGAATGACACAACACTTGCGCCTTCCCTAAGTTCCCAGTCTTATGATACAAGCAAACCAATTATTGCTGGCTACCTGAAAAAAGTCGAAGCCCAAATGCCCGGTGCTACCTTCTTTCTCCACACTGGATATCAAACTCAGATGCACCAGGCAGGGCTTATTCAACATTCAACCAAGTTTGAAAGGAACCTGTTCACCATGCTTGGCAATTCGCACTGTCATCCGAGTGGTGGATATGATAGAGAATGTAATTTTATAGGGATTCCAGATAATAACGAATTTCTCCAGGGGGTAGAAGAGATATCGCATCTGCTGTATGGCTCTCAATCTGGGCAATCCAATTATCAGCAAAACTCATTTCCCTCTCTCTGCACCAACCTTGTAGAAACAGAAAGTAAACGCCCGGTTTTCCTTCCCTATGTTGTTCGCTTGGTGGACGGAGTTCCCATTGGCTTTATTGGCGTACTGCTCAAATCAGAACACAACGAAAAACTAGTCAATGATAAGGAGCACCTGACAATCAGAGACGAAGCCGAGTCTGTCAATGAGTATGTTACAATTCTTCAAGGCCTGGGAGTGCATACCATTGTGGTTATGATCCACCAGGGAAATAAAGATCAGACTGAAGTAACACCTCAAAAAACGGCAGAGGATAATCCCCACCTGCTATCAGTGCTCGCTCAACTCGACAAAGAGGTTGACGTGGTTCTCTGCGGACAGTCTCAATTCTATCACAACACTCTTATTGAAGGAAAAACAGGAAAAAAAGTACTGGTTGTCCAAGCTTGGCCTCGGGAAAATGGTGTCGCCCAGATTCAATTACAAATAAGTCGAGCAAGCGCGGAAGTAGTGGCAATGCGTTCAACGGTCCATTCAACGCAAAGAGGATTTGAAAACGATAAGAAAAAAGCTAACGTAGCCACTCTAAATGCTCAGGAACAAATCCAAGCGCATCAACCTAATTCAAATCCAAGGCTTACCTTGCCCGAAACTCGGGAAACAATGTAAAACAGATTTACTTCCCTCCTTTTCATACCCACTTCTTTTCCAAGAGCATCTATATCTCCAATCTGCCGCATTTTACAGGTAATGCCTGTCCACATGCTTCTCGGATACGCCCTCAGAGTAGAATGTAAACATAGCCTCTTGAATCCGTACGAACAAAATACTGCAATCATGAAGGATTGTTAGGATATTTTTTTTTCGTACCTTGATTTTCTCTAATCCTCTGTGCGATAATGTTTTCGTCTGACCAGTATACTTTCTCTTTCTCCGCTGACTATGCGGTGTTTTTGATGATAGGCGAATATTATGCGTTGCCCAAAATGCGGATACACATCCTTTGATCATTTGGAAAGTTGTAAGAAGTGTCATAAATCCTTTGGTCCTGCTATTGAGGAATTCAACGGAACTACTTATGAGGCAGTGGCACCGCTCTTTCTCAAAATTGCACGAGAGTTAGAAGAGACTCCTCCACCGGAATCTATGGAAAAACTCGATTTTGAAGAGATTGATTTCGGTGACGAACTCGAAGAAGAGCAAGAAACCAACCTTCGCCAAGGCCTTGATACCGAGTTCATTTTGGATGAGGACATATTGGCCAAAGCCACCAATCCTCAAGAGTCATTTGTAAACGATGGGGAAGAACTGGTTGTCGATCTAGACGATATGGAGGAGGTCGCTCCCCGGGATGAATTTACCTTGGATTTTGATCAAGGCCCCGGAGATGATGAAGACTCCGAGCTCCCCCCCATTGATTTCGGCGATCTGGATATCTCGGACCTGGGCCCCCCTATGGAAGAGGAGGAGTTAAAAAATGAGCCGGAAGAACTTCTTTCCCTTGAGCAAGAGGAACTCTCTTTGAGTGAAGAGCCACTCCTGGAAGAGGTTGCCGAAGCGGCATCAACAGAACCTCCACCCAAATCGGCAAAACCGTCCAAACGAGCAGGAAAAACCGGACTGGAAGATCTCAACTTCAACGGGCTCGATCTCGAATCACCATCAAAAATTGTTTCGGGTAGTGCCGCTGGTAAACGTTATCTCCCTTCAGTTAAAACCGGAACTGCACTTGACAAGTTTGATATCGACCTGGGAGAGCTGTTTAAAGACAACAAAAAGTAAAAAATATATTGACAATAGCATGTAAATTATGCTATTAATTCTGGGCTTCAAGCGTTGCCGAGATAGCTCAGTCGGTAGAGCAACGGACTGAAAATCCGTGTGTCCCTGGTTCAAATCCTGGTCTCGGCACCAGAGATATTAAAGGGGTTACAATCAAATGATTGTAACCCCTTTTTTATTGCCCTGATTTTGTACAACCTGTACAACTTTCCCGTTTTCCTTTCCTTTCAATCATCCCCGGATCCTCCAGAGATTTACCAGTGTTTTGTCTGGTGAAGGTTACCGCTTCTCCATGAATGTGCAGCATAGGGGGCGGAGGTCCCCCTCCTTGATTATATCTTTTGATAAATTCTATGCGTCGTTTCGCTCCGAAAATGATGACCGGGATCCGCAATAGGGACTATTGCGAACATTTTATATGGCTATCCATAAATATGTACATTGACAAGGTTGACGGGATATTCGATATGGGCTCGGTTAAACACGGCTCGAAGACAGGTGCAGCGAGCAAGTTCCTTTGCTGCCTGCCGCTCTCCACTCAACCATTTTTAGCATACAGCAATCCAAGCAACTCCCTTTCCAGCAACTGCCAGCAGTCCTCTTTATCAATTTCACCACTCTCAACCGCCACCAGGCATTTGGTCAACAACAGCTTAATCTCTTTAAAATAGACCAATTTTGCTTTGTGAATGTTCATACTGTGGCAACGTTCTGCTAGCGACCTAATCAGTACTTTCCTTTCCTCAGATAACTCTGATTTTTTGAGCTCACTCGCCAATATACCTATTTTATCAATGGTATTTTCTTTTGGTTTCCCCATTCCGGGTCATCTTACATAAAGGTACGTTACGCGACATAGGAATTGCAGAAGCCCCTAACTCTCGTTCCGAATTTTGTTGAGCAACCAGGTAATACGGTAGTCTTCTATATAGAACCAGCAGGGACATTCGTACGAAAAGGTACGGTTTGAAACGTGAAGACGAGATTCAAACCGTACCTTTTCGTTGCCCCTTTCATTGCCATCAACACATGCCTTGCAAGCATGAGCATCAGTCATTCATTATTCATCGTTTAGCTTCAAGTATCTATAATAGGTAGATCGGCTGATTCCTAACGCAAGGCATATGTCCTTGATCTTCATGTTCTTGGCGGTCATTTCTAAGGCCAGTTTAACTTTTCTGTTATTTGGGGAAAGCGACGGTCGTCCACCAATTCTTCCTTTTTCTCTGGCTGCAGCAAGTCCAGCTTGGGTCCGTTCCCTAATCAGGCCTCGTTCAAATTGAGCAAGTACTGCAAAAATTGAAAAGACTAGCTCTCCAGCAGGGGTGGTAGTGTCAACGACACCCTCTGTTAGCGACTTGAAACCAACCCCTCTCTCTTTCAATAAAGTCACTACATGGACCAAATGCGGTAGGGAGCGTCCTAAACGATCCAATTTCCACACTATAAGTGTGTCACCTTCTGTGAGATCATTGAGGCACTGTTCCAAACCTGATCTCTCCGATAAAGCTCCACTCGCAATGTCTCTATATATCCGTGCACACCCTGCTCGCCTGAGCGCTTCTTCCTGCGAATCAGAATTCTGATCCTTTGTGCTCACACGTGCGAATTCCAGGCGATCCCGGCCAGCCATTCCATTTGATCTCGGCCAGTGATTCCATTTCATTCCGGCCATCGATTCCATTCGATCCCGGTCACTGATTCCAGACCATTCCGGTCACCATTTTCGGAGCGAAACGACGCATAGAACCAGATGGTATAGAACCCTTTCTTAAAAGAAATAATTAAGGAGGGGTTCCATGCCAGGCAAGAGGGTATCTATGCGCAAAATACGAGAGGTTTTACGCCTCAAACATGACTTACGTCGGAGTAACCGGGAAATCGGTTTGAGTTGCGGTATAGGGAGCAGTACCGTTGGCGACTACCTGCAACGTGCCAGGAATGCCGGGCTGCGTTGGCCGCTACCGGAGGAACTTGGTGATGCAGAGCTTGAACAACGGCTATTTCCACCGCCCACACCAGCCAACAGCTCCCGGCTGTTCCCTGATTTTCAGGAAGTCCATAGGGAGCTGCAATCACGAAAGCATATCACCTTGAACCTGTTATGGCAGGAGTACAAGGAGCAGCACCCAGACGGCTACCAATACAGCTGGTTTTGTCAGCGGTATCGAGAGTGGGCCGCCAGGCTGAATGTGGTGATGCGCCATGAGCACCGGGCCGGCGAAAAACTTTTTGTCGATTATGCCGGCCAAACCGTAGATATCATCGATCCAAGCACGGGCGAGATCCGTAATGCCCAGATCTTTGTCGCTGTGCTGGGGGCGAGCAATTACACTTACGCGGAAGCCACACTCAGCCAGCAGCTTGAAGATTGGATAGGATCGCATGTGCGGGCCTTCAATTTTCTCGGCGGAGTTCCGGAGGCTGTTGTTCCCGATAATCTCAAAAGCGGTGTCAGTAAAACCTGTCGCTATGAGCCCGACATCAACCCAACCTATCACGACCTGGCACGACATTATCAGACCGTGGTCCTGCCTGCCCGGCCCAGAAAACCGCGTGACAAGGCCAAGGCGGAAGCCGGTGTGCTCCTGGTGGAGCGGTGGATTTTGGCAAGGTTGCGCAAATACACCTTCTTCAATCTCGCGGATTTAAACCGGGAAATACAACGGCTGCTGCAGATCCTGAACACCAAACAGTTCAAGAGGCTCCCCGGCACCCGCCACAGCCGATTTTGTGAGATTGACCAGCCCGCCCTCAAACCACTCCCTATGTCACCCTACGAGCTGGCCTATTGGAAGAAGGCGACTGTCCACCTTGATTATCACGTGGAGGTGGAGGGCCACTATTACTCCGTCCCTTACGCTCTGGTGAAAAAGAAACTGGATGTTCGCTATACCGCATGTACGGTCGAGTGTTTTTACCGGAATCGACGCATAGCCAGCCATCTCCGCAGTACTCTTCGCGGTCGCCACACCACCGTCAAAGCACACATGCCCCTCAATCACCAGAAATACTCGGAATGGAATCCTGAACGGTTCAAACGCTGGGCAGCCAAGATCGGGCCGCAGGCTCTCCTGCTCACCGAAACGCTGTTGGTTCAGCGCCAACACCCACAGCAGGCCTACCGAAGCCTGCTGGGCATTCTCAGGCTGGGTAAAGCCTATAGCGATAAACGGCTGGAAGCAGCATGTGCACGAGCTTTGAGAATCAACGCGCTCTCCTACCGGTCCATCGAGTCCATTCTCAAAAACGGCCTGGATCAGAAAACGCTGGTTAACAACGAGAAGAGCAGCAGACCAGTAGAACATGGCAACATCCGTGGAGCCGATTACTACAACTCAACAGTCCATTAATGGAGAATTACATGCTGTTGCATCCAACACTTGAAAAACTCTATACCTTACGCTTCACCGGTATGGCTGCGGCTCTTGACGAGCAAATGCAGATGAACTCTCTTGCCGACATGAGCTTTGAAGAACGACTTGGCCTGCTGCTTGACCGGGAAATAACAGCCAGAGAAACACGGAGACTGCAAACCAGATTGAGAGCGGCCAAACTACGCCAAGATGGTTGCATCGAGGATATTGACTTCCGCCATCCACGTGGGTTGGATAAGTCATTGGCCCTCAGGCTGGCCAGTTGTGACTGGATCAGAGAGCGAAACAACCTGATCATTACCGGCCCAACAGGAGTCGGTAAAACCTACCTTGCCTGTGCCTTTGCTCAGAAGGCCTGCCGAGAAGGGTTGAACACGCTGTACCTGAGAACGACAAAGCTCTTCGAGGACCTCGCCCTGGCCAAAGGTGACGGCCGATATCTGAAGCTCCTGAAAGCCTTTGCCAAAGCCGATCTGCTGGTACTTGATGACTATGGCTTAGTCCAGCTGGGGCGGGAGCAGCGACATGACCTGCTGGAGATACTGGAGGATCGTCATGGCTTGAAGTCGACCCTTGTCACCAGCCAGCTCCCTGTAGACCACTGGCATAAACAGATCGGCGATCCGACCGTGGCAGACGCCATCCTGGACCGGTTGGTCCACACTGCGCACAAAATACAATTGAAAGGAGAATCTATGAGGAAAAAGAAGGCAAACTTGACCTGAATGGCGACAACGAGGTAATGGATTAATAACCGCGTCGCTTCGCTCCGACCACCCGACCGAGATCACTGGAACAGGTGACCGGGATCGAATGGATTCAGTGACCGCCTTCGACTGGATTGACTGGCCGGATTCCCTGGAATACGCACACACGGGCGTATCCGAAAATAGTTCCCATAAAATCTCCCCTCGTCTCATTAAACGTATTTTATGGGACAAATCTAGGATTAAATAAACGAGACGGGTTTTTGATACACTTTTGGGGTGAATTTGATGTGTCCCAAAAAACGTTGGTTTTTCAATACACAGCAATGTTGAATAGATTGAGTAAGACAGCTGAATCCTTGAAAATTAAACAACAATAAAGAGGAAGATTAAATTCAGGGGAGAAAATGAACCTATTTTTCCCAGTGCTAAGAAGGCTACCAGGAGTATTCTCGCTGAGGATAGCATAATTCTTTTCCACTCCGTTATATTATTGACCTAACCGATAACTTAACCTGCAACTCCCTCTATCCTCTCCCTCAATTTCGACTTCGATCGAATCAAAAAAACTATTTATCTTGTTGATGATAGGCGATTAACGTACGGAAACATCATGAATGTCTGCTCAAAATAGTGTTTACAATAACGCCGCGTGCTGATACATATCGTTACGAATATGACGAATAAAATAATACTAATCGAAAAAACAGTGTAATATTTATGATGTTAAATCGACATAAAAAACTTTTTCTATCTACCATTATTCTCATACCTATTATTTTAATTAACAGCTATCCTGCAAAATCAAACGAGTTAAAAAATACAGGAAGTGCACATCCCTCTGTTGTCTCATTTTTCAAATTTAGGAATAACGATAATTATAATCGAAAAATGAGAGCTATTCTTTCTCAACATATCGCTGAAACGAAAATACTTTTAGATACACTTGAAAAGGAAAGTTTATCAGATAACATAACAACCAAAACTAAAAAAAATATTGCAACATCTCAACTTGAAGGAAAATCACTCGAGCTAAGGACAGTAAAAGCTGAAATGAGCAAGTTTCAAGATAGTAACACGAGACTAGCTCTTGAAAGAAGATTTGATGAAATTACCAATAGCATTCAAATAATAAATTCGGCAACCACTCAAAAAGAGAAACAAACAGAGATCCAAAAATTAAGAGACAGGCTCACACGTTATGAAACATCACGATCATTTTATGACACACCACGCCGCAATCCCCTTGCCCCAAATGGATTGAGTGAAAAAGCTCTAGTTCCTCAGCTTCAAGGCTATCCACTTAAAAGTAAATCGAAAAATGATCGTAATGGTTCCACTCAAGCCCCTCTTTCCAGCAACCATCGGGATGATGGCAAATTTTCTATAACAGGAACACTGAGTAAAGGACTGGAGTTATTCTTTGACTTCCTTATTCCCAGCGCTGCGGCAGCAGAATACGCACGACCTCCTGTCGATCCTTTGATTGTAAGTTGTTACGCAAACCAGGCGGACTATGATGCAAATATTTCCCTTGACCTCAAACTGACAGATCCAGAACTGGAAGTCGATCAGTCAATTGATCCGGTTGCATACGAAAAAATCACATCTCTGGCAGCCCAGCTCGATTATTCCCCGCTTAAAATTCTGGAGTATGTCACGAATGAGATTGCTTATGAACACTACTTCGGTTCTGTAAAAGGAGCTCTGGGGACACTTACAAGCGGTGGCGGAAACGACGTCGACCACGCCAGTCTTTTAATCGCTTTACTGCGTGCATCAAGTATTCCCGCGAGGTATGTCAGAGGGCAGATTGTCCTTCAGGATAAAGATGCTCATCTTAACTGGTGGAATGTAAAAGACTTTGCTGCAATGACGCAAGCAGTACTGCAAACTAGCGAAGAGCCTGTTTATACCCACTCAAATATTGATGGTGGAAGCGCTATTATAGCTACCCATGCCTGGGTTGAGACCTGTGTTCCCTATGGGAACTACCGTGGAACCGGAGATACATCGGAAAGTCACAAATGGATTCCCGCCGACGCAAGCTTTAAAAGATTTGAAAGAAAAGACGGGGAAGCAGCAAATGAAGAGTTAGAATTTGACTATGCTGATTTCCTGTCCAAAAGAACCAAAACTCTTCCGCACGAAGAGTATGAAAAACAACTCCTGGAAAATATCCGAAGTCAAGATCCGAACCTGACAATTGATGACGTAGGTACTACGTGGAAACAGCTTCCTGTTTCATATCCTTTTTTACCCGACACGCTACCCTATTATGTCTGGGCCTACAAAAATTGGAGTTCAGATATCACAACAGCTAGATCGGCTGTTTTACCAGAGTCGTGGAGAGCTATTGTCAAAATAAAGCTTGAACCAAATAATGAATTTTCTATTCTAATGACTGATTTTGCTCAGCACAGGATCAGTTTATCTTTCGAAGGTGCAAACTCAGCAGATATTACCTCCTACAATAATTTTATAGATGGTGAAATAGAACTTAATTGTGCAAACAGTAGCAGTAATCTTACGGTAACACCGTTTTTTAGAAAAGATGGTGCCGAGATTTTCGATATAAACGGTGATAGGCTCAATCTCGCAAGTATGACGACCTGTGATGGTAGCAACTTCAGAAAAAGCAAAATGAAAGTTGGTGTTTGGGTTAACAATTATGTAGTCAGCGCCACGCTACCAGACAAAGATTACCTTGAATTCGACACGATATCACCAATAGAACATTATGCATTAAGCGCTTACCCATTTAATGGCTCAAATCGGTACCTTGAGGAAAGGTATAACAGGTTGCTTGAAACCTTGAGCACAGTCACCAAACCCTCAGACAACCGTGATGAAACGATCGGTGAATTTCTCCATATTGTACTCACGAAGTACATGAAATATATCACTGAGGCTCATCGTAAAATCGGCCGATTAATGGGAACAACAGGTCGATCAGGTCATCATATAGGTGTTGCTTCAACCAGAGCCAATATTGAATATGTATTGGATTTACCGTTTGCAATCCAATCAAATAATTTTGTCATTGATGTTCCAGGCGGGACAAGTAAAGCAGTAAATATTGCCGGGGAAGATATAAACGCTGACGCAACCCGGCTCGCTGGGTACACCTACTCGCATTATGAAAGTTACATATGGCAGGAGATGGCAGCAAAAGATGCAGTGAGCACGGTTTCCGGTTTGCAGATTGCATCCGCAGAAGAAAATGAAGTGCGATCTTTCACTTCAGCAGATGGGCTGGACTCTTTTCTCCATATTTGCACGAATCCTTCCTACCCAACGGAATCAAATCCCTGTTATCCGCAGGTTTGGGTAGATAACGTAAAAGCCAATTCTTTTCTGTCGGATTACGCCAACAAGCTGACCATATCTAAAGAGCCTATAAACTATCGAGGATGGATGGGGCCTGTTTATGCCATAGAACACATCAATGACAGTCGTTATTTCTTTGGTTTTCCTATTTCCAGTTTTTCCGGTGGATACACCTTAGACACACCGGACCCAATCATTTATTCCGGGATTTCCTCTCCAGAGTCAACCTTCTCCAGTGGCTATATACTGCCCCCAATTGTAGTCGATTCTTCTACAAGTGGTGGAGGGGCAACCGATAAAAATAGCATATTAAGTGTAAACGCAGCGGTTAATTTCGGCTCCAGCCAGTTCAACACCATTTCTGGAGATCCGGTCAACATGGTCACAGGTAATATGTACCATGAAGAGACGGATATACACTTACCCGCTCGAGGACTCCCTCTCCTCTTTAAAAGAACCTACAATAGCCGCTCCCCAAAGCAAGGACCGCTTGGTTGGGGCTGGACTCATAGCTTCAATCAGACGCTGGAGTTTTTCGATACGGATGCAAACAATAAACCGGACACTATAGTCTGGACGAACGGGAGCGGTTCTGAAAAATATATCGGTCTTGACGAATCGACTCGTATCACCGGTGGTGTTCGTAATATAACCGCAAGTAAGGTTACCATTCCCGATGGTTTCTATTTTAGCTTACAAAGGCCCTATAGCTCAGGTGTGGCTGGGGAAATTGAGGTTCGTGAAAAAAGTGGAATAACGTATAGCTTTCAGGGGGTAAACGGAGCAACTGGCGACATCGCTCGCCTCACCAAAATTACTGATCGGAACGGCAACACCATACATCTCAACTATTCCGGCAATAAACTCATAACGATAACAGATCCCGATAACCGTACTCTCTCCTTCGATTATTACCCAAACACGGATCTCATCCACACAATCACCCTCGATTGGGACAACACCGTATACGAGTATTTTTATCATGACGACCAGCTGACCGGTTATCGCAACCCATTAGACCGTAACCACAATACCAACAGCACCAGTTACAACTATTACAGCGAATCCGACGGTGAAAACCTGGCCCATAGGTTGGCAACGTTTTCCTATGCCAACGGCTACTCCATGACCTTTGAGTATTATGTCAACGGCAAGGTTTTTCGGCATACCAACGGTGAAGGGGAAACAGTTACTTTCAGCTACAACGATTTTCGCCGAGAAGCGACTTCCACCGATGAACTGGGGAGAGTGCAGCATTATATCTTTAACGAGAACGGTCTACCGGTTGAAATTACTGACTCCTTAGGTGGCACGGAGACGTATCTCTATGAAGACCCAAACGACCCAATGCTGAGAACCGGGGTCATAGATGCGATGGGTTATGAAACAGAATACGGATATGATACGAATGGTAATCTCATTTCTCAACAGTATCCCTCTGGCGATGCCGTCACCTACTCCTATTTTACCGCCTTCGGCCAACCTCAACTGATTAAAAACGTTCAGGGCGACTACAGTATCAAAAAATACGATGATTCAGGGAATCTCACCGATACCATTGTGCTCAAATCCGGATTCGGCTCCACGGTCAACCCCGCCACGTTTAACCCGGCAGCCAATGCCAGCCAGATAGTCAGCTGGACCAGGATGGAATATGACCAAGACGGATTTGGTAATCTCACTTCTCTTCACCAAGTAAAGGACTTTACAAATCCAAATTCTGGCCCGTGGACTGAGCTTGACTATACAGACCCCAATAACGGAACCATTGGTATTGTACCAACCAGTGCGGGGTATTTTGGCGACACCAATGGGGATGGTGTTATCTCGGGCGACGAAGGGCTTGGGACATATCAGTCAGTGTACGATTCACAGGGGCGTCTGGTTTCAGGTTACAACGGTTCTTTATATCCTGTGGCCTATACATATGATGATGCCGGTCTCCTGCAGGAAGGAACCGATGCATTAGGGGGCACCCGCACCTTCAGCTACGATAAAAGCGGTCTCAGCACCGGCCAGGGGCTCATGGTCATGAGCAATGGTGTCGTAATCCTTGCTGATAATTCGACAGCCGCTTATGACAAAGCAAATCGCCGCATTGTCTCATCCGATAGTGCCGGTGCACCTACCTATTATGCTTACGACGATGCCGGGAATCTGAAAAGCATCGAATCACCGGACGGCTATATTCTTCATTTCGAGTACGATGACCTGAACAGGGTCGTCAAAGCGTATGATGAAGAGGGAAATACTGTTGAAAAAGAGCTCGACTTGATCGGTCGGGTGAAAAAGCTGATCGATCCAAATGGGAACCAAACCACCTACAGTTATTATGGGCCAGACAATAACGGTCGGCTCAAACGAATTACCGATGCCGAAGACAACTGGACGGAATTCACCTACGATAACGCGGGTAATGTCACCAGCACCGTCAACGCAGCAGGCAGGCAAACCCTGAGTGATTACGATGAGCTGGGACGAGTGGTCCGCGTGGTCAGCCCTGTTTACTCAGATTCTGTTCTGGGAAATGTTCGTCCCGTCACAACCTATACCTACAATACCCTTGGTCACCAAACCCACGTTTACGGCGGATATACGAACAGTGCAGGAGATACATCGGCAGATGATCTGCAACTTCAGGCACGGTACGAATACGACGATTTTGGCAGACTCCTGAAAAAATACGATGCGGCCAACAATCTCTGGCAGATCAAGCAATACGATGTTCACGGCAACGCTCTCAGCAGGGGTGACCCGAATGGCAACACCACCACTCTGACCTACTCTTACGGCGGTACCGTAAAAAGCAAAACAGTCAAAGATGCATCGGGAGTAATTCAGGAATCCATTCAGTACTCCAGAAATGGAATAGGGCAGCCAACCAGAATTCAATCCACAAACGTTACTTTTGATTATGTCTACGATACTGCCCACAGGTTGACAAAGGTTACCGATGACCGGGCTGAAAAATACATTGCATACGACTACTCACTTGGCGGATTACTCAACCAGAGCACAGACAGCGATGGAAACCGCACCTCATACCTGTACGATCCGGTCGGCAGACTCACCGGGATACGAACTTCGGACCAAGGGCTGATCAGTTATATTTACGATTCCGGTGGCAGATTACGACAAAAAGCATTTCCCAATGACCTGGTCAGCACCTACCAGTATTTCAAGGATAATCGCGTTCAATCCATCGTGACCACCAAAGGCTCAACCGAGCTGATTAGAAACGACTACACCTATAACGCTGCAGGCGATACCGTAACCGCTGCCTTGTCCCTCCAGGGCGCCACCCAAAACCGCGAATACGTTTACGACGGTTTAGGGCGACTTACCCAGGAAATCGATACCGCCACCCACACCACCCTCGACCAAATAGAGTACGATCCTTTCGGCAACCGAAGAATCAGAACTGTCGGCGGAACGACCTATTACCATTCCAGCAACAATCAACACCAGCTTCTCCGGATACGCACCGGTTCTGCAACCGGCCCCGTTGTTTCCAGTTTTAGCTACGACGATAACGGCAACATGACCGGCAAAACCGAGAACGGCAATGACACCGTTATGCGGTACGACGCTTTGGATCGGCTTGTTTCGGTATCCGGTGATGGCCTGGAAACAGAGACCTATGTCTATGATCACTCGTTTCGCCGCATTGCCAAATCGGTAGGCTCTACCACGACCAACTATCACTACAATGGACCCGATATCCAGGCGGAATACACACCGGATTGGGGTACTCCCACCGTGCTGTATGGGTACGGTGCCGCAATGGATGATCCGCTGGTCAGGATCAACACAGCCACAGGAAGTGCCAGCTATTACCATGGTGATGGGCTGGGTTCCATCGTCGCGGTCAGTGACATGGCAGGTATTCTCACGGGTACAACCCGTTATGGCGCCTGGGGTAATATCACGGCATCCACCGGCAACACTCCGCAATACGGCTATACCGGACGAGAGCCTGATGCTACCGGATTGGTATATTACCGCTCTCGTTACTATGACCCGCAGATAGGCAGGTTTACCCAACCCGATCCCAAGGGCTTTATAGATGGGCTGAATCGATACGTTTACGTGATGAACAGCCCTGTGAATTATGTTGATCCTTGGGGGATGAATGCACGCAATTCAACAAATACACAAAATAGTGCAGGCATCTGGGAATCGACAACCTCAGCTGTTTTATCAGTATGGAATAACCGACATGATATTCTCGCTGGTGCGGGATTATTTCCTGGCGCTGGCAACTTCGCCGACGCTGTTGACACTGTCCTTTATGCTTTTGAAGGGGATTGGACAAATTTTGGTATTGCTGCAGCATCAATGATACCAATTGCTGGGCAGGGCGTGAGAGCTGCGCAAACTGCCGCAAGGCATGCTGATGAAGCCGTCGATGTTGCTTCAAGCATCGCCTCAATGAGAACGGGAGGTCGCTATATTGATGTACGTGCTGTCAACAAAGGTGGTCAAGTGCATCATATGCCAGCTGACTCAGTGAGTCCATTTTCAACAAATAAAGGACCTGGAATTCTAATGAGCACATCAGATCATCAAAAAACAGCAAGCTGGGGACGTTCAAAATCAGCTCAAAATTACAGAAAACAACAAAAAAGTTTTATAGATCAAGGTGAAATTGATGATGCCATACAAATGGACATTGATGATATCAAATCAAAATTTGACAACAAGTACGATGAAAGTATTTTACAGATGATTGACTCATTAGATTAGGAAATGATAATGGATCTTCAAAGAATAGTTACATTTATAGGTTTAGGCGACATCCGATTCGGCATGAACAGAAGTGATTTAAGAGAAATTTTTCAAAATAAATATAAAACCTTTTCAAGGGATAGAAATGAAGATCAAGAAATAGATTCCTATGATATATTTGGTCTCCAATTAAATTTTGATGATCAAGACAAATTGGAATTTATCGAGGCTTTCTATCCGTCAAACCCCATGTATGACGGCATTACTTTTATTGGCAGGCAAGCAAATAGCATCCAGCAGGAAATGTCGAACAAAGGTTTCAAAACAATACAAGATGATGTTGGGTATGATTTCCCTGATTTAGGATTCGGTGTCTATGTTCGGGAAGGCACCATTGAAGCCGTTTCCATTTATCGAAGGGGGTATTACGACCATTAAAAAATAAGCGTTCACGGGGCACCGAATTTGCGATTTTATCGGCCTGTTGGGTATCGATGTGCTGCACACAGGTCGATGCCTTGCATACCCAGTACTCCACAATCGCTTACAGATTCGATGGCAACCTGTGGAAAAAGGGGCAGATTTATTTTTGCCGTAACAGCTTGTTTCGGTATCCGGTGATGGCCTGAAAACAGAGACCTACGTCTATGACCACTCTTTTCGTCGCATTGCCAAATCGGTAGGCTCTACCACGACCAACTACCATTACAATGGACCCGATATCCAGGCGGAATACACACCGGATTGGGGTACTGCCACCGTGCTGTATGGGCACGGTGCCGCAATGGATGATCCGCTGGTCAGGATTAACACAGCCACAGGAAATGCCAGCTATTACCATGGCGATGGGCTGGGCTTTATCGTCGCGGTCAGTAACATGGCAGGTAAGCAGTTGTGGGGCACCCCATCTGCACATGCTCGAACCTCCCAATATACCGTATGTATAATTGAGAGGATCGATCAGGCACAGCTGGGGTGCCCCACAACCGCTTACAGGTTCCTTGTATTTTCAAGGCATTACATATCCCGTGATCAGTTACCATGGCAGGTGCTTTCACAGGTACAACCCGTTATGGAGCCTGGGGCAATATTACGGCATCCACCGGCAACACTCCGCAATACGGCTATACCGGACGAGAGCCCGATGCTACTGGATTGGTTTATTACCGTTCTCGCTACTATGACCCGCAGATAGGCAGGTTTACCCAACCCGATCCCAAGGGCTTTATAGATGGGCTGAATCGATACGTTTACGTGATGAACAGCCCTGTAAATTATGTTGATCCCTGGGGGATGAGTGCTAGCACTCCAACTGTTACGGGTGATAGTGGAGGCATTTGGGGTAGCAATATCTTGGCTGAAGCTGAAACAGAAAATTTCTTTCAAAATAGCCCCTTGGCTCAAGCTTATAAAGGTAACTACGCTGATACCCCTTCAAGTATTGCATCATATGCTGCAAAAAAGTTTATCGATCCATATCATCAATCACTTGAAAATCCTGTTGCTCGTTTTTTTGTTGGATTTTTGACTAGCGGCAGTGTTGAAGATACGCTTGGTATGGCAGCAATGATTCGCGGGAGTGTTAAAAGTGTACCTACATCAAAGAGTGCACGGCCAGGATCTTATACTCCAAATAGAATACTACCGACTGATAAGCAGGGTGTACCAATTCCAGATTCCAATTTTCCACATACACAGCTTGGACGTTCGAAACCCAAATATGGATCAGAGCCACAGGCAAGAGAATGGGGATATGGGTCAAATGGTAACTTGCAACCAAAAAGAGATATTGATTTTACCGATCATGGATTTCCAGACGTGCATCCTCATGTTCCACATCAACACAAATTAACACCAAACAATCCTAAGCTTGCTCCAAAAGGTGGATACCGGAGAGAAAAGGGAGGAGGTAGCCCACTATGAGATACTGGATACTAGATGAAGACACTACGCCGCAAGGCTTTCCATTGAGGAAGCTAATTCTATTAATAATTCAGCAGATTTCTTCAACAGCCTATCAGTTATGGGTTCTCCGCTCGCAAGGATATGGCTTAAAGGTAAATGAATGGGATGAACAGCTTGATGAAGAAGAAAAGTTAAAAGTTGATCCTGAGTTATTATTGGATATTAGTCGGGGTGAAGAAGAATGGTTTTATGATTTAGATGCTGAAATAAATGCTGATGACCTACAAGTACGATTTGGTTTGCATGACAGTACCGCTATGTACATTGAAGCATCACAAGATTTTTCTGAGAAAATTATTAAATCATTTAAGCTTGTTAAAAATGGTCGTAGTACTTTTGAGTCTATGTAATTTAGATTTGCCCCCTTGCCTCAAAGGGAAGCACTCTTGACTTACTTAAGAATGCTCAAACGACAAGAACTGGTGCCCTAAAGGTTGATGGTAATATCCTACAGAAGATAGGGAACGCGGAGGCGCGAGGAGGTAAGGCTTTTTCTGGACTACAGGAACATGTTGTCCAAATCAAACCTGCGACATGGCATGGCGAACGAATAAGGATAGATTGTGTGAGTGAGGCACGAACGAACCACAATCTTATCCGGGGTTGGACAAGCCCGGCCTCTCAAAGGAAATAAATATTGCTCTGGAATATACTGGAAGCACTACCAGAATGGTAGTGCTGAACGCAGGACGTAGAAATGCATTCGCCTGTATCAGGCGTTAAAAAGCGGCTCGCTGCTCATAAAAGAGTTTTCCTCCCGTGGTCTTCTTGACGGTGAAGCGGCGTCTCGCTTAAAGGTTACCCGGGTTGGCGGTAAGAATTTCTAAAGCACACAATGCGCATCGGTTGATTGCAGTGAGGGCAGGCAAACACTGGTCGGGGGCGAGGCGGCTGCGGCCTGATAACGACGTGCAGGACCAACTGGACCAGCATACGGATTTTTTTCGCATTCCCGTGCAGAAATCCATATTCGCGCAGCCGCCTAAACCCGTTTGGCAGGACATGTTGAAGAAGCAGACGCAGAAACTCTTCTCCCCTAAGCGTCCTCTTCTGCATTGTCCCGGTAGCGCTGTCCCGGTACCTAAAGGTTACTTCGCCGTTGGTATTGGCAATGATGTTTTTTTCTCCAATCACGCCTCGGTACAAATACCTTGCGAGGTATTTTAAGGCCGGTGCGCCGGTGCCCATATGGTCGCAGTGGACAACCCATTTTTTCGGAACTTTGTCTGTGATCCGCAAGCCGATAGCATCTGCTCCGGCCAGGAACTTACCGCGAAAGGCTTTGGCCAAGGCAAAACCGTTGAAGAGATATTTCCCCGATAGCTTTTTCCAAACCCGAGCCTGTTGGTCAATGCCACCTCCAGGGATCAGGACGTGGATATGCGGGTGAAATTCCAATCTCCTTGAATGGGTGTGCAGGACCATGGTCATGCCGATCTCGGCGCCCAAAGATTTTGCATTGCGGGCGAATGAACGCAGGACTTCGGCAGCACACCGGAACATGAGCGAATAGACCTCTCCCTGGTGACGATAAGCCAACGAACGCAGCTGATAGGGCAAGGTAAAGGTCACCATGAAATAGGGCACAGGCAGGAGCTTTTCCCGTTGTTTGTCGATCCAGAGACTGGTCAGGTGATTTTGGCAGCGCGGGCAATGGCGGTTACCACAGGAGAGAGGCCGCCATTGGCCATGATGGCAGTCAGGGCACTGCACGTAGAGTTCCCCGGAAGCAGGCGTTCGGCAACGGAGAATCGCATCAAGGGCCTTGCGTTGTTCTGGCAGGATGGTTTTGCCGAACCGCGCCATGAAGACATCATAATATTGGTGAACAAGAGTGGCCAGGTCCATAGTTATCTCCCTGCCGGATTGAGTTGCAGTGAGTTGACCAAGGCATTGATCGTTGCCTGGCTATCCAGTTCGGCAACATCGGTGAGATGAGTGTAACGGGCAGTAGTCGTGGGGCTGGCATGCCCCAGCAGAGCCTGGATATGCCTTAGGCTCAGGCCGGACTCGAGCAGGTGGGTAGCGAAGCTGTGGCGAAGGCTGTGGATCGAGACTTTTTTTTAATTCCACAGGAGGTGACAACGGCCTTCATGGCCTGCTGAGCACCGCCATTATTCATGTGGTTTGTCGCCTGTCGGATCGTTTCCATTGATCCCCGGTAATTGGGAAACAACAACTTCGGGTGCTGGTGTTCACGCCAGAGCAGGCGTAACGCTTCCAAGGTGCGGTTCGGCAACGGGACAAGACGATCTTTATGCCCCTTACCGCGACGGATATGGACCTTCATATGGCCGGTATCGATATCACCGACCTGAAGAGACAAAGCCTCTTCCAGGCGAAGCCCCATGGAATAGGTGGTGAAGAGAAAGACGCGATAGCGGAGCTCCCGGCAGCCATGAATGATCCTGCCGATCTCTTCGCGGGTCAGGATATCCGGAATGGTTTTAACGACAGGTGCTTTGACGATGTTGAGCCACTGCCAATCCGTCTCCAGAACATGTTTCCAGAAAAACATGAGACCGAGCCGGTCCAGCTTGACTGTGCTCCAAGAGTACCCCTTGACCAATTTGGCAAAGTACTCTTCCAGCTCTTGCACGCTGAGCTTGTCGGGGCAACAATCGAAATATGAGACCAGTCGACGCACAGCTCGGCCATAAGCATCTATTGTTTTGGCGCTTTTCCCTTGTAGCGCAAGCTTTTGCAGGTGGCGTTCATAGAGGGACTCGAATCGTTTAATTTCGGCTTTGTTCATAGTATACTCCTTGCTGTAAGTGTTTGAAAATTAAACTCTTACACGAGTATACACTGGTTTTTATTCTGCCGCGCAGCGGCTTCGTCCAACTAACAGGAGGCCAGCAAACCGTTATAAAATATAATAATCCTACCACTGGTCAGGCTAACTTTACTGTTCATACTGTAACTGATAAAACTGGGAGGGTGGTGCATCGTGATTTCGACTCCGTTTTGATCCAATCAGGGCAACAGGTGGTGAAATAAAATGGACGTCAAAAAACTCTTTATAAAATTAATCGCAATGTTTCTTTCTGGCGAAATGACAAGGGAGGAAATTGCACATGAAGTCTCAATGGAGCTTCCAATAGACAGTTACTATAAAAACAATGTTGAATTAATGGAAAATTGTGAATGGGCGTTACGTCACATTAATGAGCCTGACTACTGGACAAACAAAAATGAGCTTCTGTATTACTTGACCTGTTTACAAGGAATACAGCAGTTCTCAGCTGACGAGAGAGATAAATTGTTGAAATGACCACCTATCCTAATGGAGTAGGGAATAGCCGTCAGGCTAAGGCCAAGACTTCTGAAGAGCGGCGGCGGTTCGCCAATTAGGCGCAACAAAATCTTTAAAGCACCAGCCTCATAATGGCACTCCTTGTTACCGAGAATAACAGACTAAAAAAGGGACAGATCTATTTTTTGCCGAAACAGCTTGTTTCGGTATCCGGTGATGGCCTGGAAACAGAGACCTACGTCTATGACCACTCTTTTCGCCGCATTGCCAAAACGATAGGCTCTACCACGACCAACTACCATTACAATGAACCTGATATCCAGGCGGAATACACACCGGATTGGGGTACCCCCACCGTGCTGTATGGGCACGGTGCCGCAATGGATGACCGCTGGTCAGGATTAACACAGCCACAGGAAGTGCCAGCTATTACCATGGCGATGGGCTGGGTTCCATCGTCGCGGTCAGTGACATGGCAGGTATTCTCACGGGTACAACCCGTTATGGAGCCTGGGGCAATATCACGGCATCCACCGGCAACACTCCGCAATACGGCTATACCGGACGAGTGCCCGATGCTACCGGATTGGTATATTACCGTTCTCGTTACTATGACCCGCAGATAGGCAGGTTTACCCAACCCGATCCCTGGGCTTTATAGATGGGCTAAATCGATACGTTTACGTGATGAACAGCCCTGTGAATTATGTTGATCCTTGGGGGATGAATACTAGCAATTCAACAAATACCTTTGATACAGGAAGTTACTTAGTTGGATATAATAACGGGGTGTTACACGATTTAAATGGGAGCATCACTGGAGAGATAGGTCTAGAATCAACAATCGGTCCTTTTGAAGCACTTGGCACAGCTGCTGCTGTGATCAAAATTGGTTTTTCGGTTGGAAAAATCGCAGTCAATGGACTTATGAAAAGCTATGGGGATGATATTGTTGCCTCCTTGCCAATAACTAGAGCCTCAAAGAGTGCACGCTTTCCTTCTGATCCCAACAAATTATTCCCAGAAAATTATCCAGGAATGACCAAAACGGTTAAACTTGATGGCAAGATTGTTTATGAGGTCGAAGCTGGAGGGAAAAAATATAAAGTTGAATATCATCCCGAGCATGGTGGTACAGAACATTATCCTGGTGACCATTATCATGTAAAAAAACAGTCTGATTATCCACCTCCTGGTAAAACTAAGCCTATATATTTTAGGATTCCAAACAAAGATCCCCACACTCCTGCCACACCAGGGGGTGGTACATTTTCCCCTGGGGATCTTCTTCCAACAGAGAACAGGTGAAGAGGGAAAGATGAATATTATAATCAATATTGGCAAATTAAATAATGATGGTGGGTTTGATAAAAATAGATGGATCGTTTTATTGGGATGTTTAGCTGAAATTTGCAATAATATCAGGCTATATACAAAATTTCATCGAAATCAAATTGATGATTTTTTTTCAAATGGCTGGCGCATAGAGGAAGAACCATTTCCAGATGTTAATGCCGACTTAAGAGGATTCCGTTTATGGGGAAATGGTTTAAGTTTATGGACAATATTGCAAAATCTTTATTTTGATCCGGATAAAGGTGTAACACACATCTATTTTTTGAATAATGATAAATATATAGCTGAGTTGGAGGTTGAAGACGGCGAAAATTTTATCATTCTCCATTTGACGAATTCTCAAGAACAGGAGTTACTGAAAATAATTCCAAACCTCTCAGAAAATGTTGAAATATGTGCAACATGGTATGAATTTCTGAATGATATCAGTGGAGATGATACCTGGAAACCATTGGGAGTATCGGAAGGTCGTGATTTAGTATAAGAAAAGCCTCAAAGAGTGTAGCGCCTGTTCAGAAGTTCTCTGATTACATATTTAAAGAGGGTGCAACTCACGGAAAGGATGCTGTGTTTCGAGGCCTCGGTTATGGGAAGGAGAATTCTGCCGAACTTGCTCGAATGTGGGAGGAGCAAGCGGCCGCCAAATTCGCAAGAGGTGAGTACACGCTTGGGAAACTTGACCAATACGGGCAACGCATCAGTATCGAGATAGAGGTTCCTGGCATCGGTGATGCTGCGGGTAAGACGAGTCACATGCAATCGGGTTGGATGATTCAGCCTGACGGAGGCATCAAGCTCAATACGCCCTTTTCTGGATTTACGAGGTGATGCGACATGTGGTTAGAATACAGCAGAGTAAAGCTAGTAACCGATAAATATGAGGATGAAGGGGGGCACCGGGGAATGATAGGCTATATCATTGAAGTTTACGGAGAAGGATATTACGAAGTTGAATTCTCCGATGCCTCCACGGGAACAACACTTGCCCAGTTGGTTGTGAGTCAGGAAGATTTAGTGCTTTTTCCAGAAATGAGTTCGAACTGAGTATTTCATGGGTTCAGTTCTTTCTTTTCGCGAAGTGACAAACCAAGGGCAGGCGACCGCACCACCGACCAAGGCCGGGCGTACCTCGTGCAATGTCGCATAAGGGTTATTTCGTTGAATAGAGTGGTCTACCGTTTTTTGCCGGGGCGTTCCTAAAACGAAAAAAACGCAAGTCAAACACGTTCAGTGGCGGGCAGCCAACGGTAGAGTGTCGGAATCGACACTCCAAGATTTTTAGCAACATCCCTTCGAGGGATGCCGCTGGCCATAATACCCCAAAGGGACAGATTAATTTTTTCAAAAATAAAAACACAAGAGCACAAAAATTCGTGAAAATTAAATTTACCGTTCTAAAAAACCCCCACTAAACCATGATACAAAAAATAATAATACTAGGGCTGATCTCTTTCTTTCAGTTCTCCACATTCACTCAAATTGGCTTTGCATCACCTACTGCAGGAGAGTTGAATATTGGGAGGAATGCAGGTCTCGCATATTTGCTCGAAAATCAAAATGGAGACGGAAGCTGGGGAGAAAGCGAATACGAAAAAATTCGAGTAACTGCAACGGTGCTGCAAGTTTGCAACAAATACGGCATTACAGGCCTTGTCTATCAGAGAGGCTTGAACTGGCTTTCCAACAGCGAGCC
The DNA here is from genome assembly GCF_963664075.1 of uncultured Desulfobulbus sp. NCBI lineage: Bacteria > Pseudomonadati > Thermodesulfobacteriota > Desulfobulbia > Desulfobulbales > Desulfobulbaceae > Desulfobulbus > uncultured Desulfobulbus sp. Next base: position 4,210,581 of record NZ_OY760916.1, read on the forward strand.
TTTCACCGCTGATGATTTAGCTCGAAAATTCCAGGTATTAAATGACAACAATATCCCGGTCGATATCGATATGCTCCTCGAGCTGGGGCATAGTGAATCGTATTCTTCAATATCAGGCACCAGTTGGGGTGCTCAAGAGAATCTTCGTTATTCAACATTTGATACCACTGCAGCCCTGAATACACTTATCGATATCTTACCCACAGATGCCACCACCATTGATTCGATTAATTACCTCAAAAGTTACCGCAACACCGCTGTACCAACAGACGAGACCACGGGAAGTGGCTGGGCAAATAGTGCTAGCAAATACAACGCTAAAGGGCAATCTGGCGTCTTGCCAACAGCGCAAGTGCTTCTGCTTTTTCACAAAATCGGTGGCGCATACTGGGGGCAATACGCTGACAAATATGCGGCTCACTGGTTGGCCTTGCAACAGTATGCAAACGGCGCAATTTCAGACAGCGATGATCAGGCAATCATTGAAACAGCATTTGCGGCACAGGCATTAGGTGTTGCAAAGGATGTCTCTGGAGCAGACCCTTCTGTATCGACTGCTTATGGAAAAAGCCTTGATTTTCTGCTTTCAAAACAAGAGCAAAACGGTAGCGTGGACCACAACCTCTACGCAACTGCGGTGGTTGTGAACGCCCTGTTTTCAGAAGAGGTGATTTTGCCAGATTCAGATACGGATGGAATCCCGGATGATATCGAATCAGTCATAGGCACAAACCCTAACCTGATCGACACCGACTACCTTGAAACGGGAAACGGCCTCACCCCACAAAATTCGTATGGCGGTCAGCATATCTATGAATTTGTGATTAACAGGCAGGGGGCGATACGACTGGACAGCTCCAACGGCAATATCAGTATAAATAGTGAGAGCATCCCCCCCGGATTTACCATCCGCTCTCTAGACAACACCCTAATTGGAACCCCGACCCAGCTGGGAAGCTTTTCCATTTTCTATCAGGTAACAGACTCCTCCGGTTCAGTTAGCCATGGAACAGCTCTTATACGCGTTGTTACTTCCGATAGTGATACCGATGGTGACCTAATGCCAGCAGGCTTTGAAGCCAGTTATTCATCATTTTTAAGCAGCTTAAATGGCAACGATGCAAATTTTGATTATGACGATGACGGGCTTACAAATTACATGGAGTACGTATTTGGCATGAATCCATCCAAGAGCGATTCGGATGGAGATGGAATTAGTGATCAGGACGAACTGAGTGGTGTAAACAGCGATGGGGACAACATGCCAGACCTCTTTGAAGTACAATATGGTCTCAATCCATACGTAGATGATGCCGACCAGGATTTTGACAACGACGGACTCACAAATTACGAGGAATATGTACTGGGATTGCTACCGAACAATCCAGACACTGACAATGATGGGCTACTGGATGGAGAGGACCCTAACCCCAGGTTCAATCCAGGGGCTATAATTCCGATATTACACCTGCTCATAACTGGAGAGGCAAACGAGCAACAGGCAGCAAGCTTAAACGAAATGTCTGAATCAGTGCCTTGGCAAGAATTTGAGGATTTCTAATAAGAGGGGTTTGGAAGTAGCTAGCTTGGTCAGAGGGGTGAAACTATGCCAAGGATGCGCATTTTAAGCGCAACCGAGCTGGAGCAGTTCGATAAGCCTCCAGTCTTTGATGCTCGCCAGAGGGAGCAATTTTTTGAGTTTTCAAAAACCTTGCTGGAAACGACTCAAAACTTTCGTAAACCGGCTCATCAGGTTGGTTTTCTCGTCTCTTGCGGGTATTTCAAAGCGGCAAAGAGGTTCTTTTCTCCGAAGGATTATCACCAGCGCGATATTGATCATGTTGAGCGCTGTCTGGATATGCAACATGGCAGTTTCAATGCAGAAGCTTATGCCAATCGAACCCGGCAGCGGCATGAACTTATGATTTTAGAATTCTACGGGTTCAGACGGTTCGACTATGACGCCAAGCAATTTGTCGTCACTGAAATCTTCAGCATGGTGCAATCTCAGCTCAAACCCAAGCTTATTTTCTTTCGATGCGTTGACCGAATTATCTCCCAGCGCATCCAGTTACCAGGCTATCACCCTCTAGCTGAACTCATTCTGACAGTACTTAATCGGCGGAAAAGGGATTTGTCAGCCATCATCGAACAACAATTGACGTCTCATACAAGGGAACTTTTGGAAGGACTTTTTGTTCAAAACGTGGATGACAAAGCAAATGAAGAAGAGGTGAAATCCGCACCAGAGGACATAAGTTCACCTTCAGGGAAAACAGTTCGTTACAGGCTGACATTACTCAAAAAGCTTTCGCAATCGACTAGGCCAACCAAAATCCGGATGAGTATCGAAGACCTCGCTGATCTCACAGAACTTCATACGCATCTTACCCCGGTTTTGAGAGCGATGAACTTAACGCATGAGGGGATACGATATTATGCTGGCAGCGTTATCAAGTCACAAATATTCCAGCTGAATCAGCGTTCTGATGAGGACCGTTTTGTACACGTCAGTGCTTTTGTCGCTCATCAATACTACCGATTACACGACAACCTGGTTGATGTTCTGCTCAGCGTCATCAAGTCCTTTCAAAGTTCTGCACAGCGAGAGCATAAAGAAAGGGTTTACGGTCAACGCACGAACCGGAATCAAGCACTTTCTGGCCTTCTGTCACGTCTTGATGGCGAGGTGTTTGATATTTTGCGGCAAATCCGGGAAGTCACTGAAAATTCCCGGCTGAGCGATACCTATAAAATTGGTAACATTCGCATGTTGTTGGCGGTAGGCAAGGACAATGAGCTGAGTGATGAGGACTATTTTGATGTTCTTGAAGCCCGCTCACTGAAGTTGCAAAGCCGGGTATCGCCAATACTGAAAGCCCTGGACTTTAAGGCCCAGCCGGGATCGACAATGCTGAGGGAGGCCATCGAATATTTCAAAGTATCGAGCGGTGTTATTACATCTGCCGCACCACTGGATTTCCTTGAGCCTCAAGAACGCCAAGCCGTATCGACCGGGAAGAATGAGAAATTCAGAACTTCGCTCTACAAAGCATTTTTGTTCATGCATACGGCCAGTGGTATCAAATCCGGTAATCTGAACCTGGAGCACTCTTACAAGTACCGTCCCCTTGATGATTACTTGATCGCCAAGGATCGTTGGGATCACAACAAAGAAGATTTACTGAAACAGGCTGACTTGTTAGATTTTGTTGATTCTAAAATGGTCATGCATGGCTTAGATAAAGCCCTTTCCGAGCAATATCAGGTCACTAATGCACACATCAATGCAGGGGGAAATCCGTACCTGAAATATTGGCCAATAGTCAGTTTCGGATAGCGACTCCGGCGCTTGGAAGCAAAGATGCCGCCCCGTTGCAGGCTCTTTTTCCCGAACGACACTACGTTCCGCTCACAGAGGTTTTGGCCACCATCAACAGTCATTGCGGCTTTCTTGATGAATTGCAACATTGGCAGCAGCGCCATGTGCGAAATACCGTTTCTCCTCGCTCTCTTATTGCTGGCGTGATGGCACTTGGCTGCGGGATAGGCATTCATAAAATGGGTCGGATTTCCTCACAGATTACGGAAAACGAACTCGTTCATGCAGTCAACTGGTATTTATCTCTCGACAATCTTCAAGCAGCAAATGACCGTGTTATCAAAGATCTGGACGGGATGGACCTACCAAAAATTTACCAGAAGGATCAGGTTAAACTACACACCGCCAGTGACGGACAAAAATTCGAAGTGCGCAGGGATTAGCTCAACGCCAATTATTCTTTCAAATATTTTGGTAAAGGCCAGGGCGTCAGCGCCTATTCCTTCATCGATGAGCGTAATCTGCTCTGGCATTCCCTCGTCTTCAGCGCGGCGGAACGTGAAAGTGCTTATGTTATTGACGGTCTCATGCGTAACGATGTGGTGAAAAGCGATATTCATTCCACAGACACTCATGGCTACAGCGAAGCCATCTTTGCAGCTACTCATCTGCTTGGCTTTTCATATGCTCCCCGTATTAAGAACCTGAAGAAGCAACAGCTTTACATTTTCAAATCTCATAAAAATGATGACCAGTCAGACTGGAAAATTACTCCGGACAATTATGTTGCGGAGCGAATTATTGAAGATAACTGGGATGACTTTTTGCGCCTGATCGTGACCATAAAGCTCAAGGAAACGACGGCATCCGATATATTTCGACGTCTAAATTCATACTCCAAACAGCATGCGCTCTACAAGACTATGAAGGCCTTTGGGCAGATCATCAAAACGCTGTTCATCCTGCGCTACATTGATGAACTTGAGCTGCGTCAGGCCATTGAAAAACAGTTAAACAAAGTTGAACTGGCCAATCGCTTAACCCGTGCGGTTGCAGTCGGCAGCCCCAGGGAATATGCCCAGGCCGAAAAAGAAGAGCAGGAAATTGCCGAGGCCTGCAACCGTCTAATCAAGAACTGCATCATTTGCTGGGACTATCTCTACCTCTCTCATAAACTCGCCCATGCCGAAACTCAGGAGGACAAAGACCATATTTTGACGGCCATTCGTACTCATTCCGTCGTCGCCTGGCGGCATCTCAACCTTCTCGGTGAATACGATTTCTCAGACGAAAAACTTCAAGATAGTGTAGGGATTCTCTCCACAAAACTTGCAGCATAAATGCCTCTAAGCTTTAGGAGTGATGAAACTACGAAAGAAGCGATGCTCTAGGAGATTCAAACAATTCCTATGTCGCGTTACGTACCTTTATGTAAGATAACCCCATTCCTCAATACCTTTCTTCTCTCTCAAGTCGTTTCCCCCACCAGTAAGGATACAGGTCAAAAGCTGTTGAAAAGGGTGTTGAAAACCTGTTCGCAAGCCGTTGGTGAGTCAAAAGCCCCACAATGTGTCAAGTTCTCATCAAATTTCCCCGAGGGGGTAAACAAAATTATTAACAATAAAAAAAACATTAGTTCAATGAGTTAAACATGTTTTCAACAATTAAACAGCCGTAATAATAACAACAAATTATTTATATATAAAAAATATATTATTAGAGAATCTGAGATATTCTTTTTTCTCCCTCTTTGATTTCATGGATGAACTCTCTCTGTGAACACATCCACAGAAGGTGTGCCTCTTTCTCTTGGGAAAAAATTCAGGGAGATCATCCTGGACGGGAGGGATGGCAAGAGAATTGCTTCGAATGGATGCCCCTTTTCACCACCTGGAGTGGTCTGCTCTTTCCATGCTTGTCTCATTGTGGGGACTCTGCCACCCCTTTTTGGTTCATACAGGCCGGATCTTTTTCAAAAGCTGCAGGCCAATGCATTACTTTTTGAGATACGTGATGACCTTGATCCAAAAAGGTATGCTGACTTTACCCAAAAGTGGCATGGGATGGGTGTATCCATTATAGGAGGGTGCTGTGGTATCGGACCCGAGCATATTGATATGCCGAAAAAACAGTTAAAACTGGGAACATTGATAAACGTAGTTGAACGGAACCAACAAAAAAAGCGGATAGCTTTGAGGCTATCCGCTTTTTTAGAACTACTTCAGGAACTGAGTGTTTTTAGGCAACCTGAGTAAAAACGGCTCCTTTGGCACCACAGACTGGACATTTTTCCGGTGCTTTCCCCAGCTCGATGTAGCCACAGATCGGACAGAGATAAAAATCACTCACATCCATATCCTTACCGGCTTTGACTGCCTCAAGGGCCTTGGTGTAAATCTCTGCGTGAACTGCCTCGGCATCAACAGCAAATTTGAACATGGTTTTTGCCTTGTGACCATCAGCTACAGCGAGATCAACCATAGGGGGATACATCTCTTCAAACTCATAGGTCTCGCCATCAATGGCTGCCTGCAGGTTATCTGCGGTGGAGGCGATCATATCCAATGCTTTGAGATGACCTTCGGCATGAATACGCTCAGCCTCAGCGGTGGTCAGAAACAGTTTCGCAATGTTAGCAAAACCGTCTTTCTCTGCCTTTTTGGCAAAAGCACGGTATTTCTGGTTTGCTTGACTCTCACCGGCAAAGGCTTCTTTCAGATTGTCATTTGTTGTGGCCATTGGTGTTACCTCCATGTTCATTGAACGATTTTGATAATCTCTACGAGATCACCGTTATGCTTTCTAACAGTATGATTACATTGTAAATTAAAGCAAATTAAGCTCGAATGAAGGCATACTACATCAAAAAAATATGATAGGCAAGTGTTAATGAGAAAAAATATTAATTAAGATATTTTCGCTAATCAGATTTTAACCTAAATTAGGTATAATTACCAAAACTAACAGCTCTTGAGTAATACAGATTTATGGAGTTTTCCTCCCCCCAAAAACCAGTTTACCACCGAGATGACCGGCAATTCCAACCGCGCTGACCAGAATGAGGGAGAGAAGAATATATATCCACCGTCCTGAACCGCCTGCAGTGAGTACATCAGGTTGCACCGCTCGCCAGAGAATCAGGATACAGAGGAGACTCACTGTTATAATCGAGGCACCTATTTTTATTTTAAAGGTTGAGGTCATCGCCCCCCTATACCGATTCTGCCAGACTTCATAGCCGGTAAAGACGACAAAAGGCATGGCAATGAGCACGAAAATAAAGCAATAAAACGCGGCTGTCTCAAAGAGGGGGAGGCCAAAAAATAAGGTGACCAGAAGAAAAATAAAAGCCATGGGAAGAACGCCGTTTGGCGTATGCACAGCGATGGGATGGAGATGATGTTTCAGAATCTGCTCGCTAGCAAAGGAGTAGATTTTTTGCAGTTGGGTTTGTTTTTGGGCAGGAGCAGGTGAAGCAGCTGGTTCTTCGGGAACAGGCTGTTCCTGTGTCGATTGTTCCTCTTCTGTAACCTCGACAAAAGCACTCTTGTCGGCGGAACAGATAGGACATTCATCCGGTGGCTCATCTCCCTCATGGATATAGCCACAAATCGTACATTCCCATTTTTTCATCCCGTACCTCCGTAAACAACGAACATTGTTTCAGTCTCATACGTCGTTTTCAGCAATTATAGGAAAACGACACCCCATAGACAAGATGTACCTAGAAATAGAGTTACTTGTTATTGCAGTTCATGTTTGAGATCGCGCTGAAAGAGCTCGGCAACCGCATCCGCGCATTTTTTATCCGCATACAACACCTGATAGACCTGCTCAAGGATGGGCATATCCACATTCATACTTTTTGCCAGGGCATGACAGGATTTGGTGGTTTTGACTCCCTCAGCCACCATTTTCATCTCACTGAGGGCCTGATCAAGGGTCAGTCCCGAGCCCAATTTGAGGCCAACGGTCCGGTTACGGCTCAGATCACCGGTGCAGGTGAGCACCAGATCTCCCATACCACCCAGACCCGCAAAGGTCTGGAGTTGTCCGCCTAAGGCTACTCCCATGCGGGAAATCTCAGCCAGACCACGGGTCATCAGCGCTGCCCGAGTATTGAGTCCATAGCCTAGTCCGTCACAGATACCTGCAGCAATGGCGATGATATTTTTCATGGCACCACTGATCTCAAGCCCAATCACATCACTTGAGGAATAAACCCGAAAATAGTCCGTAGAAAAGAGATGCTGTACCGCCTCTGCCGCCTTAAGATCCTGAAAGGCAACCGTTACTGCGGTGGGTTGTTTATCGGCCACCTCTTTGGCAAAACTTGGGCCGCTCAGTACACCAAGATGCAGGTGTTTACAGCTGGTTGCCTCCTGTTGCATAACACCGGTCATGGTCATACCACTGGCGATCTCAATACCTTTCACCGCGGAGACAAGCAGAGTCCCTTCAGGAAGCACGGGAAAGAGCTTTTTATAGACCTCACGGTAGCCGTGGGAAGGAACCACCATGCAGACACACTGCGCACCAGCGACCGCTGCAAAGAGATCGTCGGTGACACTGAGGCAATCGGGAAAAGGGTGTCCTTCCTGATAGCGCTTGTTTTCGTGGTCCTGGGATAAGTTATGAATATGTTCCACATCTCTGTCCCAGAGGGTAACTTTGACGCCTTTTCGAGCCAGTAAGAGAGCCAGGGCCGTACCCCAGCTCCCGGCCCCGATCATCGCGACCTTATCAATCTTCATTCTCTCCCTCTATCTGTTCCATATCGTCTTCGCCATCCTCCACCTCTTCTTCACGGGCAAGGATAGACATATCGACCACAAACTCACCTTCTTCCAGGTTAATTAAGCGTACCCCCTGCGTATTTCGCCCGATAAGACGGACGGTATCCATGGGCATACGGATGATCTTCCCGGAGTTGGCAATGAGCATAACCTGATCTTCATCCACAACCGGAAGGACGCCAACAACCTCGCCGTTACGCTCACTGGTTTTAATGGCAAAGACACCCTTACCGCCACGGGCCTGAAGTTTGTATTCCGAGGCAGCCGTTCGCTTACCATAGCCATTTTCGGTGACCGTGAGCACGGAGTCATCTGCGTTGATTATGGCCACCCCTACTACCTGATCGTCTTCCCCCAGGTTGATACCTTTGACCCCGGCGGCCAGACGTCCCATAACTCGCACATCGGACTCATGAAAATGAATCGAGAGGCCTTTTTTGGTGACCAGGAAGATCTCATCGTCACCGCTTGTTATAGCAGCAGAAAGGATTTCATCGTCATCACGTATGGTTAAACCAAATTTTCCTTTGCGTAAAGGACGCTTGTATTCAGCAATCGAGGTCTTTTTCACCCGACCCAGCTTGGTTACGGTAAGAACAGAAACTGAATCTTCCATGTCAGCAAGACCGGCCACCGGAAGAATGGCTGCGACTTTTTCACCTTCTCCGAGTTCCAGTAGATTAACAATGGCCTTGCCGCGAGCGGTTCGACCAGCCAGTGGCAACTCATACACCTTGCGCCAGAAGACTCGACCGAGATTGGTGAAAAAGAGGAAAGTATCCAAACTTGAGGCGCTATAGAGTTTAGTGACAAAATCGTCCTCTACACTGACCATGCCGCGAACACCTTTGCCACCGCGGCGCTGGGCTCGATAGAGGGTCAACGGATTGCGTTTGATGTAGCCGCTGTGGGATATAGTGACCACCATCTCTTCGGGAGCTATCAGGTCTTCGGGCAGGATTTCATCGGGTGCATCGATGATTTCTGTCCGACGTTCGTCGCCGTAGTCCTCGCGAATGGCGGCAAACTCATCACGAATGATTTGAACCACCAGTTTGTCATCGGAAAGGACTTGTTTGAGCCAGGATATTTTTGCCAGAATCTCCTCATAATCATTGATAATTTTATCACGTTCCAGGCCAGTCAGACGCTGGAGCCGCATATCAAGGATGGTCTGCGCCTGAATCTCGGAAAGCTCAAAACGGGCGATTAATCCGGCCTTGGCCTCTGCCGGGTTGGCAGACGATTTGATCAGTTCCACCACCTCATCAATATTGGTGATAGCAATCTTCAAGCCTTCAAGAATATGGGCCCGTTCCTCGGCCTTGCGTAATTCAAAGGCCGTCCGTCGATAGACCACAGTTTTACGGTGGATAATGAAGTGCTGCAGGATCTGCTTGAGATTGAGAATCTCCGGCTTGTTATTGACAATACAAAGTAAGATGATACCAAAACTCTTCTGCAGTGGTGTCATCTTGTAGAGCTGATTGATAACAACATCGGCAATCTCATCTTTACGGAGATCCAAAACAACACGGACGCCATGTCGGTCGGATTCGTCGCGAATTTCAGAGATGGAAGTAATCCGTTTTTCCTTCATCAGCAGGGCTATTTTCTCAACCAGGGAAGCCTTGTTCTGCTGATAAGGAATTTCTGTGATAACAATGGATTCACCATTGTTTCCCCGTTGTTCAATATGATGTTTGGAGCGCATCAGCACCACACCGCGACCGGTCTCGTAGGCCTCACGAATTCCAGCACGTCCACAGATAAATCCACCGGTGGGAAAATCCGGCCCGGTGATGATTTCCATGAGCTGATGGACTGTAATCTCTGCATCGTCAAGCAGGGCCATCAATCCATCAATAACCTCGGTGAGGTTATGCGGTGGTATCTTGGTTGCCATACCAACGGCAATACCCTCTGATCCATTAATAAGGATATTGGGGATTTTAGAAGGAAGAACTGCGGGCTCCTGGAGAGAGTTGTCGTAGTTGGGAACGAAATCAACGGTCTCCTTGTCCAGATCCGCGACCAGCTCCTGATCCAGACGGGTCATACGTGCTTCGGTGTAACGCATGGCAGCGGCCGAGTCACCGTCCATAGAACCGAAGTTACCCTGGCCGTCAACCAGGGGATAGCGCATGGAAAAATCTTGGGCCATACGTACCAGAGTATCGTAGGCTGCGGTGTCACCATGGGGGTGAAATTTACCGATTACATCACCGACAATACGCGCTGATTTGATATAGGGCCGGTTATAGGTATTGCCCAACTCGCGCATGGCATACAAGGTTCGACGATGCACCGGTTTGAGACCATCGCGCACGTCAGGCAGAGCCCTGCCGATAATGACGGACATGGCATAATCCAGGTAGGATTTCTGCAACTCCCTGGATATGGCAATAGTGGGCTGTTGGGGGGTATCTGTTGATTGTTGGGTCATTATAGTATCCTAAGTGACTCGTACATTACGGGAATCTTGAAAAATCTAATTATTCAAGATCCCCTTATGGGAGAAGAGAGTGTTTATATGTCCAGATCCGCGACTTCAAGGGCATGATTTTGTATAAAATCACGACGCGGTTCGACTTTATCTCCCATGAGCGTGGTAAATATATCGTCGGTCAAAGCAACATCATCGATCTTGACCTGCACCAGAGCCCTGTTTTCCGGGTTCATCGTCGTATCCCAGAGCTGTTCCGGATTCATCTCACCCAGACCTTTATAGCGCTGGAGGTGGGATCCCTTAAATGTTTCCTCACGGACAACCTCTATCAGGCGACGCCAGTTTTCAACATCGATAACCGTTTCCTGACCGGAGGTGCTGGTGCGAATAAGGGTAAAGCTGTTCTGAAGATATTCACGAATACTAGTATAGAGCTCCAGAGCGTGACGAAATTCGTTGATCAGCGGAATATTGGGCCCAAAGACTGCTGTTAGATGAGATTCACCTACAAAGGTGACGTCAAACTCAAAGCAGGCAGGACGCCAGATACAGGGGCGAATCGGGCCAATATAGGAGGCCTTGCCTTCGAGTTTTTTGGCCAGCTCTTCCACAAATTCGCGGTTTTCGAACTGAGAAGCGGTGTGAACATTTTCGGCCAGCATGAAGAGGGTCATGGATTCCTGAATATTCATCCGTTCCAGGTAGGCAAGCACGCGGGCAAATGCTGAGAGTTTTTTCAGCATACCGATCATTTCATCCTGAGCAATTTCAACCTCTTTTTCGGTCTGAATGCGCAGAATCTGGCTGGCCTGACTGTAGAGGTAGCCGTTGAGTTCCTCATCATCGAGAAAATACTGTTCTTTTTTTCCTCTGCCCAACCTGTAGAGGGGCGGTTGGCCAATATAAACGTGCCCGTTTTCAATCAGAGGCAACATCTGACGATAGAAAAAGGTCAGCAGCAGGGTACGAATATGGGCACCGTCAACATCCGCATCGGTCATGATGATAATTTTATGATAGCGGAGTTTTTCGAGATCAAACTCTTCATCCCCAATGCCGGTTCCCAGTGAGGCCACCAGTTGTCTGATCTCTTCGGAACCGAGAATTTTATCAAAGCGTGCTTTCTCGACGTTCATGATCTTACCCCGCAGGGGTAGGATGGCCTGAATCGAACGATCCCGTCCCTGTTTGGCCGAACCACCTGCCGAGTCACCCTCAACGATGAAGAGCTCGCGTTGGGCTGGATCCTTGGACTGGCATTCGGCAAGTTTGCCTGCCATCATCACCGAGACAGAGCCTTTTTTCCGGGAAAGGTCGCGGGCTTTACGGGCTGCGTCACGGGCCCGGGCTGCTTCTACTGCCTTACTGAGAATAGCCTTGGCTACCTGTGGATTTTCTTCGAGGTAGGATCCAAGCTTTTCATTACAGAGGGATTCGACAATGGATTTAACCTCGGAGTTGCCCAGTTTGGTTTTGGTCTGCCCTTCAAACTGAGGGTTAGGCACACGCACCGAGATGATACAGGCTAGTCCTTCTCGCACATCATCTCCACCCAGCTTTTCTTTGAGATTTTTGGGAACAACATCGTCACTCGCGTAACGGTTGATACACTTGGTGAGTGCAGCGCGAAAACCAGCAACGTGAGAACCGCCTTCTTTTGTATTGATATTATTTACAAAAGAAAAAAGACGTTCAGAATAGCCATCAAAATACTGTAAACAGATATCCACCTGAACATCATCACGTTCACCGGTTATCAGTACCGGAGCAGGGTGGACAACTGTCCGGTTTCTGTTGAGGTACTCAACGTAGGAAACGATGCCGCCTTCAAAATGAAAGGAATCTTCGGCACCATCACGTTCATCCTTAAGAACGATAAGAATATTTTTATTGAGAAAGGCCAGCTCCCGCAGACGGTTTTTAACTATTTCATACTCAAACACCGTTGTTTCGGTAAAAATTTCAGGATCTGGTTTAAAATAGATTTTGGTTCCGGAATCCTCGCAGCTTCCTATTTCTTCAAGGTCACCGGTCCGTTCACCATACGTGTAAGACTGTTTGTAAATAGTACCGTTTCGGTGCACCACAGCACTGGTTTCTACGCTTAGGGCGTTGACAACAGAAACACCAACACCATGGAGACCACCGGAGACCTTATAGGTTGAGTGGTCAAATTTACCTCCGGCATGGAGGGTGGTCATGACCAATTCCAGACCGGACATATTCTCAGTGGGGTGCATATCCACCGGAATACCACGACCATTATCCTCAACGGTTACCGAATTATCGGCATTGATGGTTATGCTAATTTTAGAGCAGTAGCCAGCCAGTGCCTCATCAATGGAGTTATCAACCACCTCGTAGATGAGATGATGCAGACCCTGAACACCGGTATTGCCGATGTACATGGATGGTCTTTTGCGAACAGCCTCAAGTCCATCAAGAACCTTAATCTGGTCCGCACCATAAGAAGTGTTGCTTAAATCACTCACGTTTATCCTTCACAGTAAAGTTGTTGTTCTCGTAACAAAGTGTTGAAAACGTTAGTAACATACTGTTTTCACACTTTATAATTATCAACAACAGTTGTTACGAGTCGATAAAACACATTTTTTGACAAGTAAATACAATCAGGGGGGATGCCCTTAAAGTTTCATGGGCATAATCACGCTTAAAAATCCGGGATCTTCTTCAGAAGTGATCATGCAGGGACTTTCCTGGTTATTAATAGAGGCTATGACTGTTTCTCCCTCCATAACCTGCAAAGTATCGATGAAGTAGCGACAGTTGAAGCCAAGAGAGAGCCCTTCACCTGCGTATTCCACATCAAATTCATCCTTGGCCGAACCAAAATCGGCATTTTGAGAGGTCAGTACTATTTTATTATTGGTCACATCCATCTTGATGGCATGAAAGAGGTCCTCGGTAAAGAGGTTGATCCGTTTCAAACTTTCAAGAAAACGGGTTCGATCAATATGAATGGAGTTATCTTTGGAGAGCACATTGAGCAGACCTTGAAAGTCGGGAAAATCGCCTTCCATTAAGCGGATGATGAGCAGTGAATCGTCACTTTTGAGAACAGCCTGTTTTTCTTCGACACCGAAAGAAAAGATATTGCGGTTTTCACAAAACTTACGGATTTCCTGGACGCCTCTCCGGGGAATAAGAGTGGCTTCCAGGTTGAGTGCATCAAGACTTGGATCCACATCTTTATTCATGATGGTGAGACGATGTCCATCGGAGGTGATCATTTTTAGACTCAGTTGCTCGCCTTCCTGCACCTTCTGGAGAAGAGCAGCTGTGAGGGTAAACATGTTCTCTTTGTCCTGAGCTATCGAAAAGATGGTTTTATCCACCAGGTCAACCATGATACCGCTGTCCATGGAAATCATGGCATCTTCGTCATATTCAGGAAACTGGGGAAACTCATCGGCAACCATACCTGCCAATCGATAGACACTAGGACCCGCGGTTATCTCAACCCAGTTTTTTTCCAATTCCTTAAAAGAAAAGGTGGAGGAGTTCGATTCTCGGGTTATTTCGAAGAGTTTTTTGGCAGGGAGGGTCAGGACACCAGTTTCAATAACCTCTGCAGGAATGGACAATTTTAAGCCTATTTCCAAATCGGTTCCCGTGAGAACTATCTGTTCCTGTTCAACCTCGACCAGCACATTGGAAAGGATAGCTAACGTCCCTTTTTTACTGGTAATGTTCTGCTGAGCACTGATTCCACGCAGGAGATCATCTCGGTTTATGTTAAACTGGAAGGCCATAGTAACATTCCTTTTTTTGTATAAATTATTTGTTATTGTTATTAACGCTGTTTAATTGTGGAAATACTATATAACTAATTAATTATATTTAATATTTAATGTTAGCAAGATTGTTTGGCAGGTAGGGGTTATAGGGTGAAAAAGTGGAGAATGGAGAGTGCTGCATATTTGCAACGGGTTGCGCACAGGTTTTCAACAATCTTATCAACACGTTTTACTCAAGTTGAAAAATACTCGAAAATGGGTAAAAAATCAAATAATTTATGTTATTTGTAACGCTAAAAAGATATGGAAAATCAGATAAATAAAATGCTTGATGCCCTGGGGGGGGAAGGGGTGGCTGAGGGTGTATTTTGTGGTATGTCTGCCGGAGTGAGTATTGGCCCTCAAAAAAGTCGTTTTCGCTGTTTCACCAGTTCAGGAAAAACACGGCAGGATAAGCAGGGAAAGATAGTTTTGGCCAATACACTCTTTGATCTGGCCTCATTGACCAAGCCCCTTTCCACAGTGCTGACCACCCTTATACTTATCAGTCAGGGAAGACTTGACTGGGATACGCCCCTTGAGAGCTACCTGCAGGGGAAGCTTCCTGGTATTGCCGTTCACCATCTCTTAAGTCATTGCTCCGGATTGCCGGCTTATCAACCGTATTACCAGCAATTTGCTCCCACCCAGCTGGCCGAAAATTCAAATAAACTTGTGGAGCTTATGGCAAACGAACCCTTAACCTATTCAACAGGGGGCGATTCGCTATACAGCGATTTGGGGTTCATCCTCTTAGGGAAGATGATTGAACGGAGCGCAGACAGAAATCTTAATACCCTGTTTAAAGAGTTCATTTCCGAACCACTGGGGAGGGAAAAAGAGCTTTTGTTTTTACCACTTGGTGAGGGGAATATTGAAAGGGCGCAGGAAATAGCGGCAACGGAAGTCTGTCCCTGGAGAGGGTACACGCTCCAAGGGGAAGTCCACGACGAGCATTGCTGGCTTATGGGAGGGGTGGCAGGTCACGCGGGCCTTTTTGGCACTGTAGAGGTCGTCATGGAGCTCTGTGAGTGCATTTTGGATCTGTGGAAAGGGAGCATGTCGCATCCGTACCTGGATGCAAAAATCCTCCAATATGCTCTGCAAAAGAAAAGACCGGGGTCTGATTGGTGTCTAGGGTTTGATACACCAAGCCCGGGAGGATCAAGCAGCGGTCAATATTTTTCAGCAGCCAGTGTTGGCCACCTGGGATTCAGCGGGACTTCTTTTTGGATTGATCCGGTAAAAGAGGTGATCGTGGTTTTGTTGACCAACAGAGTGCATCCCACACGGGAGAATCTAAAAATACGGAGTTTTCGGCCTCGATTTCACGACCGAATTATGGAGGTCCTCGCCCGTTATCAGTGAAAAGGGGAAAAGAAGACATCCCAAAAAAAAAAGCCCTGTGATCGTTAGATCACAGGGCTTTTTTTTGCTCAGCAGAAAATGATTACCACCAGCAGACGGTTTTGTCGTTGGCGAAGATTTTCTGTACGAGTGTATCGTAGTTAGGCTCGCCGTCGTAGAGTTTGAACTCATCAGCAACCCGGTCGCGGTTGAGGATCTCAACCAGCTTTTTTACATCATCGGTGGGCTCAGATCTATAGACCTGGAGAATTTTCATTGCATCATCACTCATCGCTCAATCTCCTCTTATTCGCTACAAGCAGCAGGCGGCTCGTGGGATTGTTTAGGAAGACCATAAGGAATGATGACATCAGCGTCTCTCATTGCTTCGCCAAGTTCTTCCAAAGAAATATTGGCAATTTCAGCATCTGCAGGCAGCTCGGTGGGAGCCTCTGCGCCGCAGCTGTATACCTGACCTTCCATATCCATGATCCAGGCGATGTTCTCAGACATGTAGTTAGAGAAACGCGGAAATTCGCCGTTCATGATAACAGGGTAGGCGTAGTGATTTTCAACAGCAAGTCCCAGACCGGAGCGAATACCGTCATTATAAACACGGTTGGCGATCAGGATGTAAACTTTTAATGATTCCATATCCGTATCTCCTTACATGACGATGTACTTGGCGCATTCGTCAAGAATGGCACCATGGAAAGCCTGCGTACGCATTTGCTTATCGATCAGACCGGGAGGAACGTCTTTGACGTTATCAAAACCCTCACAGATGTAGCTGTCAGCACAGATAGCAATATTCTCTACGGCACACAGCTGGGTCAGTTCGCGGAAAAGTGGATTTTTGGTCAGATGAATGGATTTGTAGGTAAAGAAAACCATTACTTCTTTCCCAGCACGAACCGCAGCTTTGGTGATGCCGAGGATGTGACGCATATGCTGAGGAGAGGTGACAAAAATCCCGAGTTTATTTGGATCAGCAGCCATTAGCTTGTTCCTCCATTAAAAGGATGTAAACAGGATGATCATCCTTTTTTGATGAAGAAACTGATGTAACCAGACTCTTCCTTCTCGCCCAGGTACTCGTGACCTGCACGCTCACACCAACCAGGGATGTCATTACGGGAGCCAGGATCAGTACCCTGGATATGGAGAATCTGTCCGGCATCAATTTTACCGATTTCTTTTTTGGTACGCAGCAGCGGCATGGGGCAGCTCAGACCACGTGCATCCAGAACAGCGGCAACATCCAGACCTTCGGGTGCTACTTTAACGTCACTCATTGTGTGTTCTCCTTAAAGAAAATGCTTGATGTAAAGGGCCTTTTATACATGAAAAAAAGACGTTTTAGTTTATAGAGTAAACCTCTTTCTGTCAAGATGGAAACAAAAATTGAATGAAGATTCATAAATGAACAATGAATCATTCTTTATTTATAATAAAAACAATAATTTGAATGTGATTATTGCAAGTTAACAGCTGTTGTTGACAAATAGCAGAGGCGCAGGTATTTTTGCACAATTCGATGAAAATATGCCTGATTTTAGGAAGTTTGTTGTTTTCATCAAAGAAGTCGGGAACACCAGTATTATCTAAGTTGCTGTTTTTGCGATCGACGGTTTCCATGTTCATAACAGGCTGCTGCTGTGAACGAAGAACAATGAGATGCCGTTATCGTTACGTGGGTGCCAATATCAAATTAGGGAAAAGGAGGCTGTCTACCAATGGAAAGTTTGAAGGTTTTATGGCAAAAAATTAAGCACTTGTACAAGGTGCTCTGTCAAGAGGAGTGGAATGCGACCACCACAGGTATCATTGTCGCCATTCTCAGTATTCTGGTTATGGCCTGGTGGCGTCCTTGGGGTGCTGTTGGCGCGATCCGTAACTGGGGTGACTGGATGCTGGTTGGCATTGGTCTCTATGATCCCGAACCCTTTGAAGAGTTGAATAAATCTATCTGGTTTAACTCTGGTTCGGTTATCGGTCTTGGCTTCATTGGGGGCGCGTTCATTTCTGCCTGTCTCGGCGGACAGTTCGCTTTCCGTTTCCCACCGATTCGTGAGTATGTCAAGGCTATCGCCGCTGGTATCCTCATGGGTATTGGTGCGACCCTGGCCGGTGGTTGTAACATCGGTGGTATGTACAATGCTATCGGTAACCTGGCGGCCAACGGTTTTGCCATGTGGGTTGGTCTGGTTCCCGGTGTAATTTTTGGTCTCTGGCTGCTCTACAAAGAGATGGAGCACATCAGCTGGGGCAGTGGCGGATCCTGGACCCTGGAAATTCCCTATTTCCTGCAGTGGGTTTTCGGTATAGCCGGTGTGGTTGGTCTGATCTACGCCGCAATGTATTATGTCAACTTTGATGGCGATGATTATGTCGAGTACATCAATTCTCTTCCCGGCCTGCTGTTGATCGCCGCTGGTCTTGGTTACGCTATGCAGCGTGGTCGCTGGTGTATGATCCAGGGCTTCCGTGAGCCGCACATGACCGGTGACTGCAAGATGGCAAAATCTGTTGGTCTGTCCATCCTCATTGTCGCTGTTGGTGCCGCTGTTTTGAAATACGGCGTAGCTGTTCGTATGGACGGCGACCCCATCCTCAACCCCATGTACTATGTTCGCGGAACCTTTGGTTGGGGTGGTGTTGTTGGTGGTTTCATTTTTGGTCTGGGCGCCATGCTCGCCGGTGGTTGTGGTTCTGGAACCCTGTGGCGTGTTGGTGAAGGACAGATCAAGCTCTGGCTGGTTGTTCCCTTCTTCGGCCTGTCCAACTCTCTGATGAGTAAATGGTTTGCCGCCTATGATTTTGAGGGTGAGGGGTATCTGGGAAGTTCCATTTATCTCCCCGATGTCATGGGCTATGGCTACACCATGGCGCTGATCGTTGGTTTCATTACCCTCTGGTACCTGGTTGTGACCTGGAACGAGGACACCAACAAACTGTTGTTACCGATGTAAGCAGCTATTGCTCATTGTTGTGCTCAAAAGGGTGGTATCCAAAAGGATACCACCCTTTTTTTTGACAGGATTTCTACGATAACGAAAGCGATGAGAGTATAAAGGATTTCATGCAAGGTCAAACAAAGCAAGACCGTCAAAAGATTCGTCAAGATAGATTGAAACTGCGTAATCATCTCTCAAAAAATGAGCGACAGCTAAAAGATGAACAGGTGCAAAGCAGGTTGCTCTCATCTGTTGCAATTATGCAATTTCAGCATTTTTTTATCTATTGCAGCTATCGGACAGAGGTGGACACCTCTAAACTGATTTGTCAGTTATTAACCATGGGCAAGACAGTCTCTGTCCCACTGGTCAGAACTCAAACAGCCAGCATGGATGCGGTGGTGCTCAGGGATCCTTCCCTGGAGTTGGTTGCAGGTTATAAGGGGATTCCCGAGCCAAGATCCAACCTTGTTCCGGAGAGGCTGTTAGATCCGAGGAAGGTTGAGGTGGTGCTGCTTCCCGGATCTGTCTTTGATCATTCTGGTAATCGCCTAGGTTACGGTGGGGGC
This sequence comes from uncultured Desulfobulbus sp., assembly GCF_963664075.1. Taxonomy (NCBI): domain Bacteria; kingdom Pseudomonadati; phylum Thermodesulfobacteriota; class Desulfobulbia; order Desulfobulbales; family Desulfobulbaceae; genus Desulfobulbus; species uncultured Desulfobulbus sp. The sequence continues at coordinate 4,229,818 of NZ_OY760916.1, forward strand.
TATTACGATCGATTTCTGGCAAATCAGGCACCTCAAGCCTTGCGGGTTGGATTGGCCTATAAGCTTCAGTTGGTTGAGCTTCTTCCTGCACAACATCATGATATCCCTATGGATTTTCTTGTTACCGAATCAGATATTTACAGCTGGCCGCGCTGAGAGAAACAGGGCGTCTATGTGTGACCTGGATAGAAGCTGTATTCAAAGCCAGGTTGCTTAAAAATTGTTGGGTGCAGGTCTCCCAGGAGTACTTCTCGGCAACCTGGCGACATGTATTCCGTGAGACCGTGAGTGCACGCAGGGCAGCAGCCTGAAGATCGGTATCAAGCGCGCCGTTAACCCCTTCCTGAACCAGATATTGAGGACCGGTTACGGGAAAAGCAGCCACCGGAACACCGCAGGCATTGGCCTCAAGCAAGACCAGGCCATAGGTGTCTGTCAGGCTGGGAAAAACAAACACATCCGCCATGGCGAGATGCCTGGCTAGATCCTCTCCCTTCTTTGCACCAAAGAAACGCACCTCCGGGTACTGCGTTTTGAGCTGCGCAAGGCTTGGACCATCCCCGATAACCCATTTTTTCCCAGGCAGTTCAATATTAAGAAAAGCAGGCAAATTTTTTTCTGGGGCTACCCTGCCCATATAGACGAAATGAGGCTCTGCATTGAGTAAGGCAGATTCTTCACCGGGACGAAACAGTGTTGTATCCACCCCGCGCGACCAGGGAACCAGATGGGGAAACTTTCGTTCTGCAAGCTCATCGATAATGGTGGGAGCTGCCATGGTCCGCTCCGCTACTTGGTGAAACCCGCGCATCAAGGCATAACTCATGCGCATGGGAACCGGTGCCCGCATGCGAACGTATTCAGGAAAACGGGTGTGATAGGAGGTGGTAAATTTCAATCCGAGTTTGCGGCAGCTGCGTCTAGTGGTCCAGCCAATGGGACCTTCTGTGGCTATATGGACTGCATCAGGTGCAAATTGCTGCAACATTTTTCCAATGGTTGCACAAGAGACCATGGAAAGACGAATTTCTGGATAAGTAGGGCAGGGGATGGTTTTGAACTGATCCGGACTCAGGATCTTAACCTCATGCCCCCAGGCACGTAGTGTCTGACTTGTACGGGTAAGGGTGGTAACGACGCCATTAATTTGTGGATGCCAGGCATCGGTTGCGATACAGATCTTCATAGGATTTACCGCAAGCGGCCTCCAAAATGGGATGTTGATTATGCCATTCAATGATACCAAGACGGCCAGATGCATTTTCAGCCAGGGCTGTACAGCTTTCCACCCAATCACCTGCGTTGGTGTAAAGGATATTGTTTATTTCCCGAATACCTGCCCGGTGAATATGGCCGCAGATGAGCCCATCCACCTGGTATTGTGTAGCCTCCTCGGCCACAACCTCCTCAAATTTTCCCATGTAGTTCACCACTATCTTGACCTGGTGTTTAAGGTAGGAAGATATAGAGCGGTACTCGCACTTGACGCGTTTACGGCCCAGGTTGAACCAGCGATTGAGCACCAAAAGCCACTCGTAGGCAGTGGCTCCTATTGAAGCGAGCCAGGGGGAGTTCTGGACAATGGGGTCAAACTTGTCCCCATGCATGACCAGGTAACGCTTGCCATCAATAGTTTCATGGATGACAGAATTTTTAATTTGTATGTTATTAAAGGTACATCCGTTAAATCTACGGAGCATGTGGTCATGGTTACCCGGAATGTAGACCACCCTGGTTCCATTGGCCGCTTTGGCAAGAATGGTCTCAACAATCTGATCGTTCACCTTGGGCCAGTGCCATCGTTTCTGCGCCTTGAGCAGATCAAAAATATCACCCACCAGATAAAGAAACTCGGATTCGGTCTGCAAAAGAAAGTCCAGGAGTTTCTCGTTTTGCAGATTGCGGGTACCCAGGTGCAGATCGGAGATCCAGATGGATCGAAAGTGTTGTGGCGCCATGAAGTCCCTCCTTCGTGTTCGCTCGATTAAACCGCCTCGGACACCTATCTGCTTCCGTAACGGCAGCTGGGCAATGAAACTGACGCCCTGATGAATGTTCACGGATGCAGGATTAGCTATCCTTTTTCAGGTGTGTCAGGCAGGATAATGAATGGATGTTATCCTTTGATCAGCGTCCGGTTTTATTCGAGTTGAGAGACTGTTTGAGCGGTGTTTGGGTTGTGTTGCTGTGAAGGGCATCTTGAGGTTAAACGCAGGTATGATGCACTTTAAAAGACAGGGTAGAACCGGTGACCATACTGCGTCCAAAATGAATGAAGAGGCCAAACCAGATGGTTTGTAAGCCAAGGATCAAGAGAGGATTGAGCATTGAATGTATCCCAGATGCGATATCGGGTAAGGGAAGAGCCGGAATGGGTGTCACCAGACAGAGGAGAATGCCATAGACCACAGCAGCGATTCCCATTTTCTGATAGGCGGAAATCGAGCTGAACCCTCGAAAATCCGAGCGAAAAATTTCGGAGATAACCCGCCAGATTTGAGAAACCAGCAGACAGAGCAAAAATGCACTTCGGTATTTTCCGTTAAGAAAAAAGAAGCAACCAACCACGCCGGTGGCGGTATAAATCAGGCAGGTAATACCTTGGATGGGGATAAGTTTTATTCCGGCGAGGTTACCTTCGTAGACGGCTTTTTTGGTGGGGCCAGAAAAAACTAACGCTGGTTTATCAAAAAGAAAAGCGAGCACTTTTCCGCACTGATAGAGCGGCTTGCCATAACAACAACCAAAGCTGATACAGGCAAGGCGGCCCAACCCCTCACCGATGATGTAGCCAATGGACAGGGCTGCAAGGGTTATCTGGAGGGGGAGGGGGGGATATCCAAGCAACCAGCAGCCCAAATTGACCATCAGGAGAATAAGGGGGGTTGCCACCAGGCCGCAGAAAAAAGCACCGCCGATGGTAAAGGTATACTGTTTTTTTTCCACCAGACGGGCAACCCAGCGGGCCGCAGGAACACAGAGGACTATCACCGCAAGGAGCATGGCAAGCAGTGGTCCCATGGCCAGGCCAGCAGCCAATGAGAGCACAAGGACATAGCTGATGCCAATAATGGCCGAGGTGGCAAGCAAGAGTCCGTACCAGGTAAAGTTGACCCCTTTCCATTGTCCTTTTGCATCACGGCTCACAGGAACCGAGGCAAGTATCTGAAAACGTTCCGCGGGAAGGTAGCGCCAACCGAAAATAATCATCAGGACAAAAAGGAGACTTGAGCCTGTAAGAAAGAGCCAATGGTTCATATGTTTTCTCTTGATAATGATTTTAAAAAAAGATTCAGCAAGCGGCAATAGCCACACTTGATCGCACCTGAAGATCGGTTTCCACCAGCGGTCGACCGAGCCCTGCAGAAAAGCGACTCTGCACATCAGAGCGGACAGTGTTGTTTTGCAGATCCTCACTAAAGGCGATGCGCCCCTGCTGAAAAAGAAGGATATCGGTGGAGCTTCCCGGTCGATAGAGGCTTTTGGGGAAGCCTTTAGTCAAAAACATACCTTTGGTTACCGGTTGGGGATCATCATAACGGTGGGGCGAGTAGCACTGCACGATATCACCAATCATGAGCGCGACCACCTCAACCATGGCAACCAGACCAACCTGAGATCCATTTGGAACATCGGTATTAATGAGCGTCACCACCCGTTTATTCTTGGCATGAATAGAGGCCAGGGATATCTGAGCGCCCGGGTTGCAGGAGTGGCAATCACCATCAATCGTGTAGATTTCTTCGACTTCACCACTGACCGGCACATGGTTGTAATGATATTTATCCGGGGTGAGGCGAAAGATTGCAAAATCACCCCCAGCAAAATTTTCCACCCATCGTGAATTCGGCCCCAATAACTCCCTGGCTGAAAAAAATTTTTCCTTGATGAAGAGTTCAGGAACATCATGAAGGTTTCCAATGAGCACCTTGGCATCGGCCGGAGAGACAACAACAGATAGATCTTCGTCCATGGGGCGGCAATCCCAGTAACGAATCTGTCGTTCAAAGACCTGACGGGGCGTGGTGAAACTCTGGTGTGAGGCCAGACATTCCCTCCAGTTTACTCCCATTTTTTTTAGGAGATCGAGCCCGGTGGCACCCAGGACCGGCAGATTGATGTCAAAGTGTAAAAATCCAAGCACAGCAGACATACGCTGGGAGGTCAGGGCACGAAAGAGTCCAGGGGCCTGTTCTCGTACACGGTTATAGAGAAGATCAATTGACTGATCGCCAAGGAACTGTTCACTGATGATGGATCCACTTGCTCGTTCTATGAATTGATGTTCCATATGGTATTATTTCGTTGAAATTTTTTGGTGATACAGCACCAGGCAGAGCACAATCAGCAGATGAATTTCTTTGCCTGTGGCCTCATCTGCCAAAAGGCGGCAACCGGTCTCACGGATGAAAAGGGCGGTTGGTGCTGGACCTATAAGCTGTTCTTTTAAGGCTGTTGCTGGAGGATTGTTTTGCCCGTCAAAATGGAGCCCATCTTCGACCAGGGTGTCCAGCCCATTGTCCATATGCAGGTGGCAGAGGTCATCGCGATAATACTGCTCGGCCATTTGATTGAATTCTCTGCTTTTTATATGCATTGGGTCGGTTACATTTCCGCTTTTACTTAAAATTTTTGCTGTCAGTTGATCAGCAGCAGATGGATTTTTCCCTTGGATCATAGCTTCCAGACGATCAAAGAGGGAATGTCGTTCAGCTTGGGGACAGAGGCACTTTTCCTCGCTTCGGAGAATGTCCAGACATGCCTGTTGATAGGCGTTGATTTGAATGCGAACGTAACCTCGGTAGCGACGGCTGGGGCGTTTTCGCTCTACTTTGCTGAGGATTCGTTGAAGCAGTCGGTTTTTGGTGTGAGCGCGAATAAAGACAGTGGGCAGACCTATGGCTGAGGCAAAAAAAATCTGCCGACGTTCACTTTCCGTGCAGGGATCATCGGGAATGTCGGCATGGGTGATAAGGCCTTCAAGCACCCAGCGATAGCTCATGGCAGTGACCAGTGTCTGGAGGTTGACTGCCATGCACAAACTTGTGTTCAGGTCAGGAAAGAGGGAGTAATGGCGGCCTTCAAAGCCAGAAAAACCATAGTTCGCCAAATCACGCATGCGATAGGGCAGGTAGATGGCCATCCGGCTATCAAATACCCCCATCTCACTCAGATCTCTTTTCAGACGATCATGGTTACCCAATTGACCATTAAGTGCCGGACTTTGTTCAACACTCTGCAGGGCTATCAGGTAATCAATGAGCCTGACATCGGGGAGATAATCACCTCGTAGTCCAAGCAGGGTCGAGGTCAGTCGGTCCAGCCAGAGGGGGCCCACAGGAGTGAAGCTATGCCCGCAAAAACGCAGATCCGCCTTTTTTTTCCAACGACGCCAGAGCATGCGTAAATGCGTGTAATCAAGTTCATGGGGTAAATATCCCAGCACTTTTTCAGGGTGAAAATCACTGAACCCGAAACGATGGGGAGCGGCAGAACAGGTTGTCACAAAGAGGGGGAGAAAATGCTCCACGATTTTAATCACCAGATCGCCATAATACTTCTCAATTAAGGTACCATTTATCTGGCCATAGGCTTGACTCAGTACCTTGCTTCCCAGGGTGATATGGGTTCCATTGTTGGCTAGAGAGGTAGAAGAGGTATTGGGCAGGACCACCAGGTTATTGATAATGATCCCTGCTTCTTTGAGTTTGGCGATGGTATTGAGCTGGCTGCGGGAAAGAGTCCGGTGGCACAGGCCCATGTAGTCTTTTTTACTTTCTCCCTTTTGCCAGCCCGAGAGGCAAGGGTTGAGAAAGAGTTCGCGGTAAAATTGATCAGAGATCAGATCATTGAGTTTTTTTTGTCGCGAAGGAGGGTTGGGGGCCATGTACATGCGGCAGGTCTGCCCATGTTCTTTGAGTAGCAATGCATGGTTGGCATAGTGAATGAGCAGTTGCAGAAAGAAAAACCGGCGGCTGGTTTCGCGCGCAGTCTCCCGGCCGGGCAGTTCTCCATTTTTGCCTTGGCTGAGGGTAAAGCTACAGATCTCAGGAGACGAGTTATCGCTGATGAGATGTTCCATCAACCGCTCGCCAATCACTTTGAGTTGGATTTTGGCGTTGTGTTCAGATGGCTGCCATGCCCCTATGGCTTGAGCCAAGGATATTTTCAGCAGGTAACTTACCGGCACACGGAGCCAAGGTTCTCCCTTTTTGTCAAAGAGGAACTGGTCTGTGTCTTTTCTTTGGGGACCTTTGGGATCGTTTTTATCGGCGAGCAGATCCTTATGGAGAATAGATAAGGCGTACTCACCCAGACAGCTGAGAGGAAAGCGAACCCATGAGTTTTCCCAGGTGGCGGTTTTTTCTTGATCAAGAAAGCTGTTGAGCTCGGCAAGTTGATGGGGGGTAAGATCACCTCGGCCGGCACGGGCCTGAAGGTTTTTGTAGTAGTTTGAATCAACCAGGGAGATGGCCAGGTCGACTTCGGTCTTGCTCCCATCTACGGCAACCTGAAACTCATTTTCAAGGCCAACGGTTGTATCAGTGCCGTTAAAAGGGAGTTTTTTGAGATGATCTGGAAGATCAACTCGAAATTGTTCGGCTTTCAGGGCCGCTTGGGTAAGGCTACTGTGAAAAGAGGGAGGAAGTCTGGTCATAATCACTCAAGGTAAGGGGCTACTTATAGATAGTGCCCATGAACTTACCGAGGGATTATTAGATTGAGGCTATGATGTGATCAGGATTGTATCTGTGGCGTGTATGGTTTGATCTGCAGAAAAAGTCTTGAGAGGGACAACTTAAAACAGCGATGGAGGCTTTCCATCAATAAACTCCGCACCGGCCCTATTGTTGATGAGGCTGGTGATACGAATTCGTCGAATCATCGAGCTTCCTGCACCAGAGCGATATTTAAGACGCAACTCTTTATTGGTTGAGATGGTCCGGGTGTATTGGGGGGGGATATTAAAGCCGACCCCACCCAGAGAAATATCACAGAGGTAAACCGGACACTCTCTTCCCTTGTCCAGAAGCAGAAATCCCTTGCCGCAAGTGGATTCCCGTGCGTAGACTCGGTGGTTGAGATTGTACATGGTGGACATACCACAGGGACAACGAATGCTTTTTCTGCGAAGCTTTCCGGGAACCGCCACATAGCGTCGTTTTTTACAACTCGGGCAGGTAACTCGGATTCGTCCATCTTTGACTGTACAGGTTTGGGTACGACCTCGCATACCATTGTATCCTTCAATGCATTTTGTTGAGGGAGCGTCTCCCTCTATATGGAGGGTAACTCTGGGATTCAGGTTGAACATCAGTCGAACATATTCAAACTATATACAAAGTAGTACATAGCCTGGTTCGGTATTTGTCAACATTGATAGCATTCTAATTTCGCAAAAATGATGAATCCAAAGGAGATACGTGTAGGAAATGACGAAGAAGAGGGCACTCAGCTCAACCCAATGCTGTGTGCATCTCCTCCACTGTTTTCCAGAAAGCCTGGATGACAGGGTAGGTGAGGTGATGCTGCAAGGTGCAGGCACCAATGACAAAAGGTGTTAACTCGGGGGTGATTGAGCTGACTTTGACTCGATTGCGTAAGGGACTTTTTTCAAGCACCAGCTCGGGCACAACTCCCACCCCGCATCCGAGTCCAACCATGGCCAAAAGTGCCTCGTTACCCGCGACCTCGGCATAGATATTAGGCTGAATGTTTTTCTCTTTGAACCAGCGGTCAATACGTATACGACTTAATCCCTGTTCGGCCAGGATCACCGGTGTACGGGGCCAGTCTATCTGGTGCTCGTTATCGAGTACGGGCAGGGTATTTTCTTGGGGAGTTATAAAAAGAAGAGGAGTGCGTACCAATTCAGTAAAAACCACAGAATCAGGCAGCTGCTCAGGTAGGGCGGCGATGGTCACCTGAGCATCACGCGCACTGAGCCGGTCCAGGGCCTCGGCCGCATCGCCTGTCTGCAGTTTAATCTGGACCCCGGGGTGATTTTCTCGAAAACGGCCAAGAATAGCGGGAAGAATCGATGTCGCTGCCGTCACCGAACAGTAGAGAGAGAGCTCTCCATGGAGGGAAGCATCGTCACTCAAGTCCTGCTTGAGTTGGTGCCAGCGTTGTTCCATTTCCTCAGCATACTCTTTGAAAATAATGCCAGCGGGAGTCAGGCTGACCCTGCGGTTGTCACGCAGAAAGAGCTGTTTTCCCACCTCATCTTCAATGCGTTGAATGGTCCGGGTCAGGGCAGAGGGGCTGAGGTTGCAGGCACGGCTGGTGCGTCCGAAATGGAGAGAATGGGCCAGGTGATTGAAAATTTTAATGGCACGGATGTCCATAATCATACGGGAAAATGTGTTGATTCGTGGTATGGAACTACTTTTTGTTTATACTGGATCTTTGTTGCAAATATTGCAATATTCAATTGCGAATTTATCACTTTTCGCAATGGAAAAATCGAGTATTCTGTGCAAAACAGCTGAAATTTTGTCCTGGCCTGTGACTTTCTGCCGAACTACCAGGACTTCTTCGTATATCCCCATAACATCAGAGAGGAAAAATCATGGGACAGAATTACTTCAATACTCTGCCGCTTCGTCTGCAGCTTGAAGAATTGGGCAAATGCCGTTTTATGGATGGTGCTGAGTTTGCCGATGGTGTTGAGAAGCTCAAAGGCAAGAAAATCGTTATCGTTGGTTGCGGTGCCCAGGGACTGCACCAGGGCCTCAACCTGCGTGATTCCGGACTGGACGTGAGCTATGCCCTGCGTGATTCTGCCATCAGCGAGCAGCGTCAGAGCTGGAAAAACGCGACCAACAACGGTTTTACCGTGGGCAACTACCAGGAGATGATCCCCACCGCCGATCTGGTGATCAACCTGACCCCGGACAAACAGCACACCAACGTTGTGACCGCAGTTATGCCGCTGATGAAAGAAGGTGCCTGTCTGTCTTACTCCCACGGTTTCAACATTGTTGAAGAAGGGATGCAGATCCGTGAGGACCTCACCGTTGTCATGGTTGCTCCGAAATCTCCTGGAACCGAGGTTCGCGAAGAGTACAAACGTGGTTTTGGTGTCCCCACCCTGATCGCGGTTCATCGTGAGAACGACCCCAAAGGTGAAGGTTGGGATATTGCCAAGGCTTACGCCGCCGGTACCGGTGGACATCGGGCCGGTGTGCTCCAGTCTTCCTTTGTTGCCGAGGTTAAATCCGATCTCATGGGCGAGCAGACCATCCTCTGCGGTATGCTCCAGGCTGGCTCACTGCTCTGCTTTGATAAGATGGTCAGCGAGGGCGTTGATGCCGCCTATGCTACCAAACTGATTCAGTACGGTTGGGAGACCATCACTGAAGCGCTCAAACATGGCGGTATCACCAACATGATGGACCGTCTCTCCAATCCGGCAAAACTGCGTGCCTTCTACCTCTCCGAGGAGATCAAAGAGATTTTGGCTCCGCTTTTTGAGAAGCACATGGATGATATCATGAGTGGCAGCTTTTCCAGCACCATGATGGAAGATTGGGCAAACGATGATAAAAACCTGCTGACCTGGCGCGCTGCCACCGCTGAGACCGGCTTTGAGAAAACCGATGCGACCACTGCCGAGATCAGCGAGCAGGAGTACTTTGACAACGGTATCCTCATGATCGCCATGGTCAAAGCCGGTGTTGAGCTTGCCTTTGACACCATGGTTTCCGCCGGTATCAAAGAGGAGTCCGCCTACTACGAGAGTCTGCACGAGGTTCCGCTGATCGCCAACACCATCGCTCGCAAGAAACTCTACGAGATGAACGTGGTTATCTCCGATACCGCCGAGTACGGCAACTACCTCTTCGCTCACAAAGCTGTTCCCATGCTGGCCGACTTCATGAAAACCGTTGGCACCGATGTGATCGGAAAAGGTATGTCTGTCAAAGATAATACCGTGGACAACGTCGAGCTGATCGAAGTCAACGCTGCCATTCGCTACACCGTGGTTGAGCAGGTTGGTGAAGAGCTGCGTTCCTACATGAGCGCCATGAAGCCGATCATGTAATCCGTGACGGCGGGTGGCATTGAACAATAAAACAGCCCCCCGATGAATGCTCGCGTATTCAGCAATGATCTGATGAAAAACGCCCCCTTGAGCCTCAGGCCAAGGGGGCGTTTTTTATTGGTTTTAAGTGAAAACGGACTTGGAGGTCTCCATGAGTATTTGACTCAAATGCTCCAGGGCCAAAGACTGAATATTCCAGCAATGCCAGTACAGCGAGACAGGGACAGATGCGCCGGGAGCCAGGTCGATGATTTTCCCCTGGTGCACCAGGGAGTGACTCTGTTGATCGGGAAGCATTCCATAGCCGACCCCCTCGGCAATGAAGTCGACAAATTTTTCAGAGGAGGGGAGATAATGGGTTGCCAGCTGGGGGAGTTCTCCCAAAAGCTGATAAAAGAGCTGGTGATGGACCTGATCTTCTCGATTAAAGAGGATAAACGGCGCCTTGGCACAGGTTTTCAGGCTCAGCCCCTGTTCGCCAAACCATTTTTTATGGAACTCCGAGCTGGCAAAGAGCCGGTACTGCATGGCCCCGAGTCGGGTCACCCGGCACCCCTGCATGGCATTTTTTTGAGTGCTGATACATCCCATGACCTCACCATTTTTCAATAACCTGTGGGTCTGGTCCTGATCTTCCACCCGTATATCCAGTAAAATCCCCTCTGCTTGCACAACCTGGGGAATCAGGTCTCCAAACCAGGTGGCCAGGCTGTCTGCGTTGATACCTAAGGACAGGGGCATCCACTCCTGGTTGTTTCCCTGGAGAGTTTCAGTGAGCTCCTGTTCGAGTTGTCGTACCTGAAGATAATGTTTGAGGAGCTTCCTGCCAGCTTCTGTGGGCTGGGGGGGTGAGGTTCGGGCAAGGAGAATCTGGCCGCAATACTCCTCAAGTTGCTTGATCCGCTGCGAGACGGCGGATTGGGTCAGATGAAGTTCCCGGGCTCCTTTCTCAAATCCCTTTTCCTCAAGAACAACAGCCAGAGCCTGTACAAGTTTATAATCAAGCACGTTTTTTTCCCCTTTTCCCCGTTCCTGGGCAGTCTCAATGTATCTTTTATTAAAATTTCTAATGTATCATTGAAACAATGAATTTTATTTAAACAACTTCTTTTTGTAAGGTGGTGGCGAACACTGGGGAATCTTGAATAATTGCTTTTTCTTCCAATCTCGGCGTCATGCTCAAAATTTTATCCTCGGAATATCAGGCATATGCCTGCGGTAAAATTTATCGCAATCCTTGACCTTGATTGAAAAATCTAATTATTCAAGACACCCACTGGTTGTTGTTACCACAGAAAAAGGAGTCAAAAATGATGCATACAGCGGGATACAGCCTCATACTCAAGGGATTTGGTTCGGGTATGGGACTTATCGTTGCCATCGGGGCACAGAATAGTTTTGTCCTCAGTCAGGGGATTCGGAATAATTATCCGTACGTCATCGCCTTGGTCTGCATAGGCTGCGATACCCTTCTCATCACCGCTGGGGTCTGTGGGGTCGGCAATATTGTGTCGACATCACCTTTCTTGGAGCAATTTCTGGGGCTGGCCGGGGCCCTTTTTCTCTTTGTCTATGGGGGAAGGAGTTTGTTGTCTGTCTTTCGTTACGGGACTCTGCGTTGCACCCAACAGGATCAACTCAGCCTTCCTGCAGCCATCGGGACCACCTTGTCGATTACGCTGCTCAATCCTCATGTCTACCTTGATACTCTGGTGCTCATGGGAACTCTGGCAACAGCGCAGGGAGAGGAGGGGCAATGGTATTTTGCCTGGGGAGCAATCCTTGCTTCAACCTGCTGGTTCTTTATGCTGAGCTTTGGGGGAAAACGACTTGGTCCAATTTTTTCGAGTGCTTATACCTGGAAAATATTGGATGCCTGTATCTGTCTGGTCATGTGGTCCCTAGCCTATTCCCTGGTCGTTTCCTGAGGAGGCTCCACGATACAACAGAACAGCTGAATTCGTGAGCAGTAAAAGATGTGTTGTTCAGTGCCCACCCACCGCACGGACACAAGGGAACTGATTAGCGGCCTGTCCTTGTCTGTCCCCCACTGTCCTGTTCCTTCAGTCACCGTTAACTGAGCTCATTTTGTTGAAAACGTGCATTTTTAGTAAAAACCATTTACCCTGGAAGTCTTGATACCAGATGTGTTCGCTCCCCAAATTCCCCCAGCCCCCATCGAAACGACTATGAGCAGACAATCCCTTTGCCCCTGTGAGTCCGGCCTTGACTATGATAGCTGTTGTGGTCCCCTGCTTGCCGGAGAGAGAACCGCCCCCACCGCGGAGGCGTTGATGCGCTCCCGCTACACTGCCTACACTCGAGTCGCTCTAGACTACCTGCTGAAGAGCTGGCATCCTTCCACCCGACCAGCGTCTATCGAGGTTGAGTCTATTCCCCACTGGTGTGGGCTGGAGATTCTCGATACCCATGGAGGACAAGTGGGAGACCTGGCTGGTGTTGTCGAGTTTCGGGCGACGGCACTTGGGAGTGAACGCTTAATTGTCCTCAGGGAACGCAGTCAATTTATCTTTGAGGAAGGCGCCTGGTTGTATGTGGATGGCGAATTTATTCAGGAAGAAGAACCACCCTCCTCACCGGAGCCATCTTCTGTGTCCAAGGCCGGTGCCAAAGCTAAAAAGAAAATTGGGCGGAATGATCCCTGCCCCTGTGGCAGTGGTCGTAAATACAAGAAGTGTTGCGGCCTCTAACCCAAAAATCTGGCAGTAGCATGACAGTAAGAAATTTTTAATCCCCCCGTCTTTTTACGTTCCTCTTCCCCTGAACGTTCCTCGAACAAGGAATATTTTGGATATATTTCATACCCAAAATATTCCTATTCTTTAGTCAGATAAAGTCCTGGTTCTCTTTCTCCGCTTCACGTAAGTTTTTTGTATCACAATGTAACCGCTGTTTCGCCTCGACTCTCCCTCCCCTTCAAGCAGGCTGGGGACGGGTCCGATTCCGGGCCATGACTGGTATGCGGGATATATGCAAACCAGGAATTTGTTTTTCTGGGATATCCACTGCAGCTGGCCTTCGGCCTGAAAACTGTAAGCAATTAAGGGGTAATCCCTGAAAGAACTCGTATCATCGAAACTGTAAGCGGTTGCGGGGTGCCGGAGTTGCTAGGCATCGGCTTGTGCACGTATACCTGTACGTAATCAGGCCGATAACACCGCAGATTCGGTGCCCCGTGATCACTTACTGAAAACTTCTTTATCACGAGAGGGTAGACACCTATGGCCACCTATCTGCATCCCGGCGTGTACATCGAAGAAATTCCCAGCGGCGCCAAACCCATCGAGGGCGTATCCACCAGTGTGGCTGCGCTGATTGGTTATACCACCAGCGGGCCCATTGGAACGCCGACACTGGTGCACAGTTGGGATGAGTATAAAAAAGAATTTGGTGCAATCACCTCTGAAACAGACACCATGACCCTGGCCGCCTATTACTTTTTTTTAAATGGCGGGAGAGATGCTTATGTCGGTAGGCTGGCAAAAGATACCAAACCAGCCACCCTGGCAAGTGGCAATGTTTTGGGTAGAGGTGTGGCTTCTGCAGCCGATGTGCTTGAAGTCATCGCCGCCAATCAGGGGGTGAGCGGCAACGTTTTGAAGGTCCAGTGCGAGGCCGCAAGCGATGGGTACCGTTTCTCTGTGTCGGTGAGTGTAGGGGATGATATCATTGAGCAGTTTACCTCCCTCTCCATGGATCCTACCGATGCCTCCTATGCTCCAATTCTGGTGAACAGTTCATCCCAATATATCCGTCTTGCTTTGCCAGCAGGACTTAACAGCTTTTACAAGCCTGCCACTTCGGTTTCCGGGGACTTGAGTGGACTTGATTATTCCGGAGTGATCACAGGCATGACGTTGACCCTGAATATTGACAACCTAGGAGCCCGGATAATCACCCTTGGGGAACCAGATGGTGGCAGTTATAACGGAAGTAAGGTTGCTGCTGAAATTCAAAAGCAGGTTTTGGCACTGGGCCCTGAGTATGTTGGGTTTACCTGCAGCTATGCAGCCGATGCCTTGACTTTGACATCGGGAACGAGTTCCGCCGCCTCCAGGGTTTCGGTGAGGCCAGGAGCACTTGCGACCCTGCTGAAACTTGGAGCCGTAGCCGGAACAGAAAAACACGGGAGTGAGGATGTTGTTCCTGGGGGGATGGCTTCCGCTGTCGCGCTCACCGGCGGTGATGATGGTGTCGCTCCCGGGGTTGAGGATTACAACGAATTTTTTGCCAAACTTAAAAAAGTACGCGATGTTAACATCGTTCTTCTACCGGGACAGTATATGCCATCCGATGGCACCGGCAATCCAGTTATCGATGCCGGAGAGGCCCACTGCACGGCCATGGGAAGCCGCATGCTGCTGGTTGACCCGCCTCCTGGGATAGAGCTGGATCAGGGGCAAAGCGTGACTGATCTCAACCTGCCCACCTCGACCTATAGCGTGCTCTACTATCCCTGGGTGCAGGTAAAAAATCCCCTCTATTCCAAAGAGTCCAATCCCACTGCTTCCACCACCCTGACAGTTGCTCCCTCTGCCTTTGCCGCAGGCATCTGGGCTCGTACCGATGGAACCCGTGGCGTCTGGAAAGCCCCTGCTGGCGTCGGAGCCTCCGTGAGTGGTGTTGCTGCCCTGGAATATGTGGTTGAGGATGGTGATCAGGACCAGCTCAATCCCCTGGGGGTCAACTGTCTGCGCAAGATGCCCGGATATGGTCATGTGATCTGGGGGACCCGTACCCTGGCTACCAAGGCTAATCCGGAATGGCGGTATGTCCCTGTACGCCGCACAGCTCTCTATATCGAATCCAGTATCCGCAATGGCATTCAGTGGGCTGTGTTTGAGCCCAATGATCATCGACTCTGGTCATCTCTTCGCGCTAATATAGGCGCTTTTATGGATGGTATGTTTCGAGCGGGAGCATTTCAGGGGCAGAAAGGCTCGGATGCCTATTTTGTTCGCTGCGGTCTGGGAGACACCATGACCCAGGATGATATCGACCGTGGTCAGGTGATCGCTGTGGTTGGCTTTGCTCCGCTCAAGCCGGCTGAGTTTGTCATTGTCCGTATTCAGCAAAAAGTCGGTCAATCGTAATTGCAGACTGTATAAGGAGATAAATGAATGGCAGCTCCCACATTTCCTGTAAATGCCCATCGTCACGATCCCTACCGTACCTTTAAGTTTCAGATCATTATCGATGGTAAACCCGTGGCTGGTTTGAAAAAAATGGGTGCACTGAAACGCAAGACCGAAGCGGTCAAGTGGCGCTCTGCCGGTGATCCTTCCACAGAACGCATTCTTCCCGGTGGCACAAGTTATGAACCTGTGACCCTGGAGCAGGGGCTCTCCCATGATCCGGTTTTTGAAAATTGGGCGAACCTGGTCAATAACGTGGATGGTGATGCGGCCATGTCGCTGGCCAATTTCCGTAAAGATATCGTGATCAATGTGCTGAACCTGCAGGGGACTGTAGTTATTTCCTACGTCCTCTATCGAGCCTGGGTTTCCGAGTACCAGGCACTACCGGAAATGGATGCGGGTTCGATGAACGCGGTCGGTATTCAGACCATAACCCTGCAGCATGAGGGGTGGCAACGCGATAGCGCCGTGCAGGAGCCTGCGGAAACCTAAGCTATGTTGCTCCCTGGTGGCCTCATAGAAGGTGAAAATCGTTTTCGCCAATGGGCCTTCAAGCCGGTTTCCGGCATGATGGAGCTTATGCTTTGTGAGGCTGGAGAAACAAGTATGAACACACCCCAGGCTGTGACCAGGGTTTTAGCCCTGGCTCTGTCTAGCCTGGGAGAGCGACCGGTGACTGAGGCACGGATAGCAAATCTCTGTGTTGGAGACAGGCAGTTTCTTATGCGAGAGCTGGAGCAACATTTGGGGACAAGCGGCGGCTGGTTTCATGCCGATTGCAGAGAGTGCTCCGCTCGTTTTGATTTTTCCCTGCAGTTCGCCGACCTTCCGGTGCAGGAAGCCGGGCCCTCCTACCCCCTGGCCCGGGTGCAGTGGCAAGGTCGGCAGATGTATTTTCGCCTGCCAACAGGGGCTGACCAGGAGCAGATGCTGGGTATCCCCGAAAAAAAGGCAAAGTCCTGGTTGCTGGATCACTTGCTGCAGGAACCAAAGGAAGAACTTCTCCAGGAGAGTGGGCTTGCACGGGCTGTTGATGCGGCTTTGGAGGCAGTGGCTCCCTCCATTGTGACCCAGGTGGAAACGGCCTGTCCGGAATGTAGAGCAACCAATCGGGTAGAGCTTGATCCTTATCGGGTTCTCTGCCGAAGAAGCGATGCTTTGCTGGAGGAAATTCATCAATTGGCCAGCCATTATCATTGGAGTGAGAGAGAAATTTTAGATTTACCTTGCTCCAGACGACAACGCTACCTGGATTTAATTGATCAATATCGCGGAATGATGAAATAAAATATTTCTCTCTTTCTATGTGATGAGTTTACTCGGCGATACCATACATGATGCCCGTCGTCCCTTGCCCGGTAGAACAGCGGGACAGCTGCGCCCAATGGTATCTGCTGACTACACGGAGAGCAACCCGGAGGAGGAACAAACGTCCTCAGAGCTGCAGACCGTGTTTCGATTTCAGAAGGAGGGGCTGCCGTCGCCCAAGACGGGGTCCCGCGAGGCGTCATTCCGGTCGGGAGCTGATACCAGTTTACCGGCTGGTGACCCTTTGTCAGTGGAAAGTGCGGTTGAAAGACCAAGCTTATTCACCAGTGATGTTAACGGCAACGAAGGCATCTTTTCCGTAAAGGGCGATAATCGAGGAAACGAACTGGAAACAGGACAGAGCAATCACAGAAGTCCGAGTTGGTCAACGGCAGCCAAGATGAGCGCTGTTTCAAGTACGCGTCAGTCAGAAGTTATGTCTGAGCCAAACGAATCAGTTTCTGCA
Source organism: uncultured Desulfobulbus sp. (assembly GCF_963664075.1). Taxonomy (NCBI): domain Bacteria; kingdom Pseudomonadati; phylum Thermodesulfobacteriota; class Desulfobulbia; order Desulfobulbales; family Desulfobulbaceae; genus Desulfobulbus; species uncultured Desulfobulbus sp. The sequence continues at coordinate 4,246,799 of NZ_OY760916.1, forward strand.
CATCAGCGGCATCAGTCCCGCGAACAAAACGGCAGTGGGCGCACTGTTAGTGAACAAGAAGAAACGTACCAGAGCTGGATTCCGGGTCAGGGCGCCCCTTCTGAATCTTTTTTCACCGCACCGATCACCCCCCTGAGATCGGTAACACCGGGGCCGACTCCAGTTGAGCGGCCACATGTCCCTGGCCAGACCCCACGTCAGGCTGAAGCGGTTCCCGGTCAAGCGGTGGAATTTTTCGAGGCTGTACCCGGTGAGGTGGGTATCCCCCCAGCGGAAGAACAAGAATCACGGGCAATTCCTGCCCAGAGCAGGACTCCCTGGCAGCCAACTGCGGTCCAGGATCCTGTTTATTCCCCCCAGCTGATTGAGAGCCAGCCTTCTGCAGCTGATTCTGGCCCACGCTTAGTGATTGGCCATATTGATGTGGTGGTGGTGGCTGAGAGCAAACAGGCTCGCCCTGGTACGCCGGTACGCTCTCGAACAAATTCTGGCTTTGTCAGCCGCAACTATCTTAAACGGCTCTGATATGGCATTGGTCTCCTCCCCCCTTTCTCAGGTCTGTAAAGGTATTCGTACCTATCTGGATGGTGCGGTTAACGGACCGGATCGCAGCCGGGTCAGTGTGGGCTTGGCCACACCGGCTGAAGCCTCCTCTTCCAGTGCCGGCGATTCCGATCACCGGCTCAACCTCTTTTTCTATAGTTTCGAACCTGCAGGGCTGTTTCCTGATATTCTTCCAGGTGAAACAAGCTGGATGCGTGCCTTCTGTTTGATCACCCCCTTTGCAGGTGAGGAAGACAGCGTGGGGCCTGGTGAAAATGACCTGCGCCTGATCGGTGAGGTCAGCCGTATCTTCCATGAACGCCCTATTTTCCATTTGGATGTGGAAGGTGAGCGATACCACTTGCAGGTGATTCTGCAACCCCTGGCTCTTGATCAGCTCAACCAGCTCTGGTCCACCCAGGGAGATACGGTCTATCGTCCCTCGCTTCTCTATGAGATTTCTCTTATGCCGGTGGTTCCTCTGGACAAGGCAGTTCCTGCCCCCCTCACCGGAGCCATGGGGATGGAAGTTCTGTCAAATCTTGACTCTTATGATGTACATCCGAAGACAAATCCGCCCCAAGTTATGGCCATGGAGCCGAATGTTCGTTTGCCGGACTGGACACCGGCCGTTGCCCTGGTCTATCAAGGGCAATGCAGCCTCAGCCTCGTGTTTCAGGTGGGCAGTGAGGTGTTAGCCAATTTTATTCCCCAGGTCTGGCTGGCGGGTGAGGTTGGTAGGTCGGTAACTCTCTGCTGGGAGACCTGGGAGGCAGGGAGAGGATGGCAAAAAGTGGACCCCACCACTCCGGTTCTGGTACCCAACCGGGCCATAGACCCGGACAGTGTGGGGATGGCAACAGTTGTTCCGGCAACACTCCCCTTTGTTGATCGTGCTGGTCAAATGCTGTTGTATGCCGAGCGCAGTCTGATTCGTCCAACGGATGGGACCTCTATGCAGTTGCGCTCCAACCCACTGCTCATCACCCTTTATACTGGTTGATCCCATGAATGTGGCCCAGAATAGCAGCGTTGATCAGCTTGATCCTGAATGGCGTCGGCTGGAACTGTTGTGCTGGTGTCTCTCCAAAGGACGTCGGGGAGAAAAGCTGGGCGATGACGTCTTGGAGCAGATCCGGGATCTCCAGGCTCAAGTGCATGCACTCCGTGATCCGGATGGAGTTTGGCGGGATCTTCTTGATCTTGATCTCGATCCACTGGAGTTTGATATTCTGGCTGCTGTGCTGGCACCGGAGATTGAGCCCAGAATTGGCTGGAGCTTTCAAAGTGTGCAGGTAGGCGTAAGCCAACCCTGGGCAACCCGCAGTCTGATTCAGGAACTGTTTGCCCTGGATAGAGTGCAGGCGAAGGAGCTCAGATGTTTTCTCGGGCCGCAGGGAACCTTGCGGCGGCGCCGTTTGATTTGTTGTGAACAGGAGGGACCGTACGCACCGATTGTTCCTGACCCCGGTACCCTCAGGCGCATCACCGGCGAGAAGAGAGAAATTCCTCCACCTCCGGGTGCCATTCCCGTACGCCAGCTGGCCAGTTGGGATGATCTGGTACTGCCGGCTAGTAAGCTGGCTATGCTCAAAGAATTTCTGCTTTGGATCGAGCAACGCGACCGCGTGGTTCACTCCTGGCTGGGGCAACCTGTTGGTGGGCCTGTGGCCCTGTTCACCGGCCCTTCTGGAACGGGTAAGACCTTTGCCGCTACGGTATTGGCCGGATCGCTTGGCTGGCAACTGTTTCGAGTTGATCTGGGGCGACTGGTCAGCAAGTACGTGGGGGAGACCGAGGAAAATCTCAACAAACTCTTTGATGCAGCCCATGATCAACCCATGGTTCTCCAGTTTGATGAGGCCGATGCCCTCTTCGCCAAACGTGGAGAGGTGAAGGAGGCAAGAGACCGCTATGCCAACATGGAGGTCAGTCATCTCTTGAGCCGTATAGAATCCCATAATGGCCCCTGCATTCTTACGACTAACCTGCGTAAACAGTTCGATGGTGCCTTTACCCGGCGTTTTCAGCTGGTGGTTGATTTTCCCCGGCCTGATGCCAAGGCCCGTGCTGCCCTCTGGAACCGTTTGTTACCCCCCAAAGCACCGCTTAATCCGGAGATTGATCCGGGTTTTATCGGTGCAGCAGTGGCCCTGACCGGTGGTTCAATCCGCAACGCGGCGCTGTATGCCGCTTACCTTGCAGCCGGTGCAGTTCAATCCATTGGTCTTGATCATATCGCCCATGCGATTTGGCGTGAGTTGGGCAAGGAGGGACGGGAGATTCAGCCCCAGGACCTTGGACCACTTGCCAAATACCTGCCCCAGGAGTTGTTCTGTGAAGACTGAAATCGGCCAGCTGCAGCTGCACTTGCCACCAGGATTTGAAAAGCGTGCCCAGCGCATTGGACGTCTGGTGGCAGAGAACCTCGCAACTTACACCAACCTACCGCCCGGAAGGATTGATCATCTGCGGGTGGGACCTGTTCGGGTGGAGTTGCAGCATTCCGACGGGCGGGTGGCGCGAAGAATAGCGGAATCGATTTATGCATCCCTCCAGGGTGGTAGCCCTTAAAGAGGAGTACGAAACCTATGATTGCACACTTAAAAGGATTTCTGGTGGAGTACGCGGCTGCACGTCCCCCCCTGATGCTCTCCTTTCGTTTTAATCCCCAGAGCCTGACCCGCACCCGTAGTGTCACTCTGAATTTGGGCTCGACCCCTGCTACCCGCGGTGGCTATGATTTTACCCTGCCTTCGGAAACCTCCCGCGTCGCTCAGGGGGTATCAGTTGAACCAGAGTCCTTTGACCTGGAAATTCTTGTAGATGCCACCGATCGGATGAATGCATCGGATCTCGTTGCCCAAACCATCGGCATTCAGCCGGAGCTGGACACCCTGCGCTCCATGGTGGAGCCCAAGGTACAGGGCCCAGATGGCTTCCAGAGGTTGGCAGGGCTGGGGTTTGGTGGCGATCGCGCCTTCCAGCGGAACCAATCAGCCTCAGTCCTGCTTCTTGTTTGGGGGGTCCATGTGCTCCCGGTTTTTTTGAAAAGTATCGAGGTGGCTGAATCCGCCCATTTGCCGAATCTGACTCCCTATCGTGCCACAGTGAAGTTGACCCTCCAGGTTATTGAAGGCAATAATCCCTTCTACGCGCTGGAAAAACGGCGCCAGGATATAGGCTCAAAACTCAATACCACCCAGACCGTGGTTGGAGGAATTTTGGGAGGGATTTTCTGATGCTGTTGTCCAATTCACGCTATAAAGACGGGCGTCGATTTGAGGCAGATGCCCAGGGAGTGGTACGGTGCAAGGGAATCCGCGAACGGGTAATCGGCAGAGCCACCGGTGTAATCGAACACATGGTTGAAGCTGGTGATCGTCTCGATCTTTTGGCACATCGTTACTACAACGATGCCCGACTCTGGTACCGCATTCTGGATGCCAACCCAGACCTGGCCAATGGGGTGGAACTGTCGCTGGCTCAGCGGGTGGGGGAGGTTATTCTCATTCCCAAGGCCAAGGAGTAATCCATGCCGCTTGATCTCTTTGCCCAACCGGATCGCGATCCTGCCGAGTGTCTCATCACCGTTGATGGGGCCGAAATCAACGAGCTCTATCCTTTTTTGCTTGAGGTCCGGGTGGAGTGCAGCCGTACCGAGGCAGCGATTGCCACCTTGAGTTTTGAGACCCGACGCAACGAGCTGGGGAGCTGGACAATCCAGGATGTCGGGATTCTTGAGCCCTGGAAGCGAATTGTGATCACAAGTGCTTTTGGTCACCGGGAAGAGGAGATCATGCGTGGCTACATTCGTGAGGTCCGTCTGGAAACTCCTGAGGATGCGGGCTCTGCCCAGGTGGTGGTGGAGTGCCAGGATGACTCGTTACGTCTTGACCGTACCCACAGGCGAAGAACCTGGGGGACCTCCGAGCTGCCCACCAGCGATACGCTGCTGCTTTCTGAAATACTGGGGACCTACGGCATGCTGCCCCATGAGGACAATGAGCCTGGACAAAGTCGCCTGGTGGGAGTTGCTCAAGACGATACCGACATCAAATTTCTTAAATCCCGGGCCGAATTCAACGGTTATGAACTGATCTTTCGCCAAGGACGGATCTACTTCGGCCCCATGCGTCTCGAGGCCGATCCGCAGGCCACAATTATGGTTTATGCAGGGGAAGCCACCAACTGTCTCTCGCTTTCAGTACGGGCGGATGGACATCAACCTGATGCGGTCAGCTACGATCTGCCCAGCGATGAAGGGGATAGTGTTGAGTCCTCTGAGCCTGTCCGCTCAAACCTCTTTTTACTGGGAACAAGCCGGGCGGACTCCATCCATGCCGGGCTGGAGGATTTTGTCTGGCGTATGTCGGCCGAGGCCAGCGCTGATGGCGAACGGATGCGGGCCCTGGCCCAGATGAAGGCCAATGATCTTGATATTCATCGCCTGCAGGGGGAAGGCGAACTTGACGGCGCTCTCTACGGGCATGTGCTGCAACCCGGTTTACCGGTTCCGGTGGATGGCCTGGGTGAGCGCATGTCCGGAATCTACTATGTTGACAGTGTCAGCCACAGCTTTACCACCGCTGGTTACAGGCAGCAGTTTCGTCTGTTGCGCAATGGCTATGGCGATACCCTGGATGCGGTCACAGGGCTGTTACGATCCCTTGTAGGAGTCATCTGATGCCCGATGATGTCATAGAACAACACCTTTCACAGATGCTGCGCGAACGCAGAGCCTACGGCAAGTACCGTGGTTTTGTGGTCGACAACAACGATCCCCAGCGGCTGGCCCGGGTGCGGGTCCGGGTGCCCAGCCTTTTAGGCGAGGCAGAGACCGACTGGGCCTTGCCCTGCCTGCCCTGTGGCGGTCTGGAAAATCAGGGGTTTTTTACGGTGCCCGATATTGGAGCCCAGGTCTGGGTGGAGTTTGAAGGGGGCAACCTTAACTATCCTATTTGGACAGGCACCTTCTGGCAGCAGGAGGCAGATATTCCCGAAGAGGTGAAAGCGGATCAAACCACCACCAAACTCTGGCGAACCCCCGGCGGTCATGTGTTTCTCCTGGAGGATTGTGGTGGTGAGGAAATCGTGCGCCTGGAGCACTCTGGGGGAGCCATGCTGGAGATGGACGCAGAGGGCAATGTGGAGCTGCACACCAATGGTGAGGAGAAGTTGGTGCTCAGTGCTGCGGAGCAGAGTTTGAGCCTGGAAGACCAGCACGGCAACACACTCACTATGAATAACCGGGGCATACAACTGGAGGATATGAACGGTAATCGCTTCACCATGGAGACTTCCGGTATCACGATTGAGTCTGGTGGAACGATTACGCTCAATGGAACCGTGGTCGCCCTGGGGGGGAGTGGTGGAGAGCCGATCATCAAAGGGCAAAGCCTGTTAACCCTTCTGGCCACACATGTGCACCCTACAGGCGTGGGCCCCAGTGGTCCTCCCGTTCCCCAGGGCGAAATGTCGACCCTCTCCCTCAAGGTTACCAGCGCATAAGGAGCTGCCATGGCGCGTCGACTGATTGACCCTCCCTACCTGAGTTTTCCCTTGCAAATGAGCGCAGATGGCCCTCTTCTGGCCAGTCGTTCCGAACATATTCGGGGCCAGATCGAGCAGGTCCTTTTTACCCTGCCCGGTGAGCGTGTCTTTCGTCCGGACTTTGGGGCCGGGGTCAAGGCGCTGGTCTTTGAACCCAACAGCACCCCGCTGTGGCAGATCACCAAACGCCGTTTGCTCTCCAGCCTTGCCGATGCCCTTCAAGGGGAGGTTGACCCCAAAAGTATCGAGATTGAGATCTCAGGCGAGGAGGCAACCCTGACCATTACCATTGGCTATACCCTGGCCGCTGTTGGTGTGCAGGAGACCCAGACCTTTACCGTGGGAGGCAGCTGATGGCACAGGATCCTGTTGCAGACTTACTCTATGATGGAGGATGCCCGGATTGTGGGCGTCGGGTTATTGACCTGCCTGATATGCTTCCTGAAGTGGGGGATGATTTTGATTGGGATCAGCGCGATTATGATGGATTTCGTCTGTTTATGCTCCAGGAACTTGCGGCCCGATTTCCGGAGCGGCGACGTTGGACCCCAGCCGATGTAGAGGTCGCCCTGGTAGAGGTGTTGGCCTACGCGCTTGATCAAGTATCTGATGGCTTGGACCGTGCCCAGGCCGAACGATTTCTGGAAACTGCCAGACGACCGGAGTCATTACGGCGCCTGCTGCTTATGGTTGGTTATGATGTAGCTGGTCTGACAAAACGGACCCTGGATGGGCCGTTTGCTCAACTCGATGCAGATCAGGCCGCCGCACCGCTTGATGCCTCAGATCGGCTTCTTTTTGATGACTGGTGGCTAGATCATCCCGAACAGATGGAGCTGGCCCGGTTAGATGGGCCACGTTCTATTCATGAGCAACACCGTATGGTGACTTTGGAGGATTTTCAGCTGCAGCTTGAGCGTCATCCCCTGGTGCTGCGGGCCCATGCCTGGGAGCGGTGGGACGGTTCCTGGTCAACCGTCCATGTGGCGGTGATTAACTGGCGCAGGCTTGATCTGGATACGCCCTGCAATGATTTCAGTGATGATATCTGGTCGCAGACGCAACATTTTCACGCCGAGCGCGGTGTTCATCTGCCGGAGCGTGCTGATGCGCCCAATGTCCGTTCTATCCTCTACCCCTATCTTGAAGCCTATCGCATGGTTGGTCAGGAGGTGGTGCTTGAAGAGGCGGTTGAGGTGGGGATCGTTATCGGTCTCTCCCTTCAGGTGAACAGCGAGTATTTCCAATCGGAGATTCGCCACGCCGTTGAACGAGCTCTGGGAACGGGACCAGGAGGCTTTTTTGCTCCCGGAAGGCTTCGCTTTGGAGAAGATCTCTATGCAAGTGATCTCTATGAGTTGCTCATGTCCCTGGCTGGAGTGGATAACGTCTGTCTCAACCGATTCAAGCGACTTGGGGATCGGTTTCGAGACCAGGCAGCCAGTGGACAGATCGTCCTTGAAGGCTTGGAGGTGGCTATCTGCGATAACGATCAGGCCCGGCCGGAGCGAGGATATTGCACGTTGAGCCTGCATGGAGGACGCAAAGGATGAGTGATCTGACCCGCTGGAACCGTGCCGGTCTTGCCCGCTTTGAGTATGTAGACGGCAATGCAGCAGTCTACCTGGAACGGCTTCGTGCGGGACTGGCCAATCGTTTTCCCGGTTGGCAGCCTGTCGCCGGAGGGGCTCCACCAGTTGAGCTCGAAAGTGAAGTGGCCAAAAAAGAACGACTGGAAAACCTCTACACCGCAGACCCAAGCGATATGCTCTGGCAACTGACCCGACAGTTTGCCCGTTCCTGTCACGTGCTGGGGGCACACGTTGATGCCTTTGCCAATGAGGGAACCCTGGAGACAGCCAGCCAGTGGGAAAATCTTCGTCGCCTGGTGGCCCTGCTCAATTATGCGCCCCTGCCACCAGCCTCTGCCTCGGTCCCTCTGGCCCTTATGGTGAAGGAGGGGAAGAGCGGGGACGTGGCCAAAGGTTTCCAGGTGAAACATACCCCCAGAGAGGGCAAACCCGTTATCTTTGAAACACTTGAGGATTGTGCAGTCGATGCCGCCTGGAACGGATTACGCGCCCGGGGATACCAGGTGAGCCCGGTCCCACTCTATGGGACAGAGCTGGTTGTTGTGGAAAGGCTTGAAAAGGTCCGAGTGGGGGACCCACTGATCCTGGAAAATGAGCGGAGCGGGAAACTGTCAGCGCACTTGGTGCAGGGGCTGGTGTTGGAAGCAACAAGCAGCAGGCTGACCCTGACCCCGGCCATACCGGCGGGGTTTACCTGCGGAACAACTCTGGTTCATTGCTGTCCCCAGGAAGCACTGAAACCGCTTGGTCCGCAAACGGGAGGAGTGAAGGCTGTGGGGCACAGTCTGCAGCTGGCGACTGCCAGCAAAGGGCTGGCCCCCGGTGATATTGTGGTTATCCGTTCAGAGGACAATAAGCCCCTGTATCGTCGAATTAAAGCGGTACATGACGATCGTCTGGTTTTGTATCATCCCATTGGCCAGTTGACCTTGCGAGGTGCCACTGTGGCCCGGCCGGTGAAGGTGCCCCTCTGTGAGCTGGCCAACCCTCCGCGAGGTCGTGAAATCCTTGATGCGGACAGTGGCGGACAGGCCAAGGGGACAGTGATTGATATCGTCTATGCCGCCGGTGACTGGTCACGGCTTGCAGGGCAGTGGTTAGCGGACCGCACTGATTGGGGTAAGGGCACTTCCAAACGCGAGTATTTCCCGGTCTATAACTGTATCCATGCCAAGTATGTCCCCGTGGAAACAGAGACATTTTCCGTGGAAAAGGGGGATCGTCCGGGCTACACCACCCTGAGCTTGAGTTATCATCCGGATACCGATGGTATTCCCGGAGCTGTGGATCTTCGCCTGAAAAATCCGCAAACCCTGTTGGCTCCCCCGGATGGTGCTGGTCCCTGGTCCGTGGATAGTTTTCTCAATAAGAGCGAAGAAGGGGGGCTCACCAAAGAGCTGGTGACAGAACCCTGTAAGAAAACCACAGCCGGAGATCTGGCGGTGGTGGTCCGGGCAGGGCAGTTAGCCTGGAGCCGGCTTGCCACCGTGGCCCATAACCGGGAACATGAAGAAACCATCCTGAGTGGGGATCCCAAATGGCAGGATCGGGGCGGTGGCCCCTTTTTTTTGAGTCGCACCCGGGTCCACAGTCATTTCTCAGAGCAGGTTCGACCACGTGGCTGGCAGGAGAATACAACTCCGCTGAGTTCATCGCGGATTTATCTGCAGAAACCGCTCGTCGGGGTTAAGGAGGGCCGCCTGCTGCTGGTTTGCAACACGACAGAGGTACTCCAGACTCGGATAGACGAGATAGCTGCAAATGGTTCTTGGCTGCGACTGACTGATCCCCCACCGGAGGGAACCACAGTTGGAAATCTGGAGATTTTAGCCAACGTGGTGTTAGCGGGTCATGGCGAGTCTCGGCCCTGGCGGGTTCTGGGCAGTGGCGATGGTTCAAAAAATAATCAGTGCTTCACCCTCGAGATAGAAGAACTCAGCTTTGTTGCCGATACAACCATGGACAGTGGAGTCAGGGCGGCGCTCACCATCAAAGTGGGCAATGAAACCTGGACGCAGGTGGATAATCTCAAGGATTCAACAGCGACAGCGGCCCATTATCAGGTTCGGATCAATGAAGACGGGTACGGAGTCATCGAGTTTGGAGATGGTCGTCATGGTAGGCGTCTTCCCTCGGGAACCAATAACGTGCGGGTTCAGCTGCGACAGGGGGGAGGGCTAGGGGGAAACCTCGTTGCCGGATCCCTGGTCAAACCGGTGCAGCAACATCCGTTGATCCAGGCCTTGCGTCAGCCTCTGGCCTCAAGCGGCGGCAATGATCGCGAAGGCAATGCAGATTTGCGCCAGAATGCCCCTGCCAGCTTGCTCGCCTTACATCGGGCGGTCTCCATCAAAGATGCCGCCCAGTTGGCACGCAGCCACCCCAGTGTCTGGCAGGCAGCCGCCTTTCGCCTGCGGCCGGGTCTGGGAAGACGGGAACGGATAGAAGTGGTGGTGATGGCCGCCGGTGGCGGTTTTCTTTCAACGGGGCTTAAACAGGCGGTACAAAGTTGGCTGGTCGCCCGTTGCCAACCGGGGATGCAGGTGGTTGTCACTGATTACCAGGGAGTGGCATTTGAGCTTGCTGTTACGGTTCGCATTCGTACTGGCATGGACCCGCAAAGTATGAAAGAACTGGTGGAAACAAGCCTCAAGAGTACGCTGGCATTGTCCCGACGAGAGCTGGGGCAGCCCCTGTATCGAGGGGAAATTTACAGCATTGTCGATGGAGTCAATGGGGTGGAAAACAGTTCGTGTGATCTTCGGTTTTCCTGGCCGCAGAGCGGTATTTCTGAGAACGATCGTCCTGAGTCGGTTTGTGCCAATGGAACGCTTATGTCGATTCTTCCCTCGCCCCGGCAATGTCTGGTGCTTAATGCTTTGACCCTCAAGGTACGGGTTGAGTCTGCTGAGGAGGGGGGGATATGAGTACAGGGTATCGTTCCCCGGATTATGCCACACGGCTGCTGGAATGGCTCCCCACACATTGGCGGGGGAGAGATCAAGGGGATCTCGTTGATCTGCTTGCGGTCTATGGTGAGTTGCTCGATGCCATGCACGCAACCATCCATCAGCATCTCTACGATGGGTTTCCAGACAAAGATCCCGGCGGTAACCATTGCCAGGACTGGCTTATTCCCTATTTTGCTCGCCTGCTGGATGTGCAGCTGGTCTCGCCCGATGGGGATGGGCGGCGGGAAGAGGTGGCAAAGGCCGTGTACTGGCGGCAGCGTAAGGGGACCCGGGTCAGTGTGGAGGGGATTGCCGAGGCGGTGGGGCAGTTCGAGGTGGAGGTGCAGGAAGGCTGGAAACGGGTGGCCATGACCCCGCGGGTCGATCGCCCGTTGCTGCCGGAACAGGCCTATGGTGAGGAGCCGATTTCGGGTAAGAAGACACCTCCACAGCATGCCCGACATCCAGGACTGGTGGCCGCAACGGTTGATTTTCGCTACTGCTCGCGAGCGGTTCAATGCCCGATCAATAACGACGGTGCCCGCAGCACGCAGTTTCCCGGCGTTCAAGCTCCGCTGTACTGGCGCCAGGCCAATCGACACGGTGTCCCCTGTGTGGTGGATAGTTATCAGGATTCCTCTCGTCGAACCGTCGACCTGCGAACGCCTGATGATCGACGGGGGCGGTATCACCCCAGACGATTACTGCTCCATCTGCCGCCCCCTGAAGGCTTTTTCTCCAAGGACCATGTAAGCGTACAGTGGTCGCAGATTCACCCCCTGGTACAGGAGGCTTTAGAACATCACAAGGCAGCGGTATATAAAAATGTTCTTGGCATCACGGTAGAACCAATTCAATGGGGTGGAAGTGAAGTACCCTTGCTTACGCTCCAGGGGCTCCGCGACGTTCCGGTACGTATCCGAGGGATCGTCAACTTTGAGACCGAAGCAATCTACCGGCTCGCTAACCTCTGGTGCGATAATCGGGTAGATATTCGCAAAGGAGTCATACAACTTGCGGGCTGTGCCCTGCGCCATCTCCGCTCCACTGTAGCCGAGCGCCAGGAACCGGTGATCATTGCCCGTAATTCATTGTTTAAACGGCTTGAGGCTGCCCGCGGCCTGGTACGTTTGGAGTATGTCACCGTCCAGGAAACCCTGCTTGCGGAAGCCTTAGAGGCAAGCGACTGTATTATCCTTCCTACACTCCACAAAGATCGAGTGGATCAGGATGTTCCTGGGAGCGGTTGCCTCCGTTACAGCAGGATTCCATTTTTTCCTAAGGATGCCAAGGGGCTGAGGCCGGTTGATCTGGCTGCTGGTCGCTATTCCGACTGGTTGCGACAGGGCAAGCACTCTCAGCTGCGTTGTTCCACCACTACCTGCACCACCGAGGTACCAATTTTTTGCAATGAGGTTTTTGGTGAACCCGGCTGCGGTGTACTTGCAAGTCGCTGCACAACCAGTATTGCCACAGGTGCCGAGGATGGCGGTGAAATGGGAGCCTATCATGGCCATCGCTATGTCCTGCGCCGTATGGCTGTCGTTGAAAAGCTGCGTGAATTTTTACCCGTGGGCATGGAGCCGGTTTTGGTGATGGATGCAAGTCTTGGTTGTGTACCGGCAAAGGCAACTCGTTGAAAATATCTATTGGTGATTCAAAGGATAAATCTAACCTGACAAGGTCGATTGCATGAAAACTCAAATATCGAACAATTCGTTTCAAGCAGATAAAAACTACTCTGGTGTCTATTTGCAGCAGGGCAGAATGATCACCGATGCCGACTGGAACGAACTCACTGATATCGAGAAAACACGTTTGCATAGTGCCCTGGCTGATCTGGTTGCTGGAGGGGCTCCCCGAGGCAGTTATGGTTTACGCATCATCGCAGATCCGGAAGGATCGACCAATGTGTACATTCAACCCGGGCGACTCTATGCCGAGGGCGTACCGGCCGAGTTGCGGGCAGATGCAAAACTGAGCATCGATAAACAGCCCGATTATCCCCTCCAGGCAGACTTCAGTGGGCAGAGTTTGCATCTCTATGCAGACATCTGGGAACGGAGTATGACGGCGCTGGAAGACGAATCCCTGATGGATCCCGGACTGCACGGGGCGGACACTGCCACTCGAACTCAGACCATGCTCCAGGTGAAGTGGAGCCCCAGCAGCGGCAGTAATGCCCTTGATCCCAGGGATGCCAAGCTCAATCCCGCCCAGGGAAGCGGGGAGCTCAAATTGCGTCTTGCCCTCATCACAGGCTCAGCTGATAGTTGTGATCCCTGCGCCAGTCAGGCCAATGTGGATGAGCGTATCGGCAATTACCTCTTTCGGGTTGAGGTACATCACTATGATGCCTCTACAAATATTCTGACACTCAAGTGGTCGCGTGATAATGGCTCCGAAGCCTGTCGGCTTGATGGCATGCCCCCCGGGTTTAATCAGGGACCATGGGTCTGGGAGTTTTATAGCGATGAGACTGAGCAACTTTTAGGCAACCACTTTGCCCCGAATGCCAAAAATATGCGTGGGCTGTTGCGCGAGACCTTTACTGTGCCCACTGGGGCCAGTGAACCCAAAACCTATGTGCGCCAGTGGGATGGCTATCTTACTATTGATCTCAAGACATTGTCCAATCCTACCCACATCCTCAATGGTATGGATCGCGGTGTTCCTTTGGCCCAGGGAGCAGCCGCCTCCGCAAGTCATGGCAGGGTGAGTGTGAGCGACGGCATACTCAGTATAAATCTTGAACGCATGGAGCTGCACCTGCAGACTAAAGAGCGGCAATTTGTTCCCGGCGATTACTGGCTGGCCACTGTCCGTGAGTCTGTCCAGGTGTCCGGGCAATATGTCCTGCCAGCCATGGACGGCTTGACTGAACCTGCCACTGGGGCCACTCCCTGTGGCATACGCCATCATTACCTGTATCTGGGTGAGATTGGCATCAATAAACGTCTGATCGACCAAGGGGATGCTTTCATGCGGCGTATGTCCTTTCCGCCCCTGACCAACATTCAGGCAGAAGATATCGGTTTCAGTAACACCTGTTCTGGGCTGTATGGAAGTGCGGAGAACCTGCAGCAGGCTTTGGATACACTCTGCTCCATTGATGCGAGCGATATTGCCTACCCCATGCCGGTCTGTACGGGAGGAGAGGTGACCGTCCGCCAAAGATTGACTGCAGCTTTGGATCCCGATGACGATGGCAAGTTAAATGTGGGGCATGCCCTTGATACACTGCTCTGCAGACTGAAAGCGGATTCCCTGCCGGTGAACAAATTGGATTCTGATCTCTGCACAGACCTCAAAATTGACGAGGTGGTCACGGTGCAGGATGCGCTCAAAGTGTTATGCTCTAAATCATCTGATGGGTGTGCTGTGGTGGTCCGGTCCTCTTCTCATTTTGTTTTGTTGTTGGAAGAGTTCAGCAAACAGGACGATGCCCAGGATCTCTGGCTTTGCCTGCCTGCTGGCACTTATGAACTGCCGGTATCGCTGACGATTAGTGGCAAACGGAGCCTCCGTATCAGCGGACAGGCACAAGAGGCGGTCCATGTGAGTTTTGGGGGCAGTCACCTTACGCTGGTGGCGGATGAGGTTGTCCTGGAAAATCTTACCCTCAACTTTACCAGTGGCAACGGGCAGCTGGTTCTCAGCACAGGCCTCTCGACCACCAGGGGCTGCTCCTTTGGACGCACGAGCACTACAGAAAATGGTCCTGCCATGGTCACCCTGGGGGGGCAGGGGAGTTCCACCTGCCGCCTGCACTGGGAGCACAACACATTTGCGGCCACCGCTCGAAAGAGTACCGATTCCGGTGCAACCTGGCTTGATACCTTAGGGGCCGGCAACATTGCGATCAAAAAGGGGCTGGGCCTGCTGAGCAATGCAGCGTTGTTGGAGAACACTGTGGCCTATGACAAGGCGGTGCACGCTGTGGCCAAGGAAATTATCAAGCTGCCGCAGGCAGAACGGACAGTTTGGAAAAATAATCTTGTTACCGTATCAGCACCCCAACGACTGGCTCTTGCAGGGGTAAAGCGAGTGGGGGCTGCCAGCCTGATAGCAACCCTGGGAAACGAAAAACCCTCAACGCTCGAGGTGGTCACAGCGGTGAAGGAATTGGTTGCCGTCTGGATTCAGTACCAACCGGCCTATGCGTTGCGTCTGGAAAGCGCCAAGGTGGGAGGACTGTTGAACAAAAATGAGTTCAGTGGCTGGCTCCTCCTCGCCAATGGGGTGAGCGGCTATCATCCTCCTCGAGTGGCGGTTGTCGGTTCCACGGTGGATGGTGATGTCGTCGAGAGTAGTGGAGAAGATTTGTACATAGAGGACAACAGTCTTGCGGGGATAAAAGCCAACCTTCCCAGCGGAAGTCTCAACGGGCAAAATCGGCTGACACAACAGGTGAGTGGCTATGGTCGAATTTTTTTCAAAGGCAATACCCTGGAACAGGGGCTCAATTCGCTTGTGGCAGCACATTTTCTCGGTGAAGGCAACACCTGGAATCGGGAAAATGAAGCGGAGCCGCTGGGGTCGGTGATCGGGCACCGGGGGGTGTTTAACGGCAACCTGGTCGAATTCGATGCAGACGCTCTTTGGGTAACCAGCACCATTCGCAAAGATCGGGTGATCTCAAGTGGGAATCTTGGGGTAAACCTGGCAAGTGGAAATAACTGATTGCTCCGTATACTTTGTGAAGATTTCCTCAACCCGTGAGCATTCATCGGCAAGTTAGAGACAATGAAGGTGGCGTACTGATATTTTGATAAGGAGGTTCCATGAAAACTCTGCACCATTCTCGACGTTTGATGCGTGGGCGGCGGATCGCAGTGATCAAGCCCGCTTGCATGGAATCCAATCGTCTGGCACTGCGCGAGGTTTTGGGGGAGCCTGTGCAGACTAAACTGCGGGTTGGTGCGCCGGATGATGTGTATGAACGTGAGGCAGATCGCGTCGCCGATCAACTCATGGGCATGCCGGAAAAACAGCTACAGCGTCAGGAAGCGGAAGAGCCCTTGATTGAAGAAGAACATCCTCTGCAGGTGCGTGCATCAGATGAGGAGGAGGAAGAAGCGCAGCCCAAATTACAAGATTCGATCGTTCCCCAAGGGGCAGTTTCAATGGATCGAAACAGTCAAACAGAAGGCGTACCTCTGCCCCGTACAGAACGTAGCTTCTTTGAACCTCGGCTTGGTGCTGGGCTTGATGCTGTTCG
The DNA here is from genome assembly GCF_963664075.1 of uncultured Desulfobulbus sp. Taxonomy (NCBI): domain Bacteria; kingdom Pseudomonadati; phylum Thermodesulfobacteriota; class Desulfobulbia; order Desulfobulbales; family Desulfobulbaceae; genus Desulfobulbus; species uncultured Desulfobulbus sp. The sequence goes on from NZ_OY760916.1 coordinate 4,262,659, forward strand.
GCTTCACACCGATACAGAGGCCAACCGTCTGGCCACTGGGCTTTCTGCCCGTGCATTCACCCTGGGCAGTGACATTTATTTTGGATCGGGGGAGTATGTTCACGGAAGCTGGGAGAGTCGCCATCTGCTCGGGCATGAGTTGGTCCATGTCCTTCAACAGGGGAGCGGTGATAAAAAGCTGCGGCGTAAGATAGATCGGATTTCCATTAAAAAGAAGGGGATTGATCTCTATTTTAGTCTTGGTATCTACGGTCCCAATGCCAGCACCTCGCTTGCCTCGACCTGGGCCTCCAATATTGAAAATAATTGGAACCAGAACTTGAAAATAAAAGACATGAACGTTGATGCCAAGATTCATGTCACCTACAAGGCCTATCCCACCCTGCCGGATGTTGATTTGATGCAGTTGGCAGTGAACGAATCCAATGCCGTCTACGTCGAAAAGAATGGTTTTCGCTCTTATGTCTCCTATTCCGGTTGGGGGCATGGAAAATGGAGTACCGGCCGTTGGGCCAAAGATGCCAAGCCCCTGGTTGTTGCCCACGAAGCAGGCCACATGATGGGACTGGAAGACAAGTATGTCGACATCCCCCTGTTAGGCAGCGTTGATTTACCGGGATATGAAAAAGATATCATGGCCAATTTCTGGAATGATAACGGTAAAACCGAATTTACCCGGGGCTGGTACGGAATCCTTCTTTACCATTATTTTGGATATCGTTCCTAGGTTTCCCCAGGCGTCCCATGCAGATCGCCACGCTCAGGCAGAAGCCACCTGTCAATCAAGCCAGAAGTCGATTGCAGGTTGTGCCCATTGTTCGGCCCAAGCTCAAACTTGGTGGGGCCCAGGATGAAGCTGAGCGGCAGGCAGATCGCGTTGCCTCCGAGCTCCTCAAGCCCCAGGGGCCTTCCCTCGCAATTCCCCCCTCTTTTGCCTCATCTCCAGTAGCTGAAAACCGTTCAGCGCTCCGTTCTATTCTAGGGCCGCACGAATCCCAGCATGAGCTGCAACAGCCTGCCGAGGAGGAACAACTTCTTTCCGATACGCTTGAGAGGGAGGTGCGCACTCTGCAAGGCAGTGGGCATCCTTTGCCGCCTCCAGTTCGCGAGGACATGGAGCGTCGTTTGGGTATGGATCTTGGCTCAGTTCGTATCCACACCGATGCAAACGCAGCCAGGCTTAATCACATTCTCCATGCCCACGCCTTTACGGTGGGCGAGCATATTGCCTTTAACAGGTCCTGTTTTCAGCCGGAGACAGCCTCTGGTCGATTTTTGCTGGCCCACGAGCTGGCCCATGTGGCCCAAAATAGAGGCGAACTCAGCGAGCATGCCGCATTGCCTGTGCGGCGGGGATTTTGGAGCGATCTCTATGATTCAGTCACAGATACTTTGGGGGATATCGCCAACTGGGCCATGGATAAGGTGCGGGAGTATGGCTGGCGGTTGCTGGAATCCATTTCTCCCGAGTTTGCTCAAACGGTGCGTGCAATCGCGGATGAGGGGATTGTTCACTGGCTGGGGCGCCAGATATCCCATGCCTGGGATGGGTTTATGGCAACCCTGCGCGATCTGGTCCCCTTTGATGCCCCCCAGCAACTGATCGAATTTTTCGCAGGTCTTGTCGATCGGGCGACCACCATTGTCGGGGCCCTGGCTTCTGGGAATTGCGCACCGCTCATGGAGGCCATCGGCCAGCTTAAAACCTTTGTGGTTGAAACCGCAGGAGTTGCCTGGAATAAGCTCAGCGAATTTTTACAACCCATTGGTGCATTTTTCAGTGATCTCTGGAGCCAGTTTGGGGCACCAGCCGTGCAATGGCTGCGCGACTTTGGCGGAGAGGTCTGGCAGGGAATTCAGCAGCTGGGGCAACGACTCTGGGGCTGGATTCTTCCGGTGCGTGAGGCTGCCTCACGGGTGTGGAACTGGTTTTCAGGTCTGCTTTTTGGCTCTTCCGGCGGGGATGGCTCCAGTCAGGGCGGCGTGCTGGGCTGGGTGACCACCAAGGCCGGTGAGGCGTGGGACTGGGTAAAAGAGCAGACACGTCCGGTCTGGCAGCCGGTGGCCAACCTGGCGGGACAGGTGGCAGAGCTTCTGCCTCCAGCGTTTGTCAGTGAGCTGGGGGAACAGGCCCAGCAGCTCGGAACAGAGCTGGAGACAACCACCAGCGCCATGGATGGCGGGGAAGGGGTGCCGCAGGCCCGCGAATCCCTGGCGAGAGCACTCCCATCGGTTCTCAACATCATCGGCACTATCCGCCGGGTTATTGTTCATATTGGTCAATGGCTCTCATCGCGTATTGCACTGGTGGCCGGGGCCATCACCGGGATGATAGCTCGACTGCAAGCAAGCATCCTTTCCTGGCTTGCAAGCCCCTTTCGTACCCTGGAGCAGGCGGTCAATTTTCTCTATAACTGGGCAACAGGCGTGGTCACCAGCCTGTTTTCCACGTTGGTCCAGGTTTTTGATGCGCTCACCCCCTTTGTGCAACTGGTGCTGGCGACGGTGTGTAAGGTGATTACTATTTTCGGGGATCTCCTCCAGCTCCCGTTGTTGGTCTTGAACAGCATCTGGCAGCGGGTACCTGCCTGCATTCGGACGCCCATTGAGCATTTTATACAAAATCAGATCCTTGCCCGCATTCCCGTGTTTGGGCAATTTTTTTCAGATCCTGAACTCTGGCCCAGAGTGCAGCAGCGCGCCCTGGCAATCCTGCGCCGTATCTTTGTTGATGGAGATATTGCAGGTGCAGCCTGGTCATTTTTTCAGGCGGTCCTCTCCATCTTGAATATGCCAGCCCAGCTGGTGGTCCAGATACTTGCCAAAGCTGCCAGTGCTCTCGGAGATATTCTCACCAATCCCTTGGGATTTCTTGGGAATCTTCTTCGAGCTCTGGGGCGGGGCTTTACGCAGTTCTTTGCCAATATCGGCACGCATCTTCTCAGTGGGCTAACCAACTGGCTTTTTGCCACCGTACGGGAGGCTGGTATTCAGCCACCAGAGGATTTCTCGTCACGTTCCATATTGGGCTTTGTCCTTCAAGTTTTAGGGGTAAGTGCGGAGAATATATTTCGTCGCCTGGGACGGCGGATCTCTCCGGCGATTGTTCAGCGATTGCGCACCATGCTCCATGTTGCCACCGGGGTCTGGTCTTTTGTGGCCACACTGGTCACGGAGGGACCAGCAGGACTGTGGCAGGAGATCAGAGAGCGCCTTGCCAATCTTTGGGACAGTGTGGTGCAAGGGGTGACTGGTTTTATTACAGAACGGGTGATCGGTTGGGCCTCACGTTGGCTGATTTCATTGCTGGATGTCACCGGAATTATGCCGGTGATCAATGCACTCATTGCCATCTACCGGGCCATTGAATCGTTTATGCAGTATCTGCGACAGATGCTTGAGATTGTCTCGCGCGTGCTCGATGGCATTGGCGGTATTGCCCGTGGTGCCACTGGTGAGGCTGCGGGGTTTGTCGAGCGGGCACTGGCCAGCTCTCTTCCCATTGCCATCGGTTTTTTGGCGAATCAGGCCGGTTTGGGACGTCTCTCCCGGCGTCTACGGGAAATTTTAGGTGGATTGCGCAGCAGGGTGAATAGGGCTATTGACTGGCTGATTGATCGGGCTATTCGCTTGGGGCGTGGGGTTCTCGACCTGGTGCGTCGAGGGGCGGGGGCTGTACGACGGGGAGTGGGCAGAATTCGGGATTGGTGGCGTGCACGCCGCAATTTCCAGGCTGGTGGCTCGCAGCACAGCGTATATGTTCGAGGCAGTGGCCGCAGTGCACAGCTTATGATCGCTTCAACGCCTACACCCTATGCTGAATTTATTCGAGGGCTCCAGGTGCCCCCCGATAAGGTAAGGGAGAAAAATGAGGCGGTGCAGATTGCCCGTGAGGTGGATACGGCCATTTCCACCGCCAGCCAGGACGATCCCGCTCCGGGACAGAGCGGTGGAGCAGCCTCGACAACCAACCATGCACAAATAATCGATGGTCTTCTGGCACGACTCGCCGACACAACCTCCCGCTTTATGCCCATGGATATCAGTCAGTCTACGCCGCCGGTCTATGGCAGTCCTGTTGACGGATTTGGCAGCGTTGCAAGCGTCCTCCGCTTAACGCCGCTGCACAATAACGGCAGCTCACCTTCCAGTGGCGGCGATATGGGCAGTGCGCACTGGCGCAAGCTCAGCAAAAGAAAACAGGGGCAGGGGGTCTACTACATAAAAGGGCACCTGCTTAATGATAACCTGGGAGGCCCCGGTAACACCTGGAATAACCTGACTCCGCTGACCCAGGCGGCGAACAGCGACCACAAAAACAGATTTGAGAAATTTGTCAAACTGGCAGTCAACGGCACTGAGGGCGCCTACACCAGACCCACTGCGGACCAGGCCCGCCAGCAAGATCTCAAAACGGTGAATTTTGTAGTCACTGCCCGCTATGGGCGTCCCGCTCGTACCACGGATGTCGCCTATCTCCGAGCCCAGGGCAATCCTGATGCAAGTGATAAGGCCGATATTATCGAGGGAGAAGAGTTCGTTCCCCAGGCATTGGACTGCCGGGCCCACGAGCTGCGATCAGATGGATCAGCAGGCAGGACGATAGCCAGCCATACGGTTGCAAATACTCTTGATACTGCACTTGATCATTATGCAACCCGGCCCATTCCCAAGCAGATTGTCTACATCAATGAGATGTCGCGGGCGGAACTTCTAACCCTTAACGGTATTGGGGAAACGCTGGCAGATGCCATTATCCGCGAGCGTCCCTTTCGTTCTCGTCAGGAGATACAAACCCAGGTGCATATCGGATCGGGACGTTGGGAGCAAATGCAGAGCACTTCAGGCAAAGAGGTGCGCATTTATCGCCGTTGACAGCTTTATTGCGGTCCAAAGAGTCGCTCCGCGAGTTCAGAGACTGTTCGAACCGGAACGATCTGAATATCATTGTTGTCTTTTTGCTGCAGCTGTTTGCTCGAGGATTCGGGCATGAGAAAGGTGGTAAAACCAAGACGGCTCGCCTCGCGGAGTCGAAGCTCCATCTGGCCAACCGCCCGAACTTCTCCCGCTAGCCCTACCTCACCACAGAGCACGGTTGAAGGATCAAGCGGGCGCTCAAAAAAACTGGAGAGCAGGGCGGCTATGATGCCCAGATCCAGGGCCGGTTCCACAATGCGAACACCTCCTGCAACATTCAAAAAGATATCGTGATCAAAAAGGGTGACCCCGAGTTTTTTCTCAAGCACCGCAGTCAGCAGGGCCAGCCGTTGGGGATCGGCCCCAATGGCTGTTCTGCGAGCTGTTCCTAGGCTGGATCGGCTGACCAGGGCCTGCACTTCAACCAGAATCGGACGAGTTCCCTCGACGCTTGGCATAACCACTGACCCCGGCACATTGACCGGGCGTTCAGCCAGAAACAGGGCCGATGGATTATCCACCTCAGCCAGCCCGCTTTCTTTCATCTCAAACACACCGATCTCATTGGTCGAGCCAAATCGGTTTTTTACCGTCCGCAGAATACGAAAGACCTGTCCTCGATCACCTTCAAAGTAGAGTACCGTATCCACCATATGTTCCAGCACCCGAGGACCAGCAATAGCTCCATCCTTGGTGACATGCCCAACCAGGAGAATGGGGATGTGATTCTCCTTGGCCAGACGCAGCAGGCGGGCAGTCGACTCACGAACCTGGGTGACTGAACCCGGGGCCGAGCTGATCTCTTCGCTGTACACGGTCTGAATAGAATCCACCGCCAGCAGAGCGGGGCGTGTCTGCGTGGCCAGGTCGATAATAGCCTCGACGCAGTTTTCGGTGGAGACCGCAATGGCTGATTCATGGATATGTAAGCGGTCTGCACGCATGCGAATCTGGCGCGCTGATTCTTCACCGGTGACATAGAGTGTAGGACAGGATTGCTGAGCAAGGGAGGCCAGAAGCTGGAGAATCAGGGTTGATTTACCAATGCCAGGATCACCCCCGATCAGGACCAGAGAGCCGGGGACAATGCCTCCCCCCAGGACCCGATCCATCTCCTTTATTTGGGTAAGGAGTCGTGCCTGCTCTTCTGCCACAGCCTGGGTGAGTGGCTGTGCTGTTGCGGCCTTACGCCCCGGACGCGCAGGAGATTTGGGCTGCTGTTCGCCCAGGCTGTCCCAGCTTCCGCAGTCCGGGCAGCGGCCAAGCCATTTTCTGCTCTCATACCCGCATTGACTGCAAACAAATATGTGCTGTTGTTTTTTTGCCGGTTGCATATTGGTTAAAAGTGAGAATCTTTTTTAAGAAGTAGGTGAGAATTCTGCGTGTACCGTAGGGCTCGCAGGATCGATGATTTGGTTATACTCAAGAGATCGGGGCAGCGCAACAGGGCCTTCCCAGGGCTTTACCGACTTCTTTCTGAACGTTTTTTGATCAAAATACAATCAATTCCCAATAACCAGCAGATAGACTTTTCTACTGGCATAATTTGAGCAGATGGAGACTCTCCCCATGCACTACGTGGCCACAAAAATATGTCGAACCAGTGAAATAGGAATAAACGGCAACCTGTTTGGTGGGACCATGCTTTCCTGGCTTGATGAGGCGGGAGCTGCCTACGCAGGGTATCTTTGCCGGGATCCCAATATAGTGACGCTCAAGATGGAAGAGGTGCTCTTCAAACGGCCTGTTAAGATCAGTCACCATGTGCGCATTTATGCCCGGGTGTACAAGATGGGAAAATCTTCGATTACCCTGGATGTGGAGGCGAGGCGGTTTGATTTTGAAAAAGAGCTGGAGGAGAGCGTCTGCTCGACCCGCATGGTCTATGTCAAGATTGATCCCCAGGGAAATCCCACCCCTATTGATGCACGTTTACGGGAAAATATGGATCAATCCATCAGTGCATTGATGCAGCGATTATAGGTTTTTTTTATCAGTTTTCTGTAAAAAGTCATAATGGTGTTTGTATGTATACTCCCCCTGTTCTTCCCCAGTGTAAAACCAAGATAGTCTGCACCATAGGTCCGGCAACCGACTCCCTGGAGATGCTGACCCAGATGTTGGAAGCGGGGATGACCATTGCCCGGCTTAATTTTTCCCACGGTGATTTTCGCGATCATGGCGTGGTTATTGGCCGGATTCGTCAGGCCGCAGAGCAGGTAGGGCGGCCGGTGGCTATCATGGCAGACTTGCCGGGGCCCAAAATTCGTATTGGTACCCTTGCCGAAGAGCCCATTGAGCTAAAAATTGGGGATCCTTTTACCTTGACCACCGAGGAACTCATCGGCAATGGGGAGCTGGTGTCTGTGACCCTGAAGGAGCTGCCCCAGGCTGTACAGCCTGGAGATTTGATCTTTATCAATGATGGCCTCATTCAGGTGAAGGTGGAGCGGATTGAAGGCGAGCAGGTTCACTGCCATGTGGTGGTAGGGGGCCGTCTGCGTTCGAAGAAAGGGTTGAATCTCCCGGGGATCGATCTGGGGATATCGGCCTTTACCGCCCATGATCGGGAGTGCATGCAGTTTGCCCTGAATCAAGGGGTTGACGCGATCAGTCAATCCTTTGTCAACAGTGCAGCCGACATTCAGGCTGTCCGTGCGGCAGCCCGTGAGATGGGCTTTGACCCCTTTATCATCGCCAAAATAGAACGCGCTTCTATTCTCAGCCGTATCGATGAGGTCATGGAAGCTGCCGATGGAGTTATGGTGGCCCGTGGAGATCTGGGCGTGGAATTGCCCATTGAAGAGATCGCGGTGATGCAAAAGATGATCACAGCTCGGGCTAACATCTTTGGCAAGCCGGTGATTACAGCAACCCAAATGCTGGAATCCATGATTAACAACCGAAGGCCTACCCGTGCCGAAGCCACGGATGTTGCCAATGCCATTCTCGATGGAACAGACGCGGTGATGCTTTCCGAAGAATCAGCCTTGGGACGTTATCCGCTGGAGGCTGTCCGCATGCTGGTACAGATTGCCCTGGCAACAGAACCGCACCGTACCAAAAAGAGTTACACCAAGCAGCCCGAACACCCAATTTTTTGTGAAATTCGTGAGGTCGATTACATCGCCTCCAGTGTGAACTCCATTGTTGGTCAGAATGACACCGTGGCAGCCATCCTCACTCCCACCGACAGTGGATTGACCGCGCGGCGGTTGGCACGATTCAAACTGCCGACCTGGATTATCGCGGTGAGTTCCAACAAACAGACCTGCCGGGAATTACTCTTTTCTGCGGGGGTGTTTCCGCTCTATGAGACAACGCATCCTGGAGATTGGACGACTATCGCCCGTGATTATGCCAACCGTTTTGCCCTGAAAGGGAGCTGTATCATTCAGACGGAAGGCCCGTCACCGGAAAACCCACATAGAAACCATAAAATGGAGATCATTGATCTGCGTGAAATCGGGCCTAAAGCTTGCGGGTAAAGAAGGTCGAAAATCTCTCTCCCTTGCGTTTTCAAGCCGCTGCATTGCTTCAGCGGCTTGGGACGTTTTCCGGGCTGAATTCTTTGTTCCACCGTTCAATTTTTTCGCAGCTCGTTATGGTCGCTTGGTGCGCTCAATTTTTTACCTGCGGTGGTAAAATATCCTCTTGTCCTTCCTTGATTTTTTCCTTTATTGTGCTCTAATCGAGAAAAAAATGGATATTTGTTCATTCCTGTTTGCGAATTCTTGCAAATCGAGCTACATATCTCCCTTTACAAACTTGTAAATAGCTGTCTGGGGGCAGTTAAACTTAAAAAATTTCGAGCGCAGAGAGAGTATTTCCACGGAGGCAGGATGTTGGAGTATAAGAAGGGCGTTGATATTTTATCAGCGGTTGGCGGGGTTACGACCATTGGCGAGGCAAAACAGCTGTTTGCACAGCAACTTGATGAGAAACATTTAGCGCGCCTGGCTAAAATCACCAACGAAGAGGCGCTGCTTAAAGTTGCAAACGCCATCGCCATGTGTGAACCCAAAGCGGTCTACATTCACACCGGCAGCGAGGAAGACAGAGCTTTTGTCCGTCAGTTGAGCCTGGAGAAAAAAGAAGAAAAATCATTGGCCATCGAAGGACATACAGTGCATTTTGATCTTCCTGAAGATCAGGGCCGTATGGTCAATCAGACCCTCTATATTGCCAACGAAGGAGAGCAGGTTTCTTCTTTGGCGAAAAAGGAGTTGCGTGATGAATCCCATGCTTACATGAAAGAGCATATGCGGGGCATCATGCAGGGGATGACCATGTTCGTTGGCTTTTACAGCCGCGGTCCGGTTGGAGCCAAGGCAGCTATTCCCGCCATCGAGATTTCCAGCTCCACCTATGTCATGCATTCCGCTGAGTTGCTGTACCGCAACTGCTATGCTGACTTTGACGCCGAGGTTACTCGCCGTGGTGAGTTTTTCACCAATGTCCACTCCGAAGGAACCAATCGCTCCGAAGATATTCCCAAGGCGCGTATCTACATGGATCGCAGTTGGCAGACCACCTTTTCCACCTTTTGTACCTACGCGGGCAACACCCTGCTGATGAAGAAGGGCAATCATCGTTTTGCCTCAGACTGTGCCATGTACAAATACAACGGCGTAGAGCTTTCCGAGCACATGTTCATCACCGGCATGACTGGCCCTGGTGGTCGTAAAACCTTCTTTGCAGGTGCAGCGCCTTCCGGTTGCGGCAAGACCACCACCGCCATGGTCGGGAGCGACTTTGTCGGCGACGATCTGGCTCAGATGTGGATCGAAGAAGACGGAACCCTGCGTGCGGTCAACCCTGAGATTGGTATCTTTGGCATCATCGAAGATGTGAATCAGGAGGGCGATCCCCACCTGATGAAGTGTTTGCGTAAGCCTGGGGCGGAGGTTATTTTTTCTAACGTCCTGATCGATGCGCAGGATAAACCTCGCTGGGTTGGCGATGGTGAGCCCGCTCCGGAGCAAGGCGTCAATTTCCAGGGCGAGTGGACCCCGTCCATGGAAAAGGTGCCCATGTCCCATCCCAATTCACGCTGCACCCTGCGTGCGGATAACATTGCCAACCATAACAAGGCCGCCAATGCGGATCCCGCAGGCTTGGTTGTTGAGGTCGTGACCTATTCCGGTCGTGACAGCAACACCATGCCCCCCATCTGGGTTGCCAAAACTATGGATGCTGGTGTCGCAATCGGTGCTTCCATTGTTTCCAAGGCAACAGCAGCTGAGATTGGTGCGACTGGCGTGAACCGTCAGCCTTGGGCCAACACCCCCTTTGTGGCCGGCAATCTGGCAGACTACCTGGATGCGCAGTTCAATTTCTACGGCAATCCCAAGATGAGCCGTAAGCCGATCATGTCGGGTCTCAACTACTTCCTGACCCACGAGGCGCGTGGTAGTGAGGGGAATGGACTGCTGGGGGAGAAGCGCGATGTTCATGTCTGGCTGGGATGGCTTGAACTCTACACCCACGGTGATGTGGAAGCCATCGAGACCCCCATCGGTATGATTCCCAAATACGAGGATTTGAAAAAGCTCTTTTCCGAGAAGATCAATAAAGAGTACCCGGAATCACTCTACACCATGCAGTTCTCCCTCTATGTCGACAATGTCATTGCACGTATCGACCTGCAGGAAGAGGCTTGGCGGAAAGAAGAGGGGGCCTCTGAGCGATTGTTTGCCGTCTATGCCGAGCAGAAGGCAGCCTTGCTCAAACTGAAATCTGAGAAAGGCGAGATCGTCAAACCTCAGGATCTGTAAGAGAATTCCTTTGCTCTCACCTCTCAAGGCTGAGAGTGGGATCGAGTAAGTGATAAAAAAAACCGGAGCTGCTTGAGCGGCTCCGGTTTTTTTTATTGTCCAGACTGATGAAAAATTATTTTCCCAGAAGTTGTTTCACCTTCTCCTGAATATCGGCAGTGCCCAGTCCCTGGTAGGGGATCTGCTCGGAAAGCCCGCCCATACCATCTTTCCAGGTACCCATGGCGCCAAATTTAGGCGCGAATCCGCGCTCCAGTAACCAGCTGCCGTAGCGGCTGCCCAGTCCTGTTTTGGTGTTCTGGGTCTCGACGATCAGTGCCATCGGGCTTGCACCTACCTTGGCCAGCATCGCCTCATCAATCACGTTGAGGACCGGTTTGTTGATCAGGCCGATATTGATCCCTTCTGCTTTGAGTTCCTCAACCACATGCAGACAGCGGTAAAGCATCTCTCCGTAGGAGATGATGTAACCGTCCTTACCTTCACGAATGACCTCGTCCTTATCTGCCTGGAACTCGTAGCCTTCGCCGTAGAATTTTTCTCCCTGTTCATTGAGAATGAAGGGGGTCGCTGACCGGGTGGAGAAAACAAAACGCAGTCCTTGATCGTAAAAGACCTTCCCCAGCAGTGCTTCAAGTTGGAGGGCATCCGCCGGAAAGTAGAGGCGGGTCTGGTCGTTCTCGGCCAGGCCGTTGTCGGCAAAGAAGTTGTTGATGCCAAAGTGACAGGTGTTGTCTGCCATGTCATCCACACCGGAGTGGGAAAAGTGGGCCAGGACATTGGCCTGGTTGAGGCGAGCCATGGTGATTTCAGAGATCACCATTTCCTGGAAGGCGGCAAAGGTTCCGAAGATACCCTGTTTATCCGGGGTGGATCCAAAACCGGCGGCGACGGAAAAGTTATTGCGCTCCATGATGCCACCGTGGACGTAGACATCCGGACAGTTTTTGCGAATATGGTGCAGACCGCAGGAACCTTCCAGGTCAGAGTCAACAACAATGACCTTTGCTTTGGGGTTGTCCATTTTGGCCAGGTGATCACAGATGATTTTACCAAAGGCGTCACGGTTTTTGCCCTGCTCAGGGGTGCTTCCCTTGTATTCTGCCTTGGGGCCTTTTTCCGGTTTTTGCTCGAGCATGGCTACAGCGGCAGTGTGCCCTTTGGCATTTAAGTAATCAACCGCCAGATTGACCGGAATAACATCATGCCCTTTGGGAAGCCCTTCAATGCCCGCAACACCCACAGCCATTTTACGGCGGATGACAACGGCTGCCGGACCTTGGGTGGTAATGGCCTGGCGAATGTGCTGATAGAGTGTATCAATGTCTTCGCCATCGCAGGTGGTCACGGCCAGCCCCTGACCAGAGAGGGTATTGACCAGATCATAGCCCTGCATGTACTCGGTGGGATGACCGGCAATGGTCACGTCGTTATCATCGAGCAGCAGAGTCTGATTGAGTTTACGGGCAACGGCATAACGGGCCGCCTCGGCATCATCACCTTCCTGTTGGGAACCGTCACTGCCAAACATGAACACGGTTTTTCCGGGATTGGCTTCAGTAACACCGTTGACATGGCTCCACATGTGACCCAGGCGACCGGAGCTAAAGAAGATGCCCTCTTCCTCGTGACGTTCAGGATGACCGTAGAGTCCCTGTTTAAACTCGCGGTAATGGAGCAGAGCTTCGGGTTTTTTGTAGCCGTTCAGCACAGCCATGATGTACTGGATAGCAACACGATGGCCCGCCTCGTCAAAGTAGACCGGGTAGCAGGAGTCGCCCCCCTTCATGAACCCATCGGCGATGAGAAGCTCGGGCACGATGTCATAGGCACCACCGGTGTGTCCACCAAGCCCTTTGGTGTTGGCCAGCGCGGTGAAAAAAACGATGGCATCACGAACGAGGTTAATGTTTTTCTGGAGGGTGGCCTTCTGGTCGTTATCCAGGCTCTCCTGGCTGAGGGAGAACTTCAAAGGCTGGTAAGCCGTGAGATCAATCGGAAAAATCATAAAGTTACCTTGTATGGAAAAGTTTATCCTGAATCCCTGACAGCGAGTGGCCGCTGAACAACGCATTCGTATTAAAGAATGCTCGTGGTTTCAAGTTTATAAAAACGGTACGAGCAACGTGTTGAAAACCCGTTCTTTAAGGATCAAAAAAGTAACAGCACTGATACCAGAATCTTCAAATTCTGCAAGTATGATCTGGTTAATATGCTGTTGTTGTTTGCTGCTTTGAGAGGATCACTTGCGTGGGAAAGCGATCAACGGTAAAAGGTCGGAGGTATTCAATAAAGTTCAATTGTCACACTAGGCAAAGTGGAGTAACCACCCTAGAGGAGTTAGCTATGAAAACTATCTGGAAGTTTGAACTCACCCCTAATCGCCTACAATCGGTGCCTATTCCTTTTGGAGGCCAGATTCTCACAGTCAAGGTTAAGGACGATAAATCCCCCATGCTCTGGGTGCTTGTTGACCCAGAAATGCCGCCCAGAGACAGGTATCTGGGTATTTATACCACAAATACGGAGTTACCAAATGATCCAGGACGCTATATCGACAGTTTTCTAATTTTCGAGGGTAGCTTGGAATTTCACCTTTTTGAACTGGAAAATCCCTCAGAAGAGGCTGTCGAGGGAGAAATGCAAGAAGATAGCTGATCTTCAGGTAAAGACGATGGTGCGATTTTGAAAAACCAGGAGCTGTCTTTGCAAATGATGCCAGATCGATCGTGAGAGAATCACCTTTTCGAGATCCCGCCCTTTTCGGACCAGGTCATCAATAGAATCGGCATGGCTAACGCGGATGATGTCCTGGGCGATAATGGGGCCAGCATCAAGATCTGCAGTCACATAGTGTGAGGTGGCTCCAATGACCTTTACCCCACGTTCAAAGGCTGAGTGGTAGGGCTTGGCACCGGGAAAGGCGGGAAGGAAAGAGTGGTGAATGTTGATGATATTGTTGCGGTAGTGTTCGATAAAATCGGCTGTGAGAATCTGCATATACCTGGCCAGCACGATAAATTCGATATTGTGTTCGGCCAGGAGAGCAAGCTGCGCCTGTTCCTGTTCCTCTTTGTTGTGCTTGTTGATCTCAAAGTGATAAAAATCGATACCGAATTGTTGCGCGACAGGTTCCAGGTCACGGTGATTGCTGATAATCAGCGGGATATCGACTTCCATCTCTTTGGATTTCCAGCGAGAGAGGATATCGTAGAGGCAGTGGGGCATTTTTGAGACAAAAATTGCCATGCGAGGCAGTTCATGTGAAAAATGGAGTTGCCATTTCATCTCATATTTTTGAGCTATAAGAAGATCAAAGTATTCACCGATCTTGTCATCAGGAATGATAAAATCAGAAAGTTCCCATTCTATGCGCATGAAAAATACCTTGAGATGTGTGTCAACATGCTGATCAAGGTAAGTGATGTTGCCGTTATTTTTGAAAATGAATTCGCTGATTGTGGCAACGATACCTTTGTTGTCGGGGCAATGGATCAGCAGGGTGGCAGAGGCGCTATTGGATTGGGAAATGGGTGTACTCATAAGATACAGTCAGTGAAAATGACCCAGTAACAGGTCGAAAAATTAGTAATCTCGTCAGGTGTGCTGAGCATGCTACGAAGCTCGCAACGTCGATCTGATGGCTCTTAAACGAGAACAACAGGTAAACAAATGAAAATTGAGGCCGATAAAGATGAACAATCGCCGGTTTCTACCTGTTTTGATGTTTTTTGGCAAGAATGGAAAGGCGCTGAAGCCCACTATTTAGCCGTTTGGCGTTAAAAATTATCGTCACTCAAAAAAAATCCACCGCAAGAAACTCTCTGGATCTGTGAGGTTCAAAAAATTTAACAGGAGTACAAAAAATACCATTTTTCTTCTCGGGACACATGTGGGATACTTCAGATACGATGCTGCTTACAATAAGATCTTGATACGTTAGTTTTTTTTTAAAATTGGACGTAAGTGACGTAAGGATAGGCTTATACGAAAGATAAGAGGGGGGAAATGTCAGAGTTGTGAGTAGGTTTTCGAGGGGGGAGCCGATAAGATGATAAATATCAGGGGAAAACAGTTCGTAACTTGACAAAGAGTTTAATTTATGTGCTTAATAATAGCCAGGTGGAAAAAATTGTATAATTTTTACTAGTTCCCCTTCATTACCGCCCTTTACCCCCCCAAATAGACGAACTATGGCTAAAAAAGATAATCTCATTGTCGGCGTTGACATCGGTTCTCACGCCGTAAAGATCTGTCAGCTTCAGCATACAAGCTCAGGATATAAGCTTTTGTCTTTAGGAAGTGCCAATATTCCTGCTGGATCCGTGGAGGATGGCGTGCTCCAGGAACCTGATGAAGTGGGAAAAGCCATATCAGGACTGCTGAAAAATTTAAAAATTAAAAATTCAAAAATTGGTATCTCCATTTCCGGGTACTCAGTTATTGTGAAAAAAGTAAACCTGGAGAAAATGGATAGTGATACCCTTGATGAGTACATAAAATCGGAGGCAGAGCAATATATTCCATTTGATATCGATGATGTATATCTAGACTATCAGCAGGTACGTTCCAGAGATGAGTCCAGCGATCGAGTAGAGATAATGCTTGTTGCTGCTAAGAAGGAGGTGGTCAATGACTACCTTAATATGCTCTCTGAATTAAAATTAAAAACAGTGCTCGTTGATGTTGATGGTTTTGCTTTAGAGAACATTTGGGAAACAATATCTGGGGGGCATGAAAATGTTGCTCTAGTTGATATTGGTGCCTCTAAGATGAACATAAATATTATATCAGAAGGCGTATCAGTACTTGCTCGAGATATTGTCGTTGGGAGTGAGCAGCTCACTGAACAGTTATCTAATACACTTGATGTCGATATTGAATCTGCTGAAAGAATCAAAATTGGAGCAGAGGTAGCTTCTGATAATGATGAGGTTACCCGAATATTCAACCAGACATGTACCCAGTGGGTCCTGGAAATAAAAAAGGCAATTGATCTTTATTTTGCAAATAATCCTGATAAACCTTTAGAATCTCTTGTTCTGAGTGGAGGTGGTTCCAAGGTGAGCGGTCTTCTGGATTTTATCCATCAGGAAACAGGTTTGAAAGTATATGCTTTTAATCCATTTGAAAAGATGATCTACGATCAAAACAAATTTGATCCAACGTATATACAACTGATTGGCCCTGAAATGGCGATCGCAGCCGGGCTAGCTATCCGTCAATCATCTATTTGACACGAATATGATACATATCAATTTACTTCCCATACGGGAAATAAAAAGAAGGGCCCGAGCTAAAAGCCAGATAATTTTATCGTTGGTTTCTTTTCTTGGTATTTTGGTTCTTCTGGCTCTCGTCGCCTGGTATCAGGGGACTATTATTGCAGAGTTGAATAATCAACATACCAATCTTCAGAATGAAAAGAAAAAATATCAGAAAATTGTCAATCAGATTAAACAGATAGATAAAGAGAAAGATTTGTTGAGTAAACGAATTGATGTTATCAAGCAGCTCAAACAAGACTCATCTTTAACAGTTCACGTATTGGATGAAGTTGCTTCCTTGACCCCAACTCGTCGAATCTGGCTCAAATCACTTAATCAATCGTTATCTAACCTATCAGTTAACGGGATGGCACTTGATGATCAGACTATTGCACAATATATGGATGATCTGGAGGCTTCTAGCTACATAAAAAACGTGCATCTTGCAAATACGAAGATGGATAGATATGCTGATAGAGATTTAAAATCATTTAGTATATCATGTACTGTTGGTTTTGAAAAAAATTCAGTTTCTACCCCTGACAAAAAGTGATTTAAAAGGTTTTCATCATGGTTGCAGGAGTGAAGAAGTCAAAATTTGATACCTTTATTGATGATAAATATATTCCGTTTGACAAAAGGAATAAGCTTATCATTCTCGCCTTAGTCTTTATTCTTCCTGTATTATTGTGTTACTTTCTAATCTATAGCCCCAATATGAAAGAAAGTAAAAACTTGGAAAAGAAAATTCAGGATACCTCTCTAGAGCTTAAAAGGGTACGAAGGGTAGCTCGCGAGCTCCCCGTGCACCAGGAAGAGCTTAAAAAAACAAAAGAGGCGTTTGAGCTGACAACGGTCTTGCTCCCGAAGAGCCAAGAAATTCCAGATCTTCTAAGGAACATATCCGATCTTGGGAAGCATTCCGGGCTGGATTTTCTTTCCTTTGTTCCTGGAGGGGAGGTTCCTAAAGACTTTTATGCCGAGATTCCAATTGATATCAAAATTCGAGGACCTTACCATAATCTTGGATTATTTCTGGATAGGGTAAGCAAGCTGGAGCGCATTGTTACAGTCAACAATATTAGGACGGAAAATGTTGCCCTTGACGGGAATGAGATTCTTCTGACTTCCTCCTGCCGTCTTCTGACCTATCGATTTACAAACCAGCAGCTCGCGCCACCTAAAAATAATAAGAAAAATAAGAAAAGAAGATAAGCCCCGGTAGAGCAAGTGATTCTCTTGTAGACGGGGATCTCGTAATGAAGAACAGAAGCGAAAAATCGGTGTCTCAAAGGTTATACTCTCCTTGCATGTGATGATCTTTTTTGAGCTAAAGAGTTTTTCAATAAATCATCATTTATCAGGCTATGCGGAACAACTTTATGAATAAATATCTCCTTGTTCTCGCCTGGGGAAGCCTCTGTTTGGCAGGATCAAGCATGGCGGCTGAACTCACGGACACTGAGCGTCTTATAGAAGCTGGCATTCTTGAACGCTCGGACACTTATTCGTATGAGATTGAAGGACGTGCGGATCCATTCAAACCGTTTATAAGCAAGCAGGCGGTGGCTGTTGGTCCTGATCCAAATGAAATTATAGATGATAACACTGGATTATCAGGTATGCAGCTTTTTGAACCCGGGCAGCTAAATCTTGTCGGGGTGATGCTCTCCCCCCAGGGAGAGTTGGCTTTTGTGGAGGATCAGGCAAGAAAAGGGTACGTCATCAAGGTGGGTACTCTTATTGGTAAACGTGGAATTGTTACAGAGATTACACCCGATGCGGTTCTCGTTGAGGAAACTGCTCGAACCAGATCGGGTAAGGAAATTACGTCAACTGTGGCCATGAGATTGAATAAAGAGGGGGACAGGTAACTATGCTTCATCCTTTTTCCAAGACTGTTACAAAGACATTGCGAGGAGTGCTCGGCGCTCTTTTGCTCCTTGTCGCCTGTTTGATTACACCTCATGCAGCGCAAACCGCAGAAGACCTGCATAAGATTCTGTCCTTACAGTCCAAGGTGACCGGAAATGAAACCGAAATTCGGCTGCAAGGTGATAGCCCATTTGTTTCGTCTGTGTACGAGTTGCCTAAACCGGTTCGAGTGGTTGTCGACGTTGCCAACGCAGTTCTGGCAGAGAACTTCATTCTTCCTGGAGATACCCCCTTTCGAGTAGCCACGACTAAGGTGGCTGGAACCAATCCTGTCATTACCCGTTTTGAGATTTATGTTCCAGAATTGGTCTCTTTTGCCTCCCGGCAAGAGGGGAAAGATACGATTCTCACGATAGAGAGCAAAGACTCTCCCCAGGCTGCACAGCAGGCAGACTTTGGTGTTGTTGAGTTGCCAAAGACCACCTTTACAGGTTTGAGTGTTGAGACGGGGAAAGGTGAAACCCGAATTCATCTCGATTTTGATGGGCAGGTTCTTCGTTATCAAAAAGACATCACGCCAAAAAATCCACTGCAGAACCCACAGCTTATTCTTGATATCGATCAGGTTCAGGTCGATGACAAGCTGCTCGCTTCCAAAATGGTTAATACCTCTGTCGAAAAAATAGTTACTGTTAAGCGGGGCTCTGGTCTGCGGGTTAATTTGGTTTCATCTTCGAATACCCTGTTTCCCTACACTATAACCAAGACAGAAAAGGGAATTGAGGTTGTGGTTAAGGAAGCTGAGGGGAAAGACCAGGTATCCACTATTATCGGTCAACATCGCAATATAGAGAGTCAACTTCCAACGATCAATCCCCTTGAGGCAAAACTTTCGCCCCAGGCACGCGAGCAGCAGATGCAAGATGCCTTTAATTTTTCGGGATATAACAAAGAACGAATTTCTGTTGAGTTTCAAAAGATGGATCTGCACAATGTCTTTAATTTTTTGAGGCAGGTCAGTGGCATCAATATTGTGGTCGATGAATCTGTCAATGGGTCTCTGACCCTCGTGCTTGATGATGTCCCATGGGATTTTGCTTTGGATATTATCCTGAACTTGAAGGGGTTGGAAAAAGAAGAACGGTTTAACACTTTAGTTATTTACCCGAAAGGTAAGGGGTTTAAATGGCCGGAACAGGCAGAGAATAATCTGAGTTTTGAAGCGGATTCTGCTGTGATCGAAAAAGAGGCGCTTGTTATTCAACAGCAAGAGCGACAGTCAGAAGAGGTTGTAGAGGCAAAACAGATCATTGCCCGAGGCTTGAAGGCTGAAAAACGCAAGGATTTTGAAACTGCAGTTGGTATCTATGAGCAAGCTCTTGAAAAATGGCGGAAAAATGTGGAGTTAGCTAATAAGATTTCAGCGATTTACCTTGTTCAACTGCAACAAAATGCTAAAGCTATGTATTTTTCCCAACAGGCACTCAAAATTGATCCTAAGAATGAAATCGCTTTGTTGCACGCTGGTATTGCCTGCGCCAATATGCTTGATACTTCAAAGGCTGATCAATACTTTGCACGCAGTGTTCAGGCAAAGAAACCCATGCGCGAATCTTTACTCAATTATGCAGCTTTTAAAGAAGAGCACAACGCATACACTCCAGCGCTCTCTTTGCTGGAGCGTCATGACCTGCTCTACGGGAAAAGTCTCGACTCTATGATCGCAGCAGCAAGGATAAGTGATAAGATGGGAAACACCCGTAAGGCAAACAAGCTCTATCAGGGGATCTTGACCTCGGGTTTTCGCCTGCCACCGGACCTAGCCAAATACATTCAAGGACGAGTTGCACAGCAAGCAAATTAATATTTTTATGCTCTAAAGAACCGGTTGAGGAAACAGTATATGAGAATGAATAAGTTTTTTGGAGTCATCTGTCTCGCCCTGGCGGTGCCTGCTCTCGTTTCTTGTAGCGGCCAAAAGGTTGGAGACGAAAGCGTAGATTCCACCGATACATCGGCCAAAGCATCGCTGGCAGCAGCTCCACCGGTACGACCTGCGCAGTTACCGGTACGTTTTCAATCGCCGAGCTATATTGCAGCCTTGGATACTTCAAGTTCCTCTCTCTTGGGAGAAGAGGGAGAGGAATACCAGATTAGGGTAGGTGCGACTATTCGGTCGACAGGGGGGAATCAACCTCTTTGGCAGGTCATGAAGCGTCTGGCCAATTTGAAAGGCATGACGGTCAGTTGGGCAAGTGATGTTGTAAACAATGTCAACGTTGATGTTGATATTGCCGCTGATGACAAATTTTTTGATGCCATTGGTAACTTACTTCGACAAGTTGATTACTTCTATGAGGTAAAAGGGAAGAATATCATAGTTCGAAATAAGGCAACTAAAGTGTACCAGATAGGCATACCTGCTATGAGTGGAGGTTACTCTACCAATGTGGGGGGGAATTTTCTGGCCAATAAAGATGCAGCATCTGGTGCTGAGGGGACTGTAAAAATTACAAGCCCTGAAAATAATTTCAATGTTTGGGAAAGTATTGAGCTTAACCTTAAGAAAATTTTAGAAATAGCCAAAGAAGAGCAGCAGGAAGTTGCAGCGGCTGTCTCAGCTGCTAATGACGCAACTCAAAATAATGCTGGCATTGATAATAAGAAAACTCAAACAGTAAAAACAAAAGAAGTCAAGACGACAACTGCTAACTATTCAAAAGGTGGCGGTTACTTCGTCATTGATAAAAATGTTGGCTTGATCACTGTAACAGCCAAACCCAGCTTGCTGAAAACCGTTGATGATTACATTGAGAACCTGCGTAATTCCATGTATCAGCAGGTAAATATCGAAGCGAAAATCATTGAAGTCTATCTGCAGGACAACTCTCGGATCGGGCTTAACTGGGATGATCTCCTAGGGGGAAGTACCGCGCTAGGCACCACATTTTCTTTTGGCAATAATGGCCAGGTGTACCCGCATACGAACGATCCCGGAACCTATGCCTCGACCTTTGTCAGTCGTATCACCATGGGCGATTTGGGCTTTGATGTCTTTCTCAATGCGCTCAAACAACAGGGCGATACCCATGTGTTGGCAAATCCCAAAATTACAGTGCTGAATGGTCAACCGGCCCTTATCAGCGTGGGCAAGGATGTGGCGTACATCAAATCTGTGACTCGGGAAAAAGACGGAGACACAGGTGATGTTACCTATACCGCGGAAACCGGTAATGTGGTCCAGGGGATTGCTCTGGGAGTCATGGCCTCTGTACTTGATGATCAACGCGTTATTTTACATCTCACCCCTATTACCACGGATCTTGAAAATCTGGATAGTGACGGCGATATCCCCCTGACTACAATTGGATCGGGAGATACAGCCATGTCTCTTGGACTTCCCAAAGTTAAAGTTCGCGAGATGTCAACCATGGTCGAAGTCCAGAATGGTGAGATGTTAATTATTGGTGGCTTGATTGACAGTACAGAAGGGCAGACGGGAAGTTTTGCCCCGGGCGTTGGCGATATTCCAGTTTTGAAGTATCTCTTTGGGTATGAGGAGAAAACTGTACAGAAACGTGAGCTGGTTATCCTGCTTACCCCAAGAATTATTTGAAATATGTGATAGGTTTTGTCTCACCACAAAATTAATGTGTTGAACTTTGTTCACTGTTGCTCTTGTAATGCGCGACCTTCACAGTGTGATCTATTAGAAACCGTCAATCATTACGCGGACAAATTCAGGAGAAAGAGTATGAAATTCTGGCGCCATTTACTGATTTGCGCATTAGCTGTTACTTTCAGTGGATGTGGAACGACGGTTAATCAGTCGCTGAAGGTATCACCTGCATCTCGCACTCAGATAGGACAGGATAAAACAGCAGTCATCTTGCCCTTTGCCGACTACACCCATGCAAACAATATCGAATTGGCTTTTCGTAGGAATATGTTTGTGAGTGAGAATATTACTGATCAGTTTGTTCGATTAGGTTTCAGCTTACCTGTTCAAGAAGACGTGTTTAAATTTCTTGCTCAGCAAAATATTATTCATGTCACTGCCTATAATCCTCAAAAAACGAAGTCCCTTGAGTATGAAATGGGTAAAGACTGGTCTCCTGCAATGAAAGATACCCTGCAGGAGTATATTGATTATGCCCAGCAGATTGATGTGAGCAGCGAAGAGGGAAATGATGCCTTGACCCATGGTCTTGACGGCCAAGAGATCGTAAAAATTGGTCGTCATTTTTCAGCGGATTACATTGTTCGAGGGAGAATCATTCAATATAATGATCGTTTAGAGGCTTCCGGAGCAAAGTTTTGGAAAACCGGCGTTTTACCATTTTTTGTAGGTGGGACCAAAAACATTCTTGTAGGGAAGGCGTTGCCTCAAAGTTACGATTCCTTAAGTTATCTTGATTCTGATAGGGAGAGTCTTCTCTCTTTTGGCGATGTTCCACAGGCTGTTGTCCAGTTGCGTATGTGGGTACAGGATGCCTATACCGGGAATGTGGTCTGGACAAATCGAACTAATGTTCAGGTTTCTCCTCAGTCTTTTTTTGCTGATTACCAGTATGACCAACTCTTTGAGACGGCTGTGGAACAGGCTGTAATCACCTTGATGGATGATTTTGCCTACACAGTGTATAATTCCCCTGCAGTAGGGTGGATACAATAGAAGACATAAAAACAGGCAGATAGGTTGTACGTAAAACCTCCTGAGTTTTTCTCGGGAGGTTTTATTTTGCCTTTTTTTTGGGCGTTGCTTGATAGAGCAGTGAACCAATAATCAGGGAAAGCCCCCAAAAAGTTGCCTGGTGGATTCTTTCTCCCACGATTAGGTGCAGGCAGAGCAGGGAGAGAAAGGGCGTAAGGTACATGAGGTTGCCGATCTTGGCTGTTGAGGAGGTGCGCTGGAGTGCAGTCAGCCAAAGAATAAAGGTCAGGCTCATCTCAAAAAGAGCAATATAGCCAAGGGGGATCCAGGCTTGGGGAGCAGGTAAGGTGATCCCGCTGTTCAGTGTGCAGTAGATCAGAATACACAACAATCCCGAGCAAAAACTGATAAAGATTTTCAGGATGGGATCCTGCCCGTCCTGCGCGTTGCAGAGCCAGTACAATGCCCATATTAGGGTGGAAACAATTGCCAGCGTGACCCCCTGAGGACTAAGGTGACCAATGTGGATCATCTGCCCCTGGGTTGCTATCATCACCGCCCCGAAAAAACTGATGAGGATGGCGAAAATTTGCCTGCTGCTCAGGCGTTGGCCGAGCAGGGGGACGGAAAGCAGGGTCAGGACCAGAGGCCAGCCATAGTTGAGCGCCATGGCTATTTGCCCGGGGAGCAGGTCGTAGGCCTTAAAAAGGACCAGATAGTATAAAAAAGGGTTGAGTATGCCCAGAAGAACACAGCGGGTGAGACTTTTGGCAGGCATCTGGCCGATAGAGCGCAGTCTTCCCCGGATGGCAAGAATGAGGAAAAGCACCAGGGTTGAAAGCGCGGTGGTATAACAGAGAACGGCTTGTGGTGGGGTCGTCTTCAGGGCCAGCTTGAAGGCGGAGGCGGCTGTGCTCCAGAACAGCACCGCAAGCAAAGTGAGGAGGTAGGCCTGAGTTTGGTTGTGCATGGTCTTCGCTCGTTGCCCAGCTTTTCCCCAGCTTGCGGTGTTTGCAGACAGCTGCTTCCTGGTTCAGGGGATATCCTGAGCGCGTTTTCCTAAATTTCCATATCGATGATAGTTGCAGCAGATTGCCTGTTGCCGCAAATAGTGGATCAACTCCAGTCGGCCTTCCATATACACCGGACTTCGCAGAAGTGTGACTCCTTTTTCGCCAGCCATTCTACAAAGTGGTTGGGAAGCACTCCCTGGACCAGCTAAACGAATTCTGTGGTTCAGGCCGATTCGCCCACCAAGTGTTTGTTCGTCTTCTTCAACAATGACGCTTTCACCTAAAAACTGGAGCCCTTTGTGGCTTCCCAGAAATTGCCGGGCCGGACTCTTCAAAGAAGGATCAAGGGAAACCACCGGTGTGCAGCCTGCCAGTGTTGCCGCGGCTATGCGAGCTAGGGTTGCAAAGACACCATCCTCTTTGGTGACGCGTATAATCATGCCAGCAACCGGAAGGAAACGGATTTGGTTATCCTGCCCCCGAAGATGAAAATAATCCTGATACACTCCAAAGTAGGTTTCCATCTGGTGGAGGTAACTGGAAGTTGCAGCGATAAGTTTGTCTATATCTGCATACAGCTCAATGCCCAGATCCTCTGGAGCAAGCAGGCGCCATTCCTGAAGTAGACTCAGCATACGGTGTGATGACTTCCGCGGCGGCAGTGGTGGCGGGGAGAGTTCATCCGCGTTCATGAACTGCGTCACGTATTCCGGGCTCCCGGCTTTGATGCCTGAACCCAGCGCGGATTTGCCAAAGCCACCAAAGGGCTGGCGCAGCACGATGGCACCGGTGGTGCCACGGTTGATATAGAGGTTCCCGGCAAAGATTGTATCCTGCCACTGGCGCTGTTCCCGCTCGTCTAAACTTTCCAATCCACTGGTCAGGCCGTAGCCGGACTGGTTGACCAGTTTCATGGCTTCCTCCAGGTTTTTTGCCGACATGACGCCCAGTAGCGGTCCAAAAAATTCTGTGAGATGGGTATAGCCTACCGGCTGGACGCCGTATTTGATACCCGGTGACCAGCATGAAGGATTGTGAGCACTGGCCTGTGGCTGCAGAGCCCATTCTTCTCCCGGTTCGAGCGTGGTCAGGGCGTGCAGAAGATCCCCACTTGGCGGGCGAATGAGCGGACCGATTTTACTGCTGAAATCCCAGGCCGAACCCACACGCAGACTTTTTGCTGCATCCACCAGTTGGCGCCTGAACTGTTGATCCTGATACACGGGTTCCTCGAGGATGAGGAGCGAGGTGGCGCTGCATTTTTGCCCGCAGTTGCTGAAAGCGGAATGGAGAATATTTTTGATCGCCAGGTCACGGTCAGCCATTTCCGTAACAATGGTCGCGTTTTTGCCCCCGGTTTCAGCCGCTAGGAAGACCCCTGGTGACTGCTGCAAAATTTGTAGTCCTGTCTCTGTGCCTCCGGTGAGTATGACATTATTCACCAGGGGGCTGGTGGTCAGCAGCGGTCCTATTTCACTTCCGGAGCCCGGAACAAATTGGAGGGTTTTACGAGAAATACCCGCTCGCCAGAAGCATTGGCAGAGGATCCACCCGCACAAGACCGCATCAGTGGCTGGTTTGAAAATGACCGTGTTGCCCGCGGCAAGGGCTGCCGCAATGCCACCGCAGGGAATGGCGATGGGAAAATTCCAGGGGGCAATAACCACAACCACCCCACGTCCCTTGACCTCCAGGTGAGGCATGTGTCCATACTGGCGTACAGCCAGGGGGTAAAATTCGGTAAAATCAATGGCCTCGGAAACCTCGGGATCAGCCTCGGTAAAGACTTTGCCGGTACTGGCCGCAGCCGCTCCGATGAGTTCTCCGCGTGAGTGACGTATTTCCATGGCCGCGCGGGCCAGAAGCTCGTGTCGCTGTATATGAGTTTTTTCCCGCCAGCCGTCTGGATCAGCAGATGCTGTTTGCAGAGCCAACTCAGCATCTTCTTTTGCGGCCAGGGCAAAATGGGCAACCGTGACCTTATTCCGGTTGGGATCTTTGCAGGTGGAGATTGTGCGGTCCTGAAAAATTTCTTTACCGTTAATAACAAGGGGGATCTGAAGGGGAATTGCCTCTTCAGATTTCATCCAGCGTTCTCGGATGAATTCTGCCCAGTGACGATTCGCGGCAAGAGACCAATCTGTGTCCGGTTCGTTGGTGAAGCTGTTGCTGAACAAGGGGGAGACTGAAGGGGGAAAGCTCTCTTTGCTGCGGTCCTGCTGGCGATGGGAGTGGCTGCTCAGCCTCTCCTGACGAGCACAGGAGCGAAGAAAGCCCTCTTTGAGCATGGTCCATTGGCTTGAGCCCACTTCAAGCTCCGGAGCATAGCGCAGGAAATTTTCCGGAGCCGTGTTTTCATCAAGTCGGCGAATGAGATAGGCAATGGCGTTGATAAACTCGCTCTTTCCGGCCACCGGAGCATAGAGGAGAATATCACCCGCATCCTCCTGGAGAGCCCGGCGGATATGATCAGCCATCCCCTCAAGCATCTCAAAGCAAAAATAGGGGGTAACCCCCCGTTTTTTTGCCAGCGTAGCTGCATAAGCGAGTTCAAAGAGGTTATGAGAGGCAATACCTAGGTGGACGGCTTGGATATTTTCTGGCCGCATGCCATATTCCACCATCCGTTTGTAGTTGGCATCCACCGCCTCCTTGGTATCAAAGGGGGCAAGGGGCCAGTTATTCAAGGAGGATTCCAGTTTCTCCATCTCCATGTTGGCCCCTTTGACGATGCGCAACTTGATGGGGGCACCACCAGCAGCGACCCTCTCCCTGGCCCACTGGGTCAACTGTTGTTGGATGGCGAAACTGTCCGGGAGATAGGCCTGGAGGACAATACCTGCCGAGCAGGCTGCAAATTCCTGCTCATTGAGTGTCTCGACAAAGACCTGGTAGGTAATGGCCAGATCTCGATATTCCTCCATATCCAGGTTGATAAATTTGGCGACCTGCTCACCGTCTGCCCGTTGAAAAGAGTGTTCCTGTGCGACTCTGTAGAGAACAGAGAGGCGTTCTTTCAGAAGAGCAATGGTCTGCTCAAAGGCCAGAGAAGATATCTGGGAATAGAGCGTCGAAATTTTGATGGAGATATGCTCGATATCGGGATCTTTGAGATCAGCGACATAGGTCGCGAGTCGGTGCTGAGCTTCCTCTTCACCGAGTACCGCTTCCCCCAGGTGATTGATATTAACCCGGACATTTTCCTGTCGCCGCTGTTGCAGGTACTGATGTAGGGGCTCGGTTTCTCCGGCGATGATCAGCCGTGCAGACTGTTTTCGCATCTGTTCTACCAGCAATGGCATAAGGGGAGCAAGCAGGCTTGGGCTGAGGTTGGTAAACATGCCCAGGAGGCCTCGTTCAACAATCCGGAGAAATTCAGGTACCCCATAGTCCTGTAACAGGGTCTGCATCTGATCGGCTATACGATGATTATTTGCCGCTCGAAAACTCTGATCGATGAGTTGGCTCAGCAGCACCTTATCCTGGGGATGATCGAGCAATCGCTGGAGCTGTGCCTGAAGGCGTTTTTCCTGACCTGTACGGATACTGTTGGCACGATTCTGCCATCTTTCGGCAAGAGCAATGGCCTCATTGATGATTTCCTGGTGCTGGTGTTCCATATCGATTGCCTCCTGCACAGTGGAAAGGGGGAGCGAAGAGAAGCGTGGGGTGATGGGAGTGTTTGTATTGTACGGTATCGCTGAGTATCGGTCCACTTTCTTACGATTCGTATAAAAAAAGCCGCGCCAGGATCCCCGACGCGGCAGTATTCATGATTAAGGAAAAGGTGATCAGTGTTCGAGGCGAATCCCTATCCCCTCAAAGAAGAAGAGAACCCCAAACCCATACCAGACCGTGTAGAGTACATAGAAGGTCAGGGCAAAGACCAGCAGCAGCACCTCATCTTTGACCGGTTTTGCCAAGACCCCATAGTAATTGTAGGCGGGCTCAATGGCCTTGGTCATGGCGCTTTTCACGGCCTTGGCTTTTTCAAATTCTTTGGCCTTATTCAGTGCTTTTTCCATGGCTCCCAACGATGTGTACCAGCTACTTAAAGCTTTGCGTTCATTGATGCCGTATTTCTTGTTAATGGCGGCGCCGTCGTTGGCATACATCAGATCGGCATCATCCAGCATGACAGTGAGCATGGCACCAAAATCCCCCTGAACTGCAACCTTGATCCCATCCACCGTTGCGGCAATAGCGTTCGTGGTAAACAGTTTGGCGGTAACGGCTGCCTCATCAGCCGAATGCATGGTGAGGGTGGTGGAAAATTCCTGGCCGGCATACTTGGCGACTTTTTCTTTTTGTCGGTCCACGTAGTAGGCTGAACCTTTGGAGAGTTCGTTAAAAAAGTTATCCAGATAATCCAGGCCGTTGACCTTGCCGCCTTTGGCTCCGGGGTACCAGGGCATAAAGATGGCGGCAAAGACCAGGAAAAAAGGAATGAGCAAAAGAAACGCGCGGATGCGGTATTGTGCGGATGTAGGTGCCATATCAGTGTGCCTCCTCTGTACGCAGAACGTTGAGGTTGGAGAAAAAACTGTAGAAAACCCAGGTCGCGAAGATGATGATGATCACAAAGAAACCAACCGTGCCAATGGTATCCAGGAGTTTCAGGGTACCGGGGCTTACATGGAGGTAATCCATCTTGGTCAGTTTTCCCGGCAGGGCACAGGCCCGGTTAAAGAAACCGGCACTGACGGTCACCGCATAAAAGGCGCGAATGGTGGTTCCATGCACGACTTTGGTGACGATGGAGCCGATCTGAATACCAATCAGGGACCCCAGGAGCATACCCATGGCCAGGGTGTAAAAAATAAAACCGTAGATGGCATACTGGCTGATTGAGGCATAGCCTGCGGTGAACACGATCTGGAAAATATCGGTTCCCACCGTGGTCATGGAGGAAACGCCCAGGCCGTAGACGAACATGGGGAAGGTGAGGAAGCCACCGCCAACGCCCATGATAGCTGCAGTCAGACCAACGATGAATCCACAGAGAACGAGAAAGATGGCGGAGATACGGCGACCACCGGGAGTGACACCCTCATCGAAGGTGAGCATCGGCGGAATATTGACTTTTTGCAGGGCCTGGCCCACGGGAGGAATTTCCTCAGCCTCTCGGCCAGCACCGGCGGCTTTGCCAGCGCCTGTGTGTTTGCGAGCAGTTTTTGCCCAGTCCGCCAGCGCGTAGAAGGCGAGAAAACCGAGCATGAAAACATAGATGGTGGTGATGAAGGCATCGCTGAGCACCGGGTTTTTATCGTAGAGGGCACGGTTGATATAGCCGCCCACTGTGGAACCCGAAATGGCGCCGATCAGGAAGGTCACTGCAAGCCCGACCGAGATGTTGCCCATCTTGCGGTGGAGCACTGAGCCCATGATCGCCTTGGCAAAGATATGAAAGAGATCCGTGCCCACGGCAAGAATACCTTTCACCCCGATACTCATCAACGCCGGCGCGATGATAAAGCCGCCACCAGCCCCGATACAACCGGTGATCAGTCCCGCGCAGAGCCCCACCAGAATAGAGGCGAGAAAGACCATGGTGGAGTAATGCGAGGGCCCATAGGCCGATTTCCCACCCAGGAAGCTGGGCAGGGCATTGCCGATATCCTCGGCAAAGCAGATGCCACCAATGAGGGCTGGCAGAAGCAGCAGGCCAAGAACCAGCAACCGTTTACGACTCTTGAGGATATTGGTCGACATCTCCAACTCCCACTGTGCATGGGCCCTGGCCCCCGCGACCATAAAATGGTTGAGATAACGGAAAAATTGCATTGTGATCTCCTTGTGTAAGGTATGTGACGTTGTTTAAAATTTAGCTGTTTTAGCAAAAGCTCGATTTTTTCATCATGACCGGAGGTGAGCATTTGGGACAAAATGACCATGAGAAATTCGAGCTACTGAGTTTCCGTCCAGAAATGAGGATTTTTGTTCAAGTTCAAGGCATGTGAAAAATTTTACCGGAGGCATATAATTGATATTCCGAGGATAAAATTTTGAGCATAACGCCGAAATTGGGCAAAAAGACCGTTTCTGGATGGAAACTAACTTGGTAACTTCATGTCTCGTTTAACCTGCGCCATCTCAATTTTTTCCTGTTGGATTCGTTTGCGCTCATAGGCGGCATCCAGTTTTTCCATCAATGGATCCATATCAATGGGTTTCATCAGGTAATCAAAGGCCCCAAACTTGATCCCATTGATTCCAGATTCGACCGAGGCATGGCCGGTGAGCATCACCACCTCGGTGAGGGGCGCCAGTTTTTTTATTTCCCGCAGGGTGGCGATGCCATCCATGCCGGGCATCTTGACGTCTAAAAGGACAACGTCGTAGTTCTTGGTTCGAACCATCTCCAGGGCGGTGGCCCCGTCTGCGGCACTTTCACAGTTGAGCTCTCGTTTCCCGAGTTTCTTGGTCATGATGTCGCGAAAGTCCTGTTCGTCATCCACGAGCAAAATGTCATAACGAGTCATGTTTCTTCTCCTTAACCTTCCTGTTGGACTGAGCGAATGGGCAGGGTCACGGTGAAGACTGTGCCTCCCCCTTCACGATTTTGGGCTGTCAGTGTTCCTCCCAGGGTGCGAATTATGTTTTGGCTGATGGACAGGCCCAGGCCTGTACCTTTGCCTTGTTCCTTGGTGGTGAAAAAGGGATCCCAGATCTTGGCCATGACCTCAGGGGGAATTCCCGGACCATTATCGGCAAGGTCGATATGGATTTCCTGCGCAGTGCTTGTCGTACTGATTTCCAGTTTGCCGTCGTGGCCAATGGCATCCAGCGCGTTATCAATGAGATTGAGCAAGATCTGTTGCAGTCTGTGCGCTTCAGTCATGGTGACCGGCAACTGGGGATCGAGCTTCAGGGCAACGGAAATGTTGTTGTGCTCGGCTTCTTTTTCCAGGAAGGAGAGGGCCTCCTGAATGATGTCGTTGATCTGTACCTGTTCCTGCTCCGCACTGATTTTGCGGGCAAAGCCGAGAAGTCGATGGGTGATGGTGGCGGCCCGTTCCACGTGGTGTTTTATTTTTTTGATAGTCTGCTGATATTCTTTGAAATTTTTTACTGTTGACGGATCTTCTTCGGGCAATAATTCCTCGATCCATCCGGCCTGGGCCAGGATCATCTGCAGGGGGTTGTTAATCTCATGGGCCACACCCGCAGCCAAACGCCCGATGTTGGCCATCTTTTCGATATGGGCCATCTGTTGATCCATGGTGGCTGCTTCACGATCGGCCTTGGCCACATGGGCAACGATGAATTGGCTGAGGAAGATGGCGATGATAAAGAAGATGGTGGCTGTGATGCCGATGATCACCAGGGTGCGGTTCAGGTGCTGGTAGTAGGGGCCGAGCATGTCGGGAATACGCACCTTGAGCATCAGCATCCAGGTCCCGTTGTTAAGCCAGGTGGTGGCGTAGAGGGTATCACCCTGTTGAATAATCTCGGGAGCACTGTGATGACGGACCAGATAGAGTTCGTACTTTGGTAAAATGCGAAGGTTCCCCTGCAGGCTTGGTGTCTGGAGTTCACCTGCTTTGTTGACGATAAAGACGTCACCGCCGGTCCCAATCTGGGCACTGTGTAAGAGTGAATTGAACACACTGGAATTAATGGTGGTGCGCAGCACGTAACGTTTGAGCGGGTCGGTCAGAGCCACCACGAAGTGGGGGAGTTTGCGGTAGCCGCTGAAGAGGTCGCTGACGTGTGCGCCGCGCACCAACACCTGGGAAAACCAGGGCTGATCCTGGTAGTTTTTTCCGGTTACCTGTTCCCGGTAGGGGCCGACATAGGCCATCTGCTGGCCGTTAGTATCGATCAGCTGTAAATCGACCATGCCGCCGGAGCCGCTGATCGCGAGGAATAACTGATCCAGATGGGCCTGACTCTTCAGGTATTCCTGGGGATAGAGGCTGATCAGAGTGGTGAGGAGATCGAGCTGATGCTTGAGAAAGTTATTGATCACATCCTGGCGATGCTGCGCTACCTGACTGGTGGTCAACTTCAAATCCTTGATTGCCACCTGTTTGGAGTTATAGATCGAGGTGGTGGCAATGATGAGAATGGGGATGATGCCGCAGGTAAAAAAACCAACGGCAAGCAACTTGGTGAGATTTTGGTAGTGGTGTTGTTTATCCGCCATGATGCTCCTCCTCAGCTGGCCAGCAGGGTATCGATGTCAACGACCTGATCCACGGGAAAGGTAAAGATCGGAGTTTTTCGTCCCAGGATGGCGTTGACGTTCAGCGGGAGGGGGCTTGCCGGGAGATCCTTGCTCGTGAGCAGAAAAATCGCATCAGGGGCAAAGGTAATGATCTTTAATTCTGTGTTTTCATCATGCTGGATAAAATCGAAGATGTAGCGGCCCTGCTCTTTCTGGCGGTAGAGGGCCCAGATGATATCCCGGGTCATCTCGGAGGAGATGACGGCCTGCATCAGAATAAAGAGAATTTTTTTGGTCGATCCCTGGAGCAGGCGTGCTGGAATGCGAATATTGTGACGGATGAGGTGTTGAATCAGGTCTTGGGAGCGGATCAATTGCTGCTCGTTGCAGGTTATAACCGGAAGCATCCCTTTGCTCACCCAGCGGGTTAATCGTTCCTGGGAAATGGAGCAGATGGCAGCTACCTGGGCAAAGCTCAGGTA
Source organism: uncultured Desulfobulbus sp. (assembly GCF_963664075.1). Taxonomy (NCBI): domain Bacteria; kingdom Pseudomonadati; phylum Thermodesulfobacteriota; class Desulfobulbia; order Desulfobulbales; family Desulfobulbaceae; genus Desulfobulbus; species uncultured Desulfobulbus sp. Next base: position 4,294,814 of record NZ_OY760916.1, read on the forward strand.
TTCCAGATCATCGGGGTGCAGATGGTGTTTCAGCTCGTTATCCATGGTTGCCTCCACAGCAAGCGAAGAGATCGCATCGTCTTTGCTGATAGAAAGGCAAGAACAGGCCCTCTTTGTTGGTAGAGGTGAATGTTTTTAATATTTCATTCTATTTCAGTATTTTATCTTAGGTGTGTTTGATTGGCGACGAGCGGAAGAGGAGTCTTTCTGGAGAAAGATTGTAGAGTTTGGGTGACGAATAACGTCTGTCTTGCTATGTAACTGTCTGATAATACGCAAGAGTGAAGTGAAGGTGACACTGAGAAAGAGCTGTGTGTAGCAGAGGAAACAGAAAGAGGGATCGTGGGCGTATAATAGGGGGGAGTAAATGGTGTTGTTTGTCAACCGATCTATCGAACATGTTGGGGTTCGTACCTCACCACCAACCCCAACATAACAAGTGGAGCACATTGATTATTATTGAGCTTCAGGTGAAAAAGAGGCAGGGGGGTGGATTCTGCTTATTCTTTTCCAGCCTTATTCAACGCACCCCTGGTTAATCAGAGCCTTTTGCGCGGCCAGTTCAACCTTTTCCAGCAGTTCCAGCACATCGATGGGTTTAAGACAGTAATCAAAGGCGCCCCCCTGCATTCCCTCTATGCCGGATTTCACCGAGGCATGGCCGGTGAGGATGATCACTTCCATCTCTGGCCATCGTTGTTTTACCTTTTTCAGGCACTCTATCCCATCAACCTCGGGCATACTCACATCCATGATAATGACATCCGCTGGTTGGGTCTCCAGGGACTGGAGGGCGGCCCGACAGCAATTGGCCAGGCTGAGCCGCACCCCCATTCGTGTCATGCGTTTGTGAATAATTTCCTGGAAATCCGGCTCATCGTCGACAAGCAGCAGATGGATTTTCAGGGCCGCATCAAGTCGAAAATTTCGTTCATTTGTCATCGCCCAGCATCTCCTCAATTTCGGCTATAAATTTGTGTCGATACCGTTGGCATTCCCGGGTATCGGCCATCACCATGTCAATCTGGCGGGTATGGATCGTCAGGTATCCCAGCACCTGTAGGCGGCTAAAGAGAAACTTTCGGGTTCGTTTCTCTACCCGCGCGGTTAATGCATCGCCTCTCCGTTCCACCCGAAAGTTGAAGCGGGTCAGGATCTCGTCTAAGAGCTGAATACGGCCCATGCGCCGGGTTTCGTCCGCTGCTCCTCCCTTGAAACGAAAGGTGACATAGCGTTCGGTGCGCAGGCTGCTGATATAGGCCTCAATCATGGCGTAATGATAGCCAAGGCGGACACTTAAGTTGCAGTAATTGCGGGAGACGAGGAAGTAATTCTTTTGATTGAGTTTCGAGGCCACCGCCGGGTCGAGAGCCGGATTCATTGCCGATTGAAAGACGATCGCTCCCATCCCCCGGACGCTCACCGAGGGCGGCCCCTGCCAGGGAAAGGCATGCATCCCCTGCCAAAGGGCAAGCATCGGGGCAGAGGTGATATCGCTGATGTTGATAAAATCAGCAGTCGCTTCAAATTCGGGCGAAAAACCGTCAGAAAGATTAATCACCCACCACTCCAGGGGCATATTATCGACCAAACGCTTTGCCGCCCCTTTGGCGAACCGGTACTTCCTGCCAAAATCAAACATCTCTATCACCGACTTCTCGTGACAGAATCGGGTGATATCGTGCATGGTGACACAGTGGGAGGCGCGAAAGTAGACCGAGTCAGGATCGGTCAGGGTAAGAGGAGCGATACGTTCAAGGACGTTGCGCAGAATCTTCTGGACCGGACTACCCTCCATGGGGTTGATCGGTTTATTGCTCGAGGCAGACTCGAGCAAAACGTCGATTCGTCCCCGGTAAAGAGCCCGATGAGACACGTCCACAGTGACTGTTTCTCCGTTTTGTAAAACTGTGGTGGCTTTGTCGAGCGCAAGCAGGGCAGGCAGGCCAAACTCACGGCAGAGGGTCGCCAGGTGGCCAGCCTCGCTTCCTGTCTCTGCAACCAGGGCAACCGCACGCTTTAATAAGGGGGCCCACTCGGGGAGTGGATGTTCCACTACCAGAACTGCCTTTTTGGGGAAATGAACCATGTCTTTCTGGGTGCGCACGATGGCGATCGGGCCGGCAGCTACTCCACGGGAGCCAGGGACGCCTCCCTGCAGCAGGATGCGATCATCGGTCACCCGTGGTGAGGTTTCGACCTTACCAGCAAAGAGATGGACAGAGATGGGCCGGCTTTGCAGGACATAGATGGTTCCCGCTGCATCAATGGACCACTCGATATCCTGGGGAGAGCCAAAATGGACCTCCAACTGGAGACTGATCGCAGCCAAGGCCGCCATCTGCTCCTTGGAAAGCAGTGTATGCTCTGTTAGCCCACCGTTTGCTTCAACAAGCTGATGGGGCGCCTGACGTTCAACAAGTGCGTGGTGGGTTCCTTTGGTCCCATCGACAATGGATTTGGCAATGCCATCGGCAAAAAAGATATCCAGCGTACCAGGCTGTCCGCTCAGGGATTGGGAGTAACAGATGCCGCTGATTGCCGCGGGAATCATGGCCAGGCAGCCTACGCACATGACAATATCTTCATGACGGAACCCTTTGGCCAAACGGTAGGACATGGCCTGGGGCGAGTATTTGGAGGCAAGGACCATTTTGTAGGCGCTGATGAGATCTTTGCGCTTTACAAAAAGTTCCGTATGGTAGAGTCCGGCAAAGGAAGCCCGTGCCAGATCTTCCCCCAGTGCACTGGAGCGCACCGCTACGGTGTACGTCCCTCCCAGTTTCTCCATCAATTGATCAAATCCTTGATAGAGTTGCGCTTCAAGCTCCGGCGGTAAAGGACTCGTCTGAATCAGTTGCTGCACAGTTTGACTTTTTTGGAGCATATCTTCCATATCCCTGGCATCGGTTTGCTGGAAGAGACGGTTTATTTCCCGGTAAAGGTCGTTATCCAGGTAGAACTGACGACTGGCAGCGGAGGTAATGGAAAATCCAGGTGGGATCGAGATACCGGCAAGAGCACCTGCTTCCCCCAGATTGGCTATCTTCTCGCCGGTGAGTTCAGCCAGGCTGCGGTTCACCTGTTCCATGGGGATGATCCACTCGCCCTGGGGCAGTGTGATTTCCTTATCAATGATGGCGTCAATTGCTTGTTGAATGCGGGTAAAGGAAGTTTCCAGGTTTGCATAGCCGCCATCTGCGAGGCTCCTGAGATTTTGCACCATCTTATAGATATTGACGGTGACCACAGTCGACTTGGAACGAACAAAGCCCATGGAAAAGGTGTGACCATCGTGCAGGGTGGTTTCCAGCTCAGCCATGGCCTCAAGTGCATTGTTATTGGCGGTGAGGAGTTCCCGAAAACACCGGTACTTGCTGGTAAAGAGCTTTTGTACTTCCTCTGCACTCAGCGTGGGAAGGCTGGAGATCCCCAGGAGATGTTTGATACGGGTCAAGAGAGATGTATTCATGGTTTGTGCCCCGAATCTGTGACAGTGAAGGTCGATAGGCTGCTGAACGGGCATCTGTTTTGCTGTCTATCTAAAGCAGATAGAGTGCCAGCCAAAACAATGTATGTTTTTTGCTGAAAAAGACACTCATTTTCAATGAGTTACCTCGTAAATGTAAAGGCCTCTATTTGGGGAACTTATGAGAGGGTGTGTACCTTTGGTGACATTCGAACCATACGTATGATGTAACTTGCTGAAGTTCAGTGTATTGTTGTATGTGTAAAAAAGGTGACATGGTGAGAAACACTTTGCTTGCTGTGTAGAATTAGTGACGGGGGACCGCGATGGAGCAGAAAACGATACAGATACTGGAACAGCAACGCCAGGATCTGGTGACTCGTGTGTTGAAAAAACATGAGGAGATCGAGGCAACGCGTTTTTTCACCGAGCGCATTCTCGCCGGACTCAGTGAATTTTTTCTCCTGCTTGATAAGGATTTCCAGGTCATTCAAACCAATCGGGAATTCCTTGAGCGTACCGGTTATGCCCCCTTGGATGCAGAACCCCTGTGGTTACATCAACTGTTGAGTGAGGAAACAACAGCAAAGATTACCAAGGTGCTGAAGCGCGACGAGTTCGCGGAAATGGAGGCACAACTCAAAACCCGGTCCGGTGAGCTTTTGCCGGTAAAGATGCGTGGCTCGACCCATGTTACCCAAAACGGTCGCATCCTGCATATGCTCATCTGTACGGATTGCAGTGATTTTTTTGAACTCATGGCCCAGATGCAGGAAGGGCAAAAGCAGCTGATGCACTCCAGTCGTCTGGCGAGCCTGGGGGAAATGGCTGCAGGAATTGGCCATGAATTGACTCAACCCCTCAACGCCATCCTCCTTTTTTCGAGAAACTGTCTCAAGGCCCTGGATACTCCAGGAGACCACAGCGAGATGCTCAAGGAAAACCTTCAGATTATCATCGATCGAGTCAATAAGGCCTCCTCCATTATCACCACCATGCGTAGTTTTGGGCGTAAGGTGGATGAAAAGCGCAGCCCAGTTGATCTCAATGAGGTTCTGAAGAAAATAATAAAATTTCTCGATGCCCAGTTAATGCTCAGCGAAATCAAGCTTGATCTGCGCCTGGGACCGGAACCCTGCGAGGTCTTAGGCGTGGAAGTGCGTCTGGAACAGGTTTTTCTCAATCTTCTCCAGAACGCGATTCAGGCCATGGGACGAGTCGTCCTGCCAAAACTCACCGTCACCAGCCGTTTGACTGATTGCCTCAATTTGAACACCATGTGCAAGGAACCGTATATACTGGTGACGGTGGAGGATAACGGTGAAGGTATTGCTGATGAGCTGTTGAAAAAAATTTTTGATCCGTTTTTCACCACGCGCGAGGTGGGCACCGGTATGGGGTTGGGACTTTCCATCGTCGATCGTATTGTCCGGGGGATTTCCGGTCACATTGAGGTGGAAAGTGAACCAGGGAAGGGAACCTGTTTTTCCGTCTATATCCCGCGATATCAGCAGGCGCAAATGGAGCAGGAGACAAAACCATGAACAGCGAAAGAGGCGAGCATCGTGAGGTACTGGTGGTCGATGATGACCACTATCTGCTCGCGGCCATTCAACAGACCCTGGCACTCAATGGCTACACCGCCAAGACCTACACCAATCCGGTGGAGGCACTGGCAGGAGTCACCGCGCAGGATTTTGCCGCGGTAATAGCCGACATTCGAATGCCGGAGATGAACGGCATGGAGTTGCTGGCTCGTATTCGCGCTCATGATGCGGACCTACCGGTTATTCTCATTACAGGACACGGCGATATTTCCATGGCTGTGGAGGCGGTGAAACAGGGAGCCTATCATTTTTTGCAAAAGCCTGTTGATGAGGAGATGATCCTGGCAACGCTGGCTCGGGCCATAGAACGTCGGCAACTGGTATTGGACAAGCGGCATCTGGAAGAGCAGCTGCAGGCCAGCCGCGCAGGACGATCACGCTTTTACGGCATCATCGGCAGCCATCCACTCATGCGTGGACTCTATACCCTTATCGAGGCTGTGGCAGATGAGCCGGACCCCGTGCTCATCTCTGGGGAGACAGGAACAGGTAAGGAGTTAGTGGCGCGGGCGATTCATGAGAGCGGAGAGCGACGGACCCGACCCTATGTGGCCGTCAATATGGGAGCGATTCCCTCGGAGATGATTGAGTCGGAACTCTTTGGCCATGAACGCGGGGCCTTTACCGGTGCCATCCAGCGCAAGGTCGGGAAGTTTGAATTTGCCGGCGAGGGTACGCTTTTTCTTGATGAGATCTGTTCCATGCCCGCCTCCCTGCAGTCCAAGCTGTTGCGTGTGATTGAAGATCGAACTTTTTCACGTGTGGGCAGCAATGCAGTGCTCCCGTTGAAGGCCAGGATCATCGCCGCCACCAATCGTGATCTGAAGGTGGAGATCGAGCGGGGGAGCTTTCGCCAGGATCTCTTCTTTCGTCTCAATGTTCTGCCGGTGCATCTCCCCGCGCTGAGGGAACGCAAGGAGGATATTCCCCAGCTGGTCGAATTTTTCTGGAAGGAGTACTGTGGTGGGGCCCAGGGCGAGGAAGTCGGCGCCTGTCCTGGAGAGTTGATCGATCAGTTGGTACGGCGGGATTGGCCGGGCAATATTCGAGAATTGCGCAATGTGGTGCGTCGCACCTGTGTACTGGGTGACGCCCAGCCAGTGCTTGAGCAAGGGGACGCAAAGGAAGACTCCACTCCCCTGCAGGGAGCGCATTGTTCGTTACGAGCTTTCATGGAGCAGCAGGAGAAGCGCTATCTCGAACAGATTTTAGCCCAGACCGGAGGGCAGATCACCCTGGCCCATAAGATTTTAAAGATCTCCCGCAAAAGTTTGTACGACAAAATCAACAAATACCGCCTGGATTTAGACAAATTGCGCAAAGGACGTTCTGGCTCATTAGGAGAGTAAACGAAGGGCAATTTCCGGGGCAGTGGTTGCCTGGGTCAAAATAGAGGCTGCTGCCTGTTGCATGATTGTCCCTCGGGTCAGGGCAGCGGATTCGGAAACGATATCGGCATCCTGAATACGGGAACGAGCCGCGCTCAGATTTTCTGCTGCGTTGGCGGCATTGGCGATTGCCGATTCCATCCTATTCATCAAGGCCCCTAGAGTACCACGGGTCTCATCGATGAGGGAAAGCGCACGATCGAATTTGACCATTGCCAGGTCTGGTTTGGACCGTATGTCGATATCAGCAAGATCAAGAGAACCGGTGGAAATCCCCTGCAAGGTGACGCTCATGTCATCACCACTGTTGGCCCCAATTTGAAAATTGAGTGTTTCGGACTGTGCCAGAGACACGGAAAGTTCTTCCCAAAGCGTGTTGAACCCAATCAGGGGAGATTCGTCATAGGGCGCCCCATTGGGGACAACTGTTTCGGCTGTTTTGATCTCGCCCCCGTCGGCATCGAGGCCGCCAATGGCACCTGTGTCAGTGTTGGCGAGATCACCGCTGGTGTACATCGTTTCCAGGTACGCGGCGCCAGTTGCTCCTGTAAAAGCGGTTAAAAAAGAGGCCTCATCACTGTAGGCAAAGGAACTGTGTGATGTTTGCAATTCTGCCAGGGCCTGATCAAGCAGGTAGCTATTATCTTCTTTGTTGGAACTGAGGAGCCCCATCAATTCATCAATACCCGTGCCACCGGAATTTTTAATCTCATCGTGGAGAAAGCGCGCTGCAGTATAGGCTGCAGCATACTGTTCATTGAGGAGAGTGGGGTTGCTTGGTCCACTCCAGGGAGAACTTAATGAGCTCACAACCCCAGCTGTGGCTACGCTGACTGATTCGCCGTTGGTGAAACGGGTTTGTAATACGCCACTTAAGCGTTCATCGGCTCCTTGAATGAGCTCTGCCGATCCTTCCTGGAACCAGGTTGGGAGCCCTAGCGTATTCATGGTTACCCCCATCACCGCATGCACCATCTCGTGGGCAATAATGCGATCGTTATAATAAGGGGCTGTTCCGCCATCTTCACTATCAACCGGAACAAAATCAGAGAGGTCAATATGGAGTTCCTGGTTGACCGCTTCTTTTGTGGTTGGGTTATACGAGTTGGTCACCCAGGCCACATAGTCGTTTCCTGAGTTTTCTTCATAGATAACGGTTATGTCGCCACCGATACCGGTGAGTCCATAGCCGTCAATAATGATCTGTTCAGCGTTACGAAGCCAACCTGATCGCAGCCCATCTTGAACATCAATTTTATCTTGAAGTGCAGCATCGCCAGAGCCACCGCTTGTGTCACGAAGCAGGTATTGGCCATTGAATGAGGTTGTATTCCCTATTCGATTAATTTCAGCTTTAATTTGATTAACTTCAGCCTGGAGAGATTCACGATCACTTGCACTGTTTGTATCATTTGCAGCTTGAACTGCTAATTCACGTCCACGCTGGATGAGATTGACCACCTCCTGCATGGCCCCCTCAGCGGTTTGTAACATGGAGATGCCGTCATTAATATTGCGTGAGGCCTGGTTCATCCCACGTATTTGAGCTGTCATGCGATCGGAGATGGCAAGGCCTGAGGCATCATCGGATGCGGAGTTGATGCGGAGACCTGAAGAAAGGCGCTTCATGCTGTTTGCCAGTTGAGACTGCTGTGACCACAGCATTCGGGAGGCAAACTGGGCATTGGTGTTGGTGTTGATCGTGAGCATATTACCATCCTGGTAAATAGAGAACGGTCATTCCCTGACCGAAGATCACAACAAACTTCTGAAGAGCATGAGAGAATATTTTATTATATCGGTAAAAGAGTGGATAAAATTAACCTTTTTTTAGTGCGTTAGTCGAAAAAAATCTTAGAAACCAATAAACACTTTTTTTTTACAAGTAAAACCAGACTGTTGTAAAATTGTCTCACGGTGTAGCAGGTGCATGAGGGGGGCGTGAAATATCCAATGGCGACTAACGCTGTTGATAGGGGGCGCAAGCTGTACCTCTTGTTCAATAAGGGCTGCATCCAGGCCAACTGATTCTTCACGTCCACTACCGCAATGGGGAATTTCCCCTAAGAGCTGGTAGGCGGCCCTCTCCATCGTACTCAGGTCCCCCCCTGCTGGGACCTGATCAATTCTACACTTCTCCTGGACTGTAGCGTTCCTGGCAGAGCAGGCGAAAAAGCGTCATCCATATTCCTCCCAGATTTCGCACCCAGCTCGGTGCATGCAGGCGACCAAAGCGGTGCCTGGAAAAATCCTCTCAAAGATGGAGGATTACCGATGCCAGGTTGGGGGCATAGTTGACTGATTTGCACAGGATTTTTTGAGCCGCTACAATAAACGAAGTTTTTCGCGACACATTCGAGAAGGAAAACCGTCAAAAAATATAAAGGATCATGGACGTACGTGATGAATCATTTTTTATAGCATAAAGGAGTTCCTACCATGAAGAAACAAACGCTTGTAGTGTTGTGTTCCCTGGCTCTTGTTGCCGGTTGTACTGAATCACTGCCCACCGGAGAAAAGGCGGAGAGCCATCCCCAGGAGCAAGAGGTTGCACTCACCGAGGTCCAACCTCTGGTTGACGCTAAAATGAAGTATATGGCAGCGCAGAGGTCTAAATCGTTGGCTGCTGCTCCCATGGCAACCGGTTCGGGGGCTGCCATCCTAAATTTTTTAGATCCCTGGCCACAAAAATCACCCGAGTGGAATCGAGAATCCTATGATGCCCGTCAGGAAAACGGCTTTATCAATGTGGCCGGTGATCCCCTTTCAACCTTCAGTATAGATGTGGATACGGCAAGCTATGCCAATGTTCGCCGTTTTGTCAATGGTGGTCATTTACCCCCGGTGGGAGCAGTTCGCATTGAGGAGCTGATCAACTATTTTTCCTACGACTATCCCGAGCCAGAGGGAAAAAACCCTTTTACCTTGACGGCTGAGGTGGGAGCCAGCCCCTATCATTCGGATTACCTGCTGGCCCGTATCGGACTGAAAGCAAAAGCCCTGGCCAAAGAGCAGTTACCCGCATCCAATCTGGTTTTTTTGCTGGATGTGTCGGGTTCCATGCATGCCGACAACAAGCTACCTCTCTTACAGCGGGCTCTGCCACTTTTGGTCCAACAGCTGGACAGAAAAGATCGGGTTACCCTGGTCGTGTACGCTGGTGCCGATCAGGTCGTTTTGGAGCCGACAGCTGGTGATCGTCGGCAAGAGATTTTAAAGGCCATTGAGCAGCTCCGAGCCGGTGGATCGACTCACGCGTCCAGTGGTATTCGCACCGCCTATGAGCTGGCGCGAAAATCGTTTATTCCCGGCGGCAACAACCGAGTAATTTTAGCCTCAGACGGGGATTTTAATGTCGGGGTCACCAGCCGTGATGAGTTGACCCGCCTCATTGAAAAAGAGCGTGAAGGTGGTATTTATTTAACGGTGCTTGGCCTTGGTATGGGGAACTACCATGATGATACCATGGAGGTGCTGGCAGATAAAGGCAATGGCAACTATGCCTACATCGACAGCCTGCTCGAGGCGAAAAAAGTTTTGGTCAAAGAGATGAGCGGTACCCTTTTCGCCTTGGCTAATGATGTCAAAATTCAGGTCGAATTCAATCCATCCAAAGTGGGGGCCTATCGGTTGATTGGCTATGAGAACCGAATGTTGGCCGATGAGGATTTTAAAGATGACAGCAAGGACGCCGGGGAAATCGGGGTGGGGCACAGGGTGACAGCACTCTACGAGTTGATTCCTGCCGATCATAAGGCAGTTCCGCAGCTTGATCCCCTGAAATACCAGAAGGTCGAGGCGAAACAGTATTCAACCAGTGATGAGTTGATGACCGTAAAACTCCGCTACAAACCGCAAGGCAAAAAGGATTCGCGGCAGATCTCCCGTGCCGTCAAGGCAAGCCCCCAGCAGGTGTCTGCCGATTTTCAATTTGCCTCGGCAGTGGCTGGATACGGTATGCTCCTCACCCATTCAAAATATCTGGGCAATTTTACCTGGAAAGAATGTTTGCAACTGGCCCGGGATGGCCGCGGACCAGATGTTGAAGGGTATCGGGCTGAGTTTTATCGGCTAGTTGAGGCCAGTGAGCTGCTCGCAAATGAACAACGAAAAAATAAAACCCCTGAACCTCAGCCGATACTCAGGTAAGGAGCGCAGGCCAATCCAGCCTGGGGAAGATATCGTGAAGCATATGATCATCTTCTTCCAGGCGAATTTCCAGATTGTTGAATGTCGCCTGGGCTTTTGGTTGGACCAGGGCCGGGGGACAGACCGTATCGTGCCGCCCCATGATCAGTAGGGTCGGCACATCTATTTTTACCTCTGGGGGCTTATATCCCTCAAAGTTGAGGGCTGGTGCCAGCATCACCAGCCGCAGGCACTGGTGGGGCTGCTCGATTGCAAAGCAGGTTGCCATGAGTCCTCCAAAACTCGACCCAACTAGAATAAGCCTTTCCATGGAAGCCACCTGCGTTTTGAGTTGGCTCAGGCGTTTTTCCAGTGGTCCATCGTAATTTTGCATCCGCATTTGCGGAAAATTTTGACGAAACCATTTGGCTTTCGTGCCTTCGATCGACGAATCGAGCCCATGGAGAAAAAGTGGAATCACGGTGTCAAGCGTAGCTGTCTGTGTCATGGTCATTTAATGGATGAAAAATAAGAGAGAATTCGATAGGGTGGGCACTTAAAGTATGATCTTGCGGTATCGCATTGCTGGTATCTACTAGTGATTGAAGCTTTCTTTGGCCACCATTTTTTTTATAGTATTGAACCAGAGAGGAGAGGCTGCACAAAGAAAGACGCTGTTTTTTCGGAAAATTAAAGTATAATCGCAAGTCAATTTCACTGCAATGAGCCAAAGCCGTATGTATACGGTTACGTCACTCTGAACCCGTGAATCTTGATCAGCTTTCACGGATCCAGGGATCACTCAATCTTTTTTCTAGCTGGCAGGCACCTATGCCAGTTTCTCACCATATATCGTAAATTTCATGACACGTCGCGTTGCTGTAATCAGTTACGCCTTTCGTTTTCCAGGCACCGACAAAGAGTGTTTTTGGAAAGATCTGCTTGATGGACGTAATCTCATTACCGAGGTTCAAGCTGAACGATGGGCGCAGGAATCATTTCTTCATCCTAAGAAAAATCATCCAGGTACCAGTTACACCTTTGCCGCAGGCTCCATTGGCGATGTAAGTGGCTTTGATGCCCATTTTTTCGGCATATCGCCTCGGGAAGCCACCGTAATGGATCCCCAGCAGCGTTTACTTTTGGAGATGTCCTGGGAGGCTCTGGAAAATGGTGGAATCTGCCCATCCTCGCTTAAAGGCAGTAAGTGCGGAGTATTTATCGGTATTGCCAGTGCCGATTATTCCTACCGTTTATCTGACGATCTCAACAGTATCGACGCGTCGGTGGCCACAGGGAATACAGCCAGTATCGCGGCCAACCGTCTATCGTACGTCTTCGATCTCTGTGGACCGAGTATGGCCATCGACACCGCCTGCTCCTCCTCGTTGGTCGCCTTTCATCAGGCCTGTCGTTCGATTCTTTCTGGAGAAAGTGATCAGGCTCTCACCGGTGGCGTGAGTCTTCACCTCCATCCGTACGGATTTTTGACTTTTTCTAAGGCGTCCATGCTCTCTCCCCGGGGGATGTGCAGTGTATTTGATGCGGATGCCGATGGCTACGTGCGCTCTGAGGGGGGAGGCATCTTTTTTCTCAAGGAGTATGAACAGGCCAAGGCAGATGGTGACCCAATTGTGGCAGTGGTGGGGGCAAGTGCCGTCAATGCTGATGGGCGCAAGACTGGCCTGACCGTGCCCAGTCCTAAGCGGCAGGCGGAGTTATTGCGTTTTGTCTATGCTCAGGCGGCTATTGAGCCAGAGAAACTAGATTATATCGAGGCCCACGGAACAGGAACGGCTGTTGGCGACCCTGTGGAGGTACGGGCAATTGGTGAAGCCCTGGGAGCTTGCCGTTCTTCCGGTCCGCTGCCGATCGGCTCGGTTAAGGGGAATCTAGGCCACCTGGAAGCCGCCTCAGGTGTGGCTGGTCTGGTGAAAGCTCTGCATTGTTTACGCCACCGATCCATTCCCGCATCTGTGGGGATGGATACACCGAACCCTAATATTGATTTTGCTGCGCTCAATATCGACATTGTTACCAAGACGCGTTCGCTTAAGGCGAAAGGACCATTAACGGTCGGAATCAACTCCTTCGGTTTTGGTGGTGCAAACGCCCATGTTATTTTACAGACCCCTGGGGAGGCAGAAGGCTGTATTGCAGAGGAGAGTGCACGTATCGCTCCTTTGATTCTCTCTGCCCGCGATAAAGACGCGCTCCCCGCCATGGCAAAAGCGTATGGGGAGTTGGTTCAGCTCAATACCGACTCGTACCCAACTATTGCCTATAATGCGTCTTTTCGGCGTGATCGTTTGCCCCATGGGCTTGTTTGTTGGCCACAGAATGCAGCTCAGGCAGTCGCCATGCTTACCCAGGCTGCAGAAGAGGAAAATACACCGGGTCTTTTCAGTGCGACCGCGCTGGATGCTCCTTCCGGGTCGGCATTGATCTATTCCGGCAATGGATCGCAATGGGCCGGTATGGGGCAAGGGCTGTTTGTTGATCCAATTTTTGCCGAGACAGTCGCAGAGATCGATACCTACTTTGAGCCGCTTGCCGGCTTTGCTCTTGGCGATGTGTTGGCACAGGCAAGTGAGGAAGATCGGTATCAGTCCACTGAAATTGCGCAGCCCGCCCTCTTTGCGGTGCAGGTTGGGATCACCCGCATGCTTAAACATGCGGGAATAGTCCCGGTGGCGGTTGCCGGGCACAGTGTCGGTGAGGTGGCAGCGGCCTGGGCAGCCGGTATTCTTGATCTTAAGTCAGCAGTCTTTGTTATCTATCATCGCAGTCGCCTGCAGGGAACAACCAAGGGACAGGGGCAGATGACGGCAGTGGGCATGAGTGGAGACGAGACCCAGGAGCTGCTGACATCGTTGGGACTTGCGCAAAAACTCGCTCTGGCCGGAAGTAATAGCTACCGAGGAGCGACCCTGGCCGGAGATCCTGATTCACTTGAGATCGTGGAAGCAGAGCTTGCCCGGCGGGAACTTTTTTATCGTCGTCTGGATCTGGATTACGCTTTTCACAGTCCTGTGATGGATCCCACCGAAGCGGGGGTCTATGAAGCTTTGGCTGATCTGCGTCCGCAGAAGGGCACTCTCCCCATGTACTCCACGGTAACGGGGAAATGTATTGAGGGGACCGAACTTGGAGCAGAGTACTGGTGGTGGAATATTCGTCAACCGGTCCTCTTCCAGCGGGCGGTTGAAGCGATGCAGGCAGATGGTATCAACATTTTTATGGAGATTGGTCCACATCCTGTCCTGCGTAGTTATCTCAATGATTGTATCAGAGCCTCGAATGCAGAGGGAAGGGTAATCCCTACTCTAAAACGTGAGGATGACACCCCACTGCGGGTGATTGAGGCCTGCAGCCAGGCCCTGCTTGCCGGTGCGCCACTTGACTGGTCGTGCTATTTTTCCGGTCCCCACCCTTTCATGCCGCTTCCCAACTATCCCTGGATGCGGGAGCGTTACTGGCACAGCCAGACGACAGAGGCTTATGGCACCCTGGATCGGCATAAGTTGCACCCGCTCTTGGGGTATTCGCTCCGTCAGCACAGACTCACCTGGGAAAATCAACTGGACACCCAATTGCTGCCCAGCCTGGCTGACCATGTGGTGGGCGATGCCACGGTTTTCCCCGGGACCGGTTATGCCGAGCTGGGGCTTGCCGCCGCCTTCGCATGGCAAGGACAGGAACTGATTGAGATTGAGGATCTGGAAATCCGTTCACCGCTTCTTTTGGAAAGTGAGCGCTCGCAGCTTATCCAGGTGCAGATTCAGGAGAAGGATGGTAGCACCATCATACAAGGACGGGGGCTGGGAGGAGAAGAACCCTGGACTGTACATGGCGTCTGTCGGATTCTGCAGGAACCCGGCGATCTGTTGTTGCGTGTGTCGGCCCCGACATTGCCCATTCGCCAACCTGACTTCAGCGGAGCCAGCCACCTGGGACTCACCAAGGTCGTGGGGTTGGACTACGGCCCAGCCTTTCAGTGTATCGATCACGGCTGGATCATAGATCATGAATCTGTGCTGGCGGTTTTACAGTTACCAGAGCATCTGGAGCAGGAAAATCAGCAGATGCACCTTCATCCGGCGTTGCTCGACTGCTCATTTCAGTTGATCATCCAACTCATGCGAGAACGGGTAGCCCTCAATGAAGGGGTAACCTTTATTCCTGTTCGCATGGGGCGTATTGCCTATCGTCAAGATACCGATCAAGCGGTGCTTGCACAGGTGAGGCTGCGCCGGTGGACCGAGCAATCTATCAGTGCCGATTTTACGTTGTTTGATGGGGAAGGTCAGGTCGTGGCCGTGATTCAGGAGGCTCGTTTTCGCAGAATCCGTTTACGCAAAGGAGCTGCAGATCGGTTACAACTGCTGAAAGAAGAGTGGGAGCCCATGCCCCTTGCTGGCAACATCTATGAGTCTCCCTTACTCTCTTTTAAACGGATTGAAGGGATCCTGAGTGAAGTTGCTGCCCGCATAGGTTTATCAGGCTCATCTCGCCGTTTCACCCAGGAGGTCGATCCGCTGTTGGATGTTCTCTGCGGAGCCTGGATCGGAGAGGCGTGTGGCCAGTTGGCTGGAAACGATGGGCTGATCAGCCAGGAAAAGATTGGAGAGTGGTGTGCAACTCAGCCTGCATTAACGCACTACATCAAGTATATACTGGAGCAGGGGCTTGAGGATCAGGGGCTGATTCAAACCTCTGATGGATATATCGTCCAAAGAGAGGAAGAGGACGCGGTTGCTGCTACCGATATCTGGAATAGTATGGTTGCTGATTATCCAGACTCCTTT
This sequence comes from uncultured Desulfobulbus sp., assembly GCF_963664075.1. NCBI lineage: Bacteria > Pseudomonadati > Thermodesulfobacteriota > Desulfobulbia > Desulfobulbales > Desulfobulbaceae > Desulfobulbus > uncultured Desulfobulbus sp. Next base: position 4,310,214 of record NZ_OY760916.1, read on the forward strand.
TCTCTCGTCCATGGTGTTGGACAGATTGGTATGCACCTGGCGGAAATTGTCGAAGGAAGGCTGCTTTCCGGCGATATTTTTCCCCAGCGCACTTCTATGGCAGCTCTTATTTGCCAGGTGTTGGGAGGCGAAGGAAAGCAGCGTTTAGGCCAGGCACTGCGTCAACTCGTTGAGCATGCTCTTAGGAAACTTCCCCAAGGGGCCCGTTTGGGAGTGGTTGAAATCGGTCGGGAAATCCCTACCCATGGGGCCGATATCTTGGCAGTTATGGATCCTCATTGCTGTGATTTTAGTTTTATAGGGACTGCTCCTGATTTTGCAGCTAAGACGCCTCTCTTGGAAGAGCGCTACCCGCATATGCGGGTTATAGCGCTCGAAGAGGAAGGGGAGCTGGTAACGTCTCTCCCGCAAGGTTCGCTTGTGTTAGTGACGCTTGATTTTGTTACCTTGGCCGAGGCAACACAGGTGCTGACCCAGGCTCGTGCCTGTCTGCTCCCAGGAGGATCCCTGGTTGTCACAGGTATGCATCCAGCCAGGTGGATAGACTTTCTTTATGGTGGCCAGCCGGAGCACTGGCAGTTTTTCGGCAGCGATTCCAGCGGATCACGTCAAAACTCTGCACAATTCTGGATGCAGCAGTTGCAGAATCAGCAGCTGGCAAATTTGACGCAAGTAAATTTTTCTTCTGATACACTTTCAGGCCCCTATATGCTTGTAGGGCAGGCCACAGAGGGAATATTGCCGCCTCTCCAGAGTCCAGTTCAGGCAGGCCCGCGCTCGTGGATAATTTTGGCTGATGAGCAAGGCATTTCCGCTTCTTTGGCGGACAAGCTCGCCACCGAATTACAGCGAAAAGGGGATATGGTGGTTGTTTCTCAGGCCGCAGGGGTAGAGGCATTAAAGGGATTACTTAGGGAAACAACCCGTCGCTATGGAGAGCTTGACGGACTTCTTCTTCTTGCTGGTCTTTCTCAAGAGAGTGAACAAGAGGCCGTGGTCGAAGTCGAGCGGCAAACCAGACGTTGTGCAATGGCGGCACAGATTCTTCAGGCCTGCGAACAATGCAGTATTTCGACAACATGCTGGCTGGTGAGTGCTGGCGCTAGTGTACCGGGTACCCAGGCAAGCAATGTGCAGCGTCTTGGCTATGGTGATGCCCCCCTTTGGGGATTTGGGCGAACCCTGATCAACGAGGCGCTTGATCTTCGCGTACACTTGCTTGATCTCGCGCAGGTGGAAACTGCTGCAAGTATAGCTGCGCTTGTTCGCGAGCTTGATTGTCCCGATTCTGAGCAGGAGGTCTGCCTGACAGGTGAAGGAGCCCGCTATGTGCCCCGTTTACAGAGTGCCCCTCGCCAGGTAGAGCCTGCCATGGGAGACAGGGACCAGCAGGGGATTATCCGTTTAGGTTTTTCTTTTGCTGGAAAGCTTGGGAATCTCTGCTGGCAGGAGCAACCGGTTGTTAGGCTGGGAGAGGATGAAGTTGAAGTTGAGGTGCATGCAACCGGCCTGAACTTCCGTGATCTGATGTTCACCTTGGGGCTGCTTTCCGAGGAGGCTATAGAAAATGGGTTTGCCGGTCCGACACTTGGTTTGGAGTTCTCCGGCGAGGTCGTTCGCGTTGGTTCGAGCGTGAACCATTGTGTTCCCGGTGATAAGGTGGTGGGTTTCGGCCCCTCCTGTTTTGCCGACCGAGTCATCACCAAGGCAACCGCAATTACTCATTTACCCCAGGGAATCTCCTTTGAGGCGGCTGCCACCATCCCCTGTACTTTTTTTACCGTGTACTATGCGCTTCATTATCTGGCTCAGTTGGAACCCGGTGAGCGGCTGTTGATTCACTGTGCTGCCGGTGGTGTTGGTATTGCAGCTGTCCAGATAGCCAAATGGATGGGGGCAGAAATTTATGTGACAGCTGGTTCTCGAGAAAAACGCGATTTTCTGCGATTACTGGGAGTTGAGCATATTTTTGATTCACGCAGCCTGGCTTATGCCGATGATATTATGGAGGCCACAGGAGGGCAGGGAGTTGATGTGGTTCTCAATTCGCTGGCAGGTGAGGCGGTAAACCGTAATTTTCGTCTCTTGAAGCCTTTTGGCCGTTTTCTGGAGCTGGGGAAGCGTGATTTTTATGAAAACACGAAGATTGGACTGCGTCCATTTCGCAATAATATCAGTTATTTTGGTATTGATACCGATCAACTGATGTATGCTCGCCCCGAACTGACCCGACGTCTTTTTGCCGAGGTGATGGATTTGTTCAGTAATGGTATCCTCCACCCCTTGCCGTACAAGACTTTTGAGGCGGAAGAAATTGTCGATGCCTTTCGCTACATGCAGCAGGCACGGCATATCGGAAAAATCGTGGTCACCTACCGCAATGGAATCAGGGAAGTTGTCCAGCCTGTTCCTGCTCAGCAAGAAAGTTTATGCTTTCCGGAAGAAGCGAGTTTTCTCGTGACGGGTGGTTTAGGAGGCTTTGGTCTAAGAACCGCTCGCTGGTTAGTTGAAAAAGGTGCCCGCCACCTGGTGCTGATCAGCCGAAGTGGACCTGTTTCCGATGAGGCTCAGGTCGCCCTGGAGGAATTCAGACAGGGAAAGGTGGAGGTGTTGGCCCAAGCCTGTGATGTCACCGATCGAGCAGGGATGAAGCTGCTTCTTGAAAAAATTGATGCGACGATGCCACCTCTGGCGGGGATTGTTCATGCCGCCACTGTGATTGATGATGGTCTGATTCGCACCATGGATGAAGCGCAGATTCAAAAAGTGATGGGGCCCAAGGTTCTCGGTGCCTATAATCTCCATCAGTTGACCCTGGAGCAGGCCCTGGATTTCTTTATTCTTTTTTCCTCGGCTACAACGCTTTTCGGTAATCCCGGCCAAGGCAATTACGTGGCAGCCAACTCCGCCCTGGAAGCTCTGGCCCACGAGCGAAGAGAAGCCGGTCTTGCCGCAACCTGTGTGCGCTGGGGGGCCATTGAGGATGTTGGCTTTCTTGCCCGCAATACAGAAATCCGTGATGCCCTTCAAGGAAGAATGGGTGGTTCCACCATAGAATCCACAGCAGCGTTGGAAATCCTTGAGAATTTATTGCTGACCAATCGGTCAGGATTTGGGGTGATGGAGATTGACTGGCGGGCGCTCTCCCGTTTTCTCCCCAGTGCATCCAGTCCTAAATTCATGGAGCTGGCCCGCACCAGTGGCAAGGGAGATGCGGATGATGGCGATGCCGATGCCCTCCAGCGGATGTTGGAAGAACTCTCTGAAGAAGAGTTGCTACAAGTCTGTATTGATATGCTCAGGAGTGAGGTTGCGGAAATTCTGCGCATGGCTCCAGACAAGCTTGACCCGACTCGATCAATGTATGACATGGGGCTTGATTCACTGATGGGAGTGGAATTGGTAGGGGCCCTGGAATCCCGTTTTGGCATTCGCTTGCCAGTCTTGATTCTGAGTCAGAATCCGACCATTACCAAATTGGCAGAATATATAATCTCACAGCTTCGAGGGACAGATGGAGAAGATGAAACAGGCGGAGAACAGGAGTCACTGGCTCAGCAGGTACAACATCTTTCCGATCAACATGGTACAGAGACCAACATCAATGTTGAGGAACTGACCAAAAATCTCCAGGATAACGGGGCAGGAACAACTTCACGGATAATTCAATCTGATGTCGAATAGAAAACAGCCCGGGCTGACAGCCCAACTGAAAGATAAACTCATTCAACAGGCGCTTGAGAAAAAACTCAAGCGTGCTGAAAAGAGCGATATCGTCGCCTCTCCCACGAGGCGATCCGGTGCTGCTCTGGAAAATATTTCGGAACAGTTCTGTTCATTCAGTCTCCATCCTGGTTATCAACAGATCCGCATTATTAATGGCGGAGCTGAGCGTATGGGCATTGAAAATCCCTTTTTTCGCCCCCATGGGGGGGCGGCTGGGGCAACTACGATTATTAAAGGCAAACAGTACCTCAACTACGCCAGTTATAATTATCTGGACTGTTCCGGGGATCCGCAGGTTAACAGGGCGGCCAAAGAGGCGATTGACCTGTATGGTACCTCTGTGTCTGCCAGCCGTCTTGTCTCCGGTGAACGACCTGTGCACCGCCAGCTGGAGAAAGCACTGGCTCAATTTTACGAGGTGGATGAGGCCATTGTTCTGGTCAGCGGCCATGCAACCAATGTCACCACCATTGGCTATCTTTTCGGGCCACGAGATCTGGTCCTCCATGATGATCTGATTCATAACTCCATCCTCCAGGGGATCAGTCTTTCAGGCGCGCGGAGACTGCCTTTTGCCCATAACGATTGGGAGGCCCTGGAGACGATTCTCGCCGAGCAGCGGCACCATTTTGAGCGCGTCTTGATAGTGGTGGAGGGGTTGTACAGTATGGATGGGGATTACCCCGAGCTCCCCCGCTACATCGAGTTGAAGAAGAAATATAAAGCTTTTCTTATGGTGGATGAGGCGCATTCACTGGGAGTTATGGGAAAGAACGGTGGAGGTATTCGTGAACATTTCGGGGGGGCTGGCTCTGAGGTCGATATCTGGATGGGCACCTTAAGTAAGACCCTGGCCGGCTGCGGTGGTTATATCGCCGGAGAAACAGCCCTGATTGAGCATTTGAAATTTCTCGTCCCGGGTTTTTTATATTCCGTGGGCATGTCCCCACCACTTGCAGCGGCCTCCTTGAAAGCGCTCTCGATTTTGCAGCAGGAACCGGAGCGGGTGACAGCCTTGCAGCGCAATGGACAACTCTTCCTTCGCCTCTCCCGGGAAGCGGGCATTGATGTGGGGACCAGCAAAGGGCTGGCTGTGATTCCAGTTATTACCGGCAGCTCCATTCGTGCTGCCCGTTTGTCGGCAGCTCTCTTTGCTCGCAGTATTAATGTGCTGCCGATCCTGTACCCTGCGGTTCCAGAAAAAGCAGCTCGTCTGCGTTTTTTCGTTTCCTGTCGGCATACAGAGGCCCAGATTCGAGAGACTGTGCAGATATTAAGTGAGGAGCTGGACCGAATCTAAGAAGGTATGAACAAAAGAGCTTCGTTACGAAAGCAGTTTTTCGATCTCTGGAAGCAGCCCCAGGCTTCGGGAGTGATTGCCGAATATCCATGGATGCGGAATGCCATCCTTGATATCATGGCCGAGGGACGCCGTAAAAATATTATCAACCTGCTGATTCAAACGGATGTAACCCTGCTCTGTGAGGAATTGGAGCGATTAGGCGGTCAGAGCGATCCCCCCAAACCAACACTGACCGCCTGCATAGCCCATGTCTTTGCAGCCTGCATTGATGCGGACCGTTCTCTGCAAGCCTACCGGCTCGGCCGCAAAAAACTGGTCGTCTTTGATGAGGTCGACCTGGCAATGATGGTGGAGCGGGAAGTGGAGAATCAGCTCTTGCCGGTGGTGCATATCATTCGCAGCGCAAATACAAAATCGCTCACTGAAATCGATGCTTCCCTGCGGCTGGCCAAAACCGCGCCTCTCGGCAGTCACGGTCCGTTAAGCCGACTGGAATATTTCTTTTTTTCTTTGCCCCGCTTCCTGCGTCGTCTGATCTGGTGGTATCTGCGACGTGATCCCTACAGCTTCAAACAACTGGCGGGTACAGTGGGCATCACCTCCATGGGCATGCATGCGCAGGGGGCAGCGGTGGTGATCCCCATCACTCCCATGAGTCTGACCCTGTCTATCGGTTCACTGGATCCCGGGGTGCAAATTATTGATGGTCAGCCCGTGGAGAGGCAACTGCTCCAATGCAACATCGGTGCAGATCACGATGTGATTGACGGAGCTCCCCTGATGCGCTTTGCCGAGCGTTTTCGTCACGCCTTGGAGCAGGGGCAGCCGCTCTATTTCTCAGAGTAACCCCACCTCTGTGAGGAACACCCTTCCCAGGTCTTCAACTTGCCGTTCTTTTTTCTCTCCTCTTTGTTTCTCCTCCCTGTTTGACCAGATAAAGTAGTCTGTTTTGCCATCGGGCGGTCCAAATGCCTGATAAACATTGGGCATTATGGGAACATGATCACCGTACCAGCAGAGCCAGGCCTCACGTTCAAGAGTTTGCAGGTGCTCACTCAACATACCTGCCATGGTATCGGCATTCAGCAGATGCCGCAGGTAGATGAGCAGATCAACGCAATCTTGTGGCAAGGGAGTTGTGCAATACTGTTTTTCTTCATGTGGATGAGGCTTTTCCCAGTGGAGCGGGCCATGGTTTTCCATGGTGATAGTAAAGATAAAAAGTGGTTGTTCGTTTGCCCTTGCCAGTTCCGCACAGATTTTTTCTGCAAGCGCAGTATCACCGATATAGGGACCACTTTTTGAGGCCGGGTCAAAACTGTTGAGATCAAGAAACTGATCAAAACCAAGTTGAGGAAAAATGCTCTTGCGGTGGTAAAAGGCAGCCGGGTAGGGATGAATGCAGATGGTCCGGTACCCCAACCGTTTGAGATGGGAGACCAGGGTGCAGGGATACCAGCTGGCCAGTTTTCGGTATGGGTTAAAGCGGTGGACTCCCATCTGTTGCGCTCTCAAGCCGGAGAGAAAACCAAACTCCGTTCGTACCGTGTTGGCACCCCAGGCTGGAACTGCAAGTTGCCCGTATGTCACGGACTTGTCCTTTAATTTGTCCAGATGGGCAAGTACATTTGAGGCAACAGAAGGACACCAGGGGCGAGGATCAAAAAAGGATTCACTTTGGATCACAACCAGGTGAGGGAGGGAATTGAGCGGTGTATTCTGTTGTGGTGCGACACAATAAGGAGGACTGATTTGCGGTTTGCCCTTTTCTGCGATGGCATAAGGCAAGAGGCTACCAAGAAAACCATAACGTTGAATGTCATCTGCTGGGTTCCAGGTGAGGGGGGGGGGTTTTCTGATTCCTCCCAAAAACAGCAGGCCGATGCTTACAATCAGCAATCCTACCCCTGAGCAAAAGGAGGGAAGTGAAAGTGTCCTGGTGAGAGGTGGCTCCAGATAGAGCCCGATCCCAATCCCCAAGATAACACCAATGGTTGCCAGGATCGCCTTACCAACCCCGAAAAAAGGCAGGTAGAGGCGGGGAAATCGAATGGTATCAAGGAAGTATTCAAAATCCTGGGCAAAAAAGGGTTCGCGCAGGCTGTGGTACTTGGCGTTGTTGACGAGCACCAGTATGGTTTGAAAACAAAGGGCCACCGCAGCGGCAAACCAGGGGCGCTGGAAGACCGCCAGCTCAAAGCAGAAGACCGCCAGCCAGAGGCCCGCATGTTGCGCAAGTAAGGAAAGTGGTCGTCGCCAGGGGGGGAAGACCTTTGGTTGCACGAAGCCCTCAAGTCCAAAGGAGCTGAGCAGGCCAAGTATCAGTGCTGGCCAGACCAGACCATAAAATGACTCAATGTCCATAACCCAGCAGCTGGAGAATATGTTGACTCAGGGAGGAGGGGAGGACGGCGAGGTACCAGGTACCCAGATTCAGTGGAAAGGGAAAGCTGATACGGGCCTGGTTGCGGGCCAGTCGTTTCTTGATCACCCGCGCCGCGCGCTCAGGTGACCAGAGAAAGGGTTTGGGGCCAGGCATTTCTCTACACATCTTTGATTCTACATAGCCGGGCATAATCACATTCACACGAATCCCTTCCGAGGCAAGCCAGCCCCGCAGGGCCTCTCCATAGGCCTTGATGGCTGCTTTGCTGGCGCAGTAACTCGGTGTAAGGGGCAGACCGTAGTAAGCGGCCAGTGAGCTGAAGAGCCCGATCTGCCCACGGCCGTGCTGCCGCATGGCGGGGAGGGCTGCCTCCACGACTGCCATGGCGGCCACCAGGTTGATTTCAATAAGTGCAGCGCTCTCCTCCCAGCCTTCCCCCTCTCCATTCGGACCAATATTGATGTTGATGCCCGCTGTGGGCAGAATAAGGTCAAGAGGAGATTTCTGACTCGTCAGAGTAACCCATGCCCGAAGGGCTTCAAGATCGCGTACATCAAGGACTTGGGTATGTACCTCCGCCCCTTGCTGGCGGCAACACTCGGCAACTTCATTGAGGCGGTGCGTTTTTCTGCCCTGCAAAAAAAGGATTTGACCAGTTCCAGCATAGGTTTGGGCAAGAGCGCTGCCAATACTGCCGGTAGCACCGGTGATCAAAATTCTTGTTGGAGCAGCGCAGGGACTCATAACAATTCCTCAAGGGGAGAGTGGGGAGCTTCAAGTCGAGGGACAGTATTTTTCACAAGCATTGCGATTCCTTCGCTTGAATAGAGGCCGCCATTGACTTGAGTGGTGTGAATGACCGTATTGCGAAAGGCGCGATATAGACCACCGATGGGTTTTTCCAGGTTGGTCCAAAAGTCATCCAGAGTTCCCTGAAAGGTTAACCCGGGAATATTATAAATTGGTTTGCTGAGTGCAATGGTCGGGCAGCGGCGGGAAAGAGCGGTCATGCCAACAGTGCTGTTGACGGTCACTGTTCCCAAAGCATTGATGAGTAGTTCAGACAAGTTACCGGTTTCCATGTAATGGATTCTTCCGCCAAGGTCAAAACGTTTGCTGATTCTCTTGATAATGGTGGGATAGTGATCCAGCCCGGCGTCCAAAGGATGATTTTTTATGATCAGAGCCGTGTGCTTGGGCGCATGGCGAGCAAAAGATTCCATGATGTATTCCAGGGCCTCGGTCATATTGGCAAAACGGGAGTGGTGCCGAATCTGGGCGTCGCTGCTGAGTTGGAGGGGGAAAAGAAAATAGGGTATACCCCGCTGGAGCAGAGAGAGGAGGAGCGTGTCATCTTTTTTTCTATGGTAGCGTAGGGTAGGGAGCCGCCTGATATAGCCCAGATACTCCACCGGTGCCGTCATTGGCGCATGGGTGCGATATCCGGGAAAGAAGAGCGGGTTGTAGAATCCGGCCAGGTGGTAGACCACGTCATGGAAAGCACGAGTGTTGAATGAATAGGCGAAGGATCGCCCCTGACGGTATTCCGGGAGTTTTTTTGCCACCAAGCGGTACCAAGCTGGATCCTTGGGCAGGCGTGAATAGCCATTGACCCCATCACATTCAATGGTCACCCAATACGGGCGAAAGTAGCCTTCTTCGATAACGTGGGTACGAATACCGAATTTGGAGGCCCTGTTGATTGCTGCCCGGTGTACCGGGCGACAGTCTCCAAAAAGGATTTGATCTGTTATCTGGTATTTCTTGTATTTATTGAGCAGAAAGTTCGGAAGTTGCTGTACGCGTTCCTGAAAGGCCCAGGCGGATTGCCCCCGCCAATAAAACCAGTCTCCAACATTGAAATTAATTTTATAGACTTGGTGACCAGCCTGAGAGAGCGCTTTTCCCAGAGAATAAAAAAAAGGGGAACAGACCCCCTGGAGAAGAAGAAACGTCCGCTTGTTGTTCATCGCACCCCTACAATACGACGAATGAAAAAGCGGGTGAGATGCCGCCACCAGGGCGTGTTTTGTCCGGTCTGGTTACGCCAGTCAAGAAGCTGCTCCATGGCCGCCTCGGCAGAAATCAGTTCGTCGCTGGTGCGATTCAGATAACAAGGGTAGAGGAGCAGGGCCCCGGCAACAAGCGCGTTAAGCGACAGGTTTCGACTTCGTCGCTCATGGGGAAAGATATCTTGGGTCAGGCCCCAGCCTGAGTAGAAAGGTTGGCCATAGCAGGTGACTGGTTTTTCACGCAGAAGCGCCTCAAAACCAGCAAGTGAGGTTAGGATATGGACCTCATCGACCTGAGGCAGGATGGTGGACATGTCCACGTTAATGACTAACTGGTCGCACCAGCTAATCGCCTCATGCTCACTGTTCCCTTGGGCACGTAATCCTGCGATAACATCCGGGTGAGGCTTATAAATGATATAGGCATCGGGATTCTTTTCACGGACTGCCTGCAAAAGTGCCAAATTGGTTCGGATGCCCGGCGCACCGTAAGCAAGCGAGGCATCACTTTCCACCTGACCAGGGACAAGAATGATACGTTTTTTTGTGGTGGGACGTTGCCAGTGATTGGCGCCAATGTTGTATTTGGTCAGCCCTTGTTGCACGATTTGATCTCGAAAACGGGCGGCCCGCTCCAAGAGTTCCGACGTAAAATCGGTGGAGCTGAGAATATGCTCCACATCAGAGGGTTGGGTTGCATCGTAATATATCCCCCGACGATCAATCACCCAGGACATGGGGCGAATGAGATCTGCACCCAGACCTACGGAGCGAAGAAAACCATCTTCAACCCGAATGATCTCCACATTGTTGGGGAGGACTCCTGAAAACGAGCGCATCCCCCAGATAATCACCGTGCCCCCCGATGGGACTTGCGATGCATCAGAGACAAAGTGAATCTGAGCCTCAGGAAAGCAACATCTCACCATCGGGCGTTTCCACGAGGAAAAATCAAGGGCGTAGAGTTGGGGAGAATCAGTAAGGTTTCCCATGGTTGAATAGAATTGAGGAAATTACTGGTGAGCAAGAACCAGCTGCAGAACTTGTTCAACACAGTTCTCCACCGTGTCCTCATGGGGGGGCAAAACTAAAGCAGTATTCTGATTTTCTTTATAAAATACTGATATTCCTGTGTTATTTATAATTTTTCCAGCGCGAGCGAGTTTATACAAACCTTTCACATCACGCCGTTCACATTCCTCAATCGGGCAATGTACATGTACTTCCAGCAACTTGTCTGCACCAACTATGTCACGATTCCGCTGTCGATCAGCACGCATGGGTGAGATAAATGCGGCCATGCAGATGATACCGGAATCAAGAAAAAGCCGCAGCATTTTGGCGATGCGACGATTATTCTCTGCGCAGGCTTCTACTGAAAAGCTGAGATCGCCGCACAAGCCGTGGCGGACATTGTCGCCGTCAAAGACAAGCGCATGGAGACGTTCTTCCGCCATGTGAGCAATGGGGGATTTACCTGATCCTGAAAGGGCGGTAAACCGGAGCGCCAGACTTTTTTGGCCCAACAGTCTTTTTCTGTGCTGATGGGAGATATTGCCTCTATACGGGATGGCGTTTGAGGTTGATGATTTTGTTGTCATGCTATGATGTTTCAAAGAGGATTACTGTAAGCAAGAACGGGATACCAAATCTGTGGAGGTATTGCCCCAGTGTCACGGTATCAGGAATCTGTTCCAAAAAGGTCTCGAGTAAACACCTTTTCTTGAACATCTGCAAGCTCAGAACTGTGCCTATTTGCAACAATAACATCTGCATGTTGCTTGAAGGTTTCTAAATCCTTGACTACTTGAGAGTTAAAAAAACTTTCTTCCTGCAAGTTAGGTTCATAGACGATGACAGGGATACCTTTTGCTTTAATCCGCTTCATGATTCCCTGAATACTTGATGATCTGAAATTGTCTGATCCTGCCTTCATGATGAGTCGATACACACCGACTAATTTCGGATTTTTTCTAATAATGCTTTCGGCAATAAAGTCTTTTCTGGTTGTATTTGAATTGACAATTGCTTGAATGAGGTTTTGGGGAACATCACTATAGTTGGCAAGAAGCTGTTTGGTATCTTTAGGGAGACAATACCCGCCAAAGCCAAAAGAGGGATTGTTGTAATGGGAACCAATGCGAGGATCAAGCCCGACTCCTTCAATAATTTGTTGGCTGTTTAAATTGTGGTATTCGGCATAGGAATCCAATTCGTTAAAATAGGCTATTCGCATCGCCAGATAGGTGTTGGCAAACAGCTTAATCGCCTCAGCTTCGGTTGAATGCGTAAAGAGGGTCGGAATATTCTCTTTAAGTGCGCCTTGTTTGAGGAGGTTGGCAAAGGTCTCGGCCCGCTGTGATTGCTCGCCCACAACGATTCGAGAAGGATAGAGATTGTCATAGAGGGCCTTACCCTCCCGGAGAAATTCAGGTGAGAAGAATATGTTGGAGCATTGATACTGCTCCTGAACGCGAACTGTAAAGCCGACAGGTACGGTCGATTTAATAATCATCGTAGCCTGCGGATTTATAGCCATCACGTCTTTGATGACCGCCTCCACTGAGGTTGTGTTAAAGTAATTTGTTGTAGGATCGTAATCAGTTGGTGTAGCTAGAATGACAAAGTCCGCCTCTGAATAAGCTACTTCCTTATCGGTTGTTGCCTGGAAATCCAAGTCCTTGTTGGCCAGGAAGCTAATAATCTCGTCATCTTCTATGGGGGAGATCCCCTGATTGAGAAGATCAACTTTTTCCTGGATTATATCTAGAGCGACAACGTGATTATTCTGCGCCAGGAGTATCGCGTTGGAAAGGCCAACGTATCCTGTACCTGCAATAGCTATTTTCATGAGAACTTTTTTACTTGAGAAATTTTGAGTTTATGGTCGTACTGGAATCCCCCTGGGGGATTATTTTTTGTTCATGTGCAGAAAATCTTTCATAATTTGCGTGTAAAAACGATTCAACCGAGTCCTTATTCCCGCAGTTTGAGGCCGATGCTTGTGCGCTGCCAGCCAGTTAAGAAAGTGTTCCACCGTGCAAACCTGGCCCGTTACAGGATCGACGTAGGTGGGATAGAGAATCAGGGTACCGGCGATGAGTTCCGTCAGGCTGAGTTCTCGACCTCGCCGGGGGCAGGTCAGGCGATCTTTGGTGAGTCCCCATCCAGCGTAAAAAGGGAGCCCATACGTCACTACCTTGCAGCCTTGCAGCAGTGCCTCAAATCCGCTCAATGAGGTCATTGTATGCACCTCGTCAACGGCAGAGAGCAAACTGTCCATAGATAAATCGGTGACAATTTCATCAGCATACAGCAGCGCTTCTGCAGAGTCTATCATTCCGGTGCGCTTCCCTGCAAAAACATCGGGATGAGGATTGTAGATGATATATCCTTCTGGTCTCGCTTCTCGGACAGCACGTAATAGTTCTAGATTGGTTCTGATTTCAGGTGAGCTGCACAACATAGACGCCTCGTCTTCAGCCTGCCCTGGGATTAGGATGAGGGGGGGGGCGCCGTTTGAGAAAGAAATGTTACTCTGATCACCAATATTGTACGTTGTCAGTCCATGGGGCAGAATATGCTGATGAAGTAACTCGGCACGTTTGAGCAGTGGTTGGTTGAAACTGGTTTCCCGGAGCAGAGTTTCCAGCCGACTGGGACGAAAGCCGTCGTAGTAGATGCCCTCGTCATCCAGAGCCAGAGAACCGGGCGGGGTAAGATCCGATCCTAAGCCGACAGAGCGCAGAAAGGCGTCCCCTACACGCAGTATTTTTACGTTCTTACTTTTTGCCTGTGAGCAGAACTGTTCAGTTTCTTTTGAAGCCCACAGGGCCAAACGCTCACGCCGTTTCTGCGCCTGATTAATTGCGATAGCCATATTTTTGACAAACCGGACCGCATTTTTTTCTTGAGAGAGAAAGGCGGGGAAAAATCTTTTTTGGCATGGAGTTGCTCCGCTATAAATGGTTTTTCCCTGAGTCAGCAACCAGTGTCGCCGCCGGTCTGAAAGAAGAGGGATGATATCTTCAATCTCACAAGGGGTTCCCGTGATTGGGTCAACATAGCGGGCATATTTCAGGTATGTGGCCGCAAATATTTCATCAAGAGAACATCGGTTTGTGCGGCGATCGCAAGTTTGTTCATCCTCTGTCAACCCCCATCCGGCATAAAAAGGTAAACCAAAACAACGCACAGTTTTGCCTGCCATGAGTGCCTCGAACCCTAAGAGGCTACTCACTGTGTACACTTTGCTTACGCCATCAAAAACTGACCAGGGGTTAACGTGATCGATCATGAGTTGAATGCGTGGAGAATTCGGGATTTCACCTAAGTAGCCTTTGCGGTGACCAGCCAGAACATCAGGGTGGATTTTGACGACTATCTGGGCCTGAGGATTTTCATCGAGAGCAGCTATCAGCATTTTTCGGAATGAAGTCGCATTAGCGAGTGATCCCCTAACCGACATGTCGCCGAATGTTTGGTCAATTACCAAGATACGTTCTGTTGCATTATCTGGCCAAAGCTGATTTTCAGGGGCATTGTTGTATTTACTGAGGCGTTCAGCAAGAATTTGATGACGTACCCTGCGAGCCCGTTCTAAAAGAATAGGCTGAGCCCATCGTGAATTTTCTAGCCATAGTTCTAGTTGCGACGGCTGTCGAGCATCATAATAGATGCCGACAGGGTCGACCACTAAACTTAAAGGGGGCTCACCATCTCGTCCTAGTCGTACCGAACGTAAAAATCCGTCTTCCAGCGCAATGTATGGCAGTTTTTTATTTGCAGCAAGCTTGCGAGCAGCATCGGCTGTTTCTTTGTGACCCCAGCCAGCAATGGCAATATAGTTAGAATGGTGGCTAAAAACCCAGCCAGAAAATTCTTGTGTAAACTGCGTACCGTTAGGGATGCGGCGAATGCCACGCGACATTATGAGGAGTTTAGCTGGGTTCATTAAGTGTGTGCCTTACGCAAAAATCGATATCATTGTAAGGGACTAAAATTTCTTTGGGGGCGGGAAACTGACGCCCTTTTTGAGGGAAAAATTGTAATTTAGGCAGCCGTTTTTGACGCAGTTCTTCAATATGCCAGTAATTCCAAGCTTCCCAGTACGCCAATCGAGTAGGAGACATACCAGCTGCTGAGTACCCTGTATCAGGAGCGTTCATTAAAGAATTGGGTCTATGCGAACCAATGGTCAATGGTTGGGCTACACGGCGCATTGCTCTGTGCCCGAACACTAATTTCAATCGAGCTAAAAACTCACTATCTGCGCCTGTTCTTACAGGATCCCAAGCTCCTGCATGCCGCAACACAACTTCACGACGGAATAATAGTGACTGCATATTCAATCGCATCAAAGGGTAAACTAGACGTGCATAATAAATACCATTATCCTGCAAACGTATCCAATGGGATGTCGTAAAAACCAATTTTTTATTGTTCAGTAATGGCGTAACTTGTTTTTCGATTCGTAAAGGGTGAGACCAGTCATCCGAATCGTGACAGGTGATAAATTCACCGGTAGCCTGTTGTAGACCGATGGATTTGGCGACGTAGGTACCAACATTTTTTGGCAGGCGGATATAAGTAAGCCGAGGATCTGCTTGAGCGATAGTTTGCACAATTTGTCTGGTATCATCCGTGCTGCAATCATCAACGACTATAAGTTCAAGTGAAAGGTACGTTTGGTCTAAAATCGAGCACATAGCTGTCTCAATACGTTCTGCTGCGTTGAATGCTGTCATTATCACGCTGACCAAAGGCCCTTTTATTCTTGGTAATTGAGAATCTATGCACAAATTTAGAGAGTTGGGAGGTTTTGAGCAATCACGTAAGCTTAATAGAGGGAGCCGATAGTGGGAAAGAAATCTGTTTAATCTTTCTAGCTGAATCACTGGTTTTTCTGGGCTTGCATTGCTGATGAAAAGATGACATTCAGGGGCGTTGCGATTTGTAAGATTCGAAAATTCATGATGCAGCAACTTTTTTGCTCTTGAATTATCTCCTAGTAGGAGCATGAGAGCAGCGTGTAATAGAACAGGCCCCTTATTTTTTGGGAGAATTTGGTATGCAAAATCAGGTGTGAAAGGAGCTAAGCGGTGAGCTAGTTCTAATTGTATTTGTTTAGAAATGCCAGTTCTTAAGAGATTTTTTGCCTGGTTTTTAGCTTCTTCAAATCTGCCACACACTGCCAGGGAAACTGCTCTTGAGAAAGCGTTACGCCAAGTATTACCTGAATAAAATGGAGTGCTTGCGACAGTTTGGTGTAACCCTAAGCGATGTAGGATATAGATGTAATTTACATTATTTTTTTTAAAGAATTCTTCCTTGATAGCAATTGCTTTTGCAGGATTGTTTGTTAATAAAAACCAATAATATAAAATATCATTAATAATATATTTTTTTATGCTAATGAAAACTTTAATCATGATATCATAGGGCTTTCTCTGCCCACCCGAAGAGTTGACAAAACTCCTTTAAAATATCGCCTTTGAACCAATTGCACCATTCCTAATATACCTCAGTGGTGATATGGTCAGCAAAAAAACTCCCACTTAATTCTTTTTGCCACTGTACGAGCATTGATACCCATCTGTTTTTTTGCTTCTACCGACAAGGCTGTGGCTCGCATAAGAATATCACTTAGATCTGATTCATCAGTATAGAGAAAACCATTCCATCCATCGACCACATAAGCAGGTATTGTTCCTTTTGCCGGTGCAATAACCGGTCGACCGCTGGAGAACCAATGGAACAATGAGCCAGATGTCAGTATATCGCGGTAGCTTAAGAAACCAAAATCGGCGGCATGCATAAAATGATCAAGTTCCGTTTGACTCAATCGTTCCTCTTTCATTAATAAGCCGGGGTGTCGTTGCTTGCGGAGCCATTTTTGAAGCGATGGACCAACGATTCTTCCTGCAACGACTACCTGTACGTTATTTCTCAAAGGTAAGCTTCCCAGAATAACAGGGAGAGTTTGCCGCAATCCCTTGTATTCCCGGATCAAACCTAAATGGCATAAAACAAATTTTTGAGGATCAAGCCCAATTATCTTTCGAGATATACGAGGTTCTTGGTCGATTATCGTGGGCGTGGCATAGGGGCCATGCTCTACCAAGTAAACTTTTTTTCGGTGGTCGAGCCATTCCAGTAATTCAAGAGCCAAGGGATGATGCAGGTAAATACGGTCCACTGCTGCAGCGAGTCGTTTCCGAAATTCAAATTCAAAATTTGAATCTTGTCCATCGTGACTGAGTCGGTTATGGACTGTCCAATAGAGTGAGAAGCCTTTTTGTTGAAGCTGAAGCAGCTGTGCAAGAAAATTATCCGCTCGCTTGTTCAATTCGTCGAGGGTGCTGTCCTTGAAAATTGCCTGGATCCAATGAATATGGAGAATATTCTTTTTATCAGGGATGGGGCAGAGTGCCTCAAGATTTGTACTTGTTGATATTGCTTGAACTCGTCCACCTTGTTTGACCATTGAATGGTACAGTAGTTCTAGATAGCTGTTAGATGAGCGATAGTCGGGGAAAAAATGTAATCGAATGTTACGAGCATGTTCCGGATCGGTTTGAGTTACTTCACTCATACAGCCCAATAAGGATGTCATTTCTTTCAAAGGTACGGTGAAGCGGTAGATAGTTTGCCAATGGTGCCAGAACCAGCGGGCCTCCTTCTCAAAAATAGTTTTTAGAAGTACAGCTTCTAGAAATTTTCGTTTAGTTAGTCGGGCCAGCAATGCACGCAATAAAAGCCATTCTCGATTCCCCGTCATCTCATACCAATCAATGAAAGCAAAATCAAAGACACGGTAGAGAGGTTTATCGACTGATCCTCCAAAATTATGGGTCAAATTGACCATAAATGAGAGCAGACCTTCACTTTTACCATTCCATTGTGAAAGCAACGAACCCCATCCAAAACTGGAGCAGCCCAAAAAATTTTGGCAAAGCGTTGCTAGTAATTTTTGCGTGGCAGGGCCGTAGTGGCAAGCACGCTTCAGTGAGCGTAACAACCAGCAGATTCCACTCCCATAATTATGAGCAGAAAGTAACCTTTGCGCTAAGGCAATATCCATTGCCAGTGGCTGGTGAAAGGGCTGATTCTTGTAATGAAGGACCTCGGTATATTTTTGCAGAATTTTGCGGTCAAAATGTTCTTGCTTGGATTTATCCTGTCGATGCCAATAGGATTCGTGGTTTTTGAGGTATAGTCCCAAAAACTCGGGCAAAAAATAAAAAGATTCTCCTTGTGCCCCAGCTCTCAGCCAAAATTCCCAATCGGCTGAAGGGCCGAAGTTTTTCTCATCAAATTCACCATAATCGGCGTGTAGGCGACGTCGCCAAACCGGCATACAATGTGGCAGATTCTGAGGGCGTATTCCATTACCGGTATGAGTCATAAGGTTTGCCGCCGTAAAACGGCCACCTTGAACATTTGCGAACATTTGCGAACAATTGGCTGCAGACGTCCAAGGCAGGTTTGGTTGATAAGTGGTTTGCAAGCGAGAGCTGGCAAGAGCTACGTCTGGATGCTCATCAAGGGTGTTGCATAGGCGTGTGAGGTGGCTTGGGGCACGACGGTCATCCAGATTTGCGTTTGACAGATAAGGGGCAGTGGCCAGTCGAACTCCGATATTCCAAACCTGATATAATCCGGGATCGTCCTTCAAGTTGATATAGATTGCTCCAGGATGGTTCCGAACATGCTTAACCAGCATTGGGTGCTCAAGTCCAGGAGAGCCAGGCCGTATAAGGAAATGTTCACAATTATCGTAGCCCGTCAATTCAGTAATGTTTTCGAGAAAGCTTGGCAGATATGCATCAGCAGAAAATACCGAGCTGAGTAGGCTTACATGGTGAATAGCCGGTGTCAATGTCTGTAACCAGGCTACAACATCTACTGCGTTGAAATCTTCATTATTTTTTTCAGTGAGTAATTGCTGGTAGAGATAAAGATCTATACATTGAGGTAGCTGTTGAGGGGAGATATAGATGTGTTTGTAACTGGTTAAAAGATGACGAGAGAGAACTTGGGAGGAGCTGATAAAGACAAATTCTTCTTTTTCATCAAGAGGAATTCGCGCCCCCTCCTGAACCTTTTGGTCAATGGATAGCTGACGCAGGGCGAATTTGAGTAAATAGCGCCAATAGCTAATATCTGTAGCCGATAAAAAGGATGTATCGAGAAAGAGCAAAAGATTTACCCCCTGGTTGTCAATGAATCGATCAGCACCTTAAAGACTGTATTGTTAGCCATTTGGCTTCCATTTCTCTCTTGCAACATGGCCATGAGAACATCATCAGGAGACAATAGGGAAAGTAGATGTTTCAATTTAAAAACCTGTTATGAATCATAGAATTTCTCCACCCCTTAATCTCCCCCCCCCCTTTTTATTAAATAGTAAAATATGCGAAGTTTGGATATTTATGTAAATAAATTGTTCGGTTGAGATTGGACATGGAGGTGTTAGTACGGTATGATAAAAAAAATTTAACCTTGAAGGCTTGAGTGTATCCGGTCTACTCGCATAATGAAAAGCGCTGTTTTTCGTTTTGGATTTTTCGAAAAGCGATTTATTATCGGCTGAAGTTAAGAAATTTGTTTACTCGTTTCTTTTCACTTATTATGTATAATTACAAATTTAAATTACCCCTAAGGCTAGCGAATGAAAATAACCTAGCTAAACATAAATCATGATTGCTCTCGAAGAGCTGTGCCTAGAAAAACGAATGATGCCGAATTAATACACAATCTTGTTATCCGGCAAGATGATTTTGGAGTTGGTATTCTAAGGCTGCCTAGGCTCCTTGTTCGAAGCCGTTGTGTTTCGAATGAAGCAATGCATATAATCATGTATTAGATTTCATCTCAAGTTTTTGATTTGCTCATAAGTATCGGGTACCCTTTGAATATTGCTCTGGAATTATACTTTTTTGCTCTTTTACTATGAATAGTAATAAAATTACAATCGTAGCGGCTGTAATAGGTATGCTGTTTCTGCACCTGATGATAATTCCTGGTCTAGGTAATTCCAAGACACATGAGGAGCATTATACTGTAGATTTTAAGTCAGATTCTTTATCGGGTGCACTGCATCAAATTGAGTCACAGACAAAATCACAAATCAAACTTAAAGGTGACATTAGACTTCAAAATCCTGTTTTTATGCGGCTTGAAGGTGAGTCTCTTTCAAGTATCCTTGATTATACATTAAAACGGTTTCGTGTTGAAAATAATATAATTATATATAGCAATAATAATAAAAATGTCGAAATTACGACATTCCCTTCCGTGGATTCTGAATCGAACGATGAGTACTTAAGCGGTAATGATGAATATTCACATCTGTCAGCACTGCCACTGAAAGAAAGGGTATTTACCTCTGAAGATTTTGGAAAATTAGAAGAGACATCAGAAGTGGTTGAAGATAAAGTTTTTTCAGATAAAGATTTTGAGATTGCTTACCGAAAACAAGGTGAATCTTCTGATGCAAAAACTATTTTCTCCGCCGATGATTATTGGCAAGCAGTATCTTTTAAATCAAAAGTTAAGGTATTTCCTGAATTCGATCAAGAGATTTACACAAGAGTTCAGGCGACTGGTAAAGTAAAGGCAACTCATATTTTTTCTAATAAAGATTTTCGGCGATTGACGTCACTTCAATAAAGTAATTACAAAACCAACCTGTTGCTATGTTTAAAGGAGGAGCATTATGAAATTCACTAAATTAATTCGTTCAACAGCTCTCATCTTAATCTTCACATTTGTCTCATCTGTCTCAGCCTTGGCTGCAGTAGAAACCAATGTATGGGTTGAGGTCGAGCTTCTTCAGGTCCAAACAGGTGTTTATAATGGTGCATCAGACACCAGATTGCTCTGCACTGCTACAAATGGAGCATTTGAGAACACTTGGTTGATCGTCGACAGCACGGCTGCCAGTATGGTTGCAGCAGGTGCGCTCACAGCTTACAGTCTTGGGCACAGTGTGGTTATTAAGATAGTTCCATATGGAACAGGCTACAGGGTGAGCAACCTGCGCGTTGTCCAACCATAAGTTATAAATGGGTGCATCCGATACTTATGGCAAATTGCTCTCGTTATACTTCATGTAGCGCTCGGTAAGGAAAAGTAGCCCCGATATATGGCGGCAAGCCTGTAAATTCCATAACTATCGGATGCTCCCGTTATAAATCATCTCTGAATTCGTTACGCACTCGTACAGGCCGCGTCGGTACGAGTGCAACTCCTTGACACATCTCGCCTGTGATCGGTTTTTCTGCCTTACACTGATGCTTCTTCCCGTTATTCCCGTCCTAGTACTTTTTCTAACAGGCAATTATTCGGTAAAATTGCGCTTTAGATCTTCAATAGACGTTAGTTCACTCATACCTAGTTTCTTTGCGGACAAAAGAGCATTGTCGGTATATATCTGTAACGGATTGATACTATACAAATGCAGATACATCCTGATTGCCGTATCAAATTCCCCTAGGCGCATCATGCGATTCGCCTCCTTGAGGTTGGCTTGCAGTTTATAGTTTGACTTGCTCGTTGATTGACTGGGTGAGTGAGGTGATTTTTCTTCTGAAATAGCTGGAGCTTGTGGCCCTAGATAATTAAATTCTCTAGTTTTAAAAGCAAATCGAGGTGGATGGTTTGCGAGCACATCAGCAATTGCTTTGGCCGCTAATTCAGATGGTTCTTCCAAAGCCGCTGTATGACAATGAAAATGTAAAAATAAGGCTGCCCGTGCTCTTACATCCCCCCCCTTGTCAATAAAATCAAGTTCATTTTGTAATGCTTTCTTTAAGCTGGCTATGCTATCAGAGGTGCTGAATGCGCCGAGCGGTTGATGGAATTTGGGCACTTTCTCGGCTATGGGATTGTGATACACAACCGGTCGGCCTGTTGCTAGTGCCTCTAGTATGGTGGTGCTGAAGCGACTAATGAGAACAGTGCCTTCATCCAACAGGGCGTACACGCTCTGTTGGGCGACATTAAATCGTGACAAGTCAGCCTTATCAGCGGGATGCTGGGTGATTACGTAATCTAAACCGAGGTCATTGCAAGCATTAACTGCTGTTTCTACGTATTCATCACGGCGGTCTTCGAGAACACCGTAAGTGAAGTTCACATTGATGATTGCGCGTCGTGTTGATGGTACGATATAGGGCATCGCCAGGCGAGAACGTACATTGGGCAATCCAACAATCCGGCATTCTCGATCGGCATAGAAACCTTGTTGATAAATTCCAGGCAAAAGCAAATAATCCGTACTACGATAAGGCATCCGAGGCGATAATCTATCGAGGTTCCAGTCATCATTAATCCCTTCATAAAAACCTATGGTTGGGACACCAAACCCAAAATTTTCCAAAATTAATTGTCGGGTATAGGTAAGGTCGTTCATGAAGATAAAAGCGCTGGCGTCAGTGGAAAATGGAGTAACTTCAGCGACATTGAAATGGCGTATATCAATGTCGGGATAGGATCGTAATTCCTTTTCGGAAAGAGGTCGGTTAGAGCTGAAACATGTCGATTTTGAAGCATCAATAACAATGCTTTTTATTCCAAATTGATTTAACATCCGTACTATCGATACAGCGCTGCGTATATGGTAATCTACTTCGCAAAAAAAGATAACTCTACCTTTAAAATCATTTTTAAAGTCATGTTTCCATGGCGTGTAATGAAAATCTTTTGAAGTTACATCTTTTGTCGTGTTTTTAATTACTGGTTGGTCTAATGCTGTCTCACGGATGTATTCCTCTAGCCCAGAATCGAGCACGGTCAATAGACCAGTAGCTCTCAAATCATCTATAAATACATCTGCAAGTTGAATTTTTTCTTTTTGGGTATTTGCACTATCCCTTAATCGCCTTGACTGATAGCGTAACCAATTGGAGGCATTGATTCTAAACTTTTGAAGGTCAGCAGCGGGTACCGTATTAATCAAATTTTTCTCAACTTGATATATCGCTAACACAGAGTCGATGACCTTCTTTTTATCAATAGTATTGACTGTTGAATTGTCACGCTGTATGTAGTAATAAAGTATTTCTTTAGATATATGATAGCTTTTCGCATTAAGAAATATCTGTATATTGAAATCAATATCTTCCCAATACACGCCTTCTCTAAATCGAATTTTCGATCGCTCCACGAGATCCCGTAAAATCAATATGCCGAAAGGCCACCAACCAATAGTATTTTCAAGGGCAGCTAAGGTAATAGTCGACTTAACATGGCGATTACTTTTTTTTGCACGGAAAGGTTTGTCGAATCTCGTTGTCATATGTTGACAAATTAGAGCTTCAGATGAACCGATCTGGTTGACCATCAGTTCAAGCGCGTCAATCCGCAGAAAATCATCAGAATCAAGAAAAAATACATAGCGCCCCGTCGCTGAATCGAGCCCGGTATTGCGTGCTGCTCCCTGCTTGCGATTTTCTGAATGCTGGATAATATGAAAATTCTTGATCTGTCCCTGGTATTCCCTAAGTATTTGATGACTATTGTCAGTAGAGCAGTCATCCACACAGATCACTTCAAAGCAATCTTGAGAGAGAGTTTGATGTTTTAATGACTCCAAGCATATAGGAAGAAAAGCTTCCCCATTGTAACAAGGAATGATAATGGAAACATCGATCCCTGTTTTTTTGAGATTTTTTTGGATAGAGTCAGCTGTTTCAAATGCTACTGCATAGAGGCTTTTGTCAAATGGCTCAATTCCTGTGCTCGGTGTATTTGTTTTCTGTAGGGTGTTTGTACAGTCGTAATTTTTTACAAAATTAAGGTTTGATCCAAGTGGATTTGTTAAGATTAAATCAACAGCTTCAGCAAATCTGTGTTCTGAAGTATGTTCATCGTGAAGATATCCTGTGTGGTGCTTCAGAAATGGAAGAGCTCGATTTCGAAAATCAACGCCGGACTCTATGTCGGCCAGAGTGATTTTTAATGCTTCAACTAATTCTCTGGTATTGTTGGCAATCTCAAAAGCTCCTTTAGGATCCTGAAATTTACTTACTTGTTCACCGTGTGGGTTAAAATAGATCGCCGGTTTACCACTTGCCAGTGCTTCTAAGATACCGGTTGCAAACCGACTCACGAACACACTTCCAGCGTCAATCAGTTCATATTGAGTCAATTTTGATACCGGCATACGAGCAAGAGACCCCTTGTCCATCGGATGCTGAGTAATCACCCACTGCATGCCGATTTGTGCAAAACCGTCCGCTGCAGCTGCTACGAAACTGTCTCGACAATGTTCCAAAGCATCGTAGGTAAAGTTGACGTTTAAAACTGCGAGCGGTACACGGGGAAATTCTGGTGTTTTTTCAACCAAGACCTCAATTGAGGGGAGGCCAGTAACATGAGTTTCACGATCAGAAAAAAAAGGGGCATCGTTTGCTCCAGCTAGAAATACCGTATCGCATCTCCGATAAGGTAAATAGCGGGGTTCATTGAAATCAATTCGCAGAAAATCATTAATTCCCTCAACAGCGCAGACCGTGCGTAACCCAAGCAAGCGCCTTAACTCCAAAGCCTCTCTGAAGTCTTCGTTAAAATCGTTAAAAGTGATTACTAAAGCAGCGGTCGCTAGCCAATCTGCGCTATAAGGCCCTTTTTTTATCTGGATATATTCTGAGTTGAAGATGCCTGAACGGTCTTTTTCTGTGGCTTGGCGAGTGCCGTTTGCAACAAAAGAGGAATTATCCATGACAAGGGCACGATAACCATATTCTCTAAGAGCTGTAATAAAGTGTGCTGCACTGCGAACATGATAATCTACTTGGCAAACAATAACGACTGCTCCAGCCAAGCGGCATGCCATTCCAGATTGTTTCAAGCCCTCTGGTAAGATTGCCTCCGAATTGTATTGAGCTGGAGTGTTGGCAAGGCCATGGCGTTCCCTCAGAGCCAAAATGTCTTCAGGTAATGAGGTTGCAGTTCCCCCAAACAGTTCTTTGAGCAATTTGAGGGCTGGCCGTTCAGATTCTTCGACCACACCTCGTGGAATTTCTCGCAGTCTCTCCCAAAGAGTTTTAAGCGTCTCGTAGCCCCTGGCTAAATCATCATCAGTGGTGTGTAAAACTCGACGCACAGCCAAGTTCAGGTTCATGGCTGATTTTATCGATAGGGCAGTTGCCAATATGTCTGACAAACCATAGCGTTGGGCTTGACGATACCACTCACCGATTGCTAAAAACAAACCGTCCAGATGCTGCGGAGTTACCTTTGATGTAATTGAGCCTGGGTTCCAACGATAATAATAAATGTGTTTATTGATCACTGAAACCTTGTCAGCTTTGAAAATAATTCTTCCAAATGCGACCATATCCTCATGAAAGACTCGAGGCATTTCAAAAATATCATCGCTGAGTAAGGTCCGACGTATAAGGCGACCACACATGGTAAAAGATGAATTGCCGGAAAAAAAAGTCTCAAGTCGTTTGTCGTAATCCATGGGCAGAGGCGATCCATGGATTGCTAATTTTTCATATGTCTGATTAAGGCTGTTCCAGCGAAAAAAACAGCTGAGTACGACATCAGCATTGGTTCGGAGCGCCTGTATTCTGAGGCTTTCGATAGCGTCACTTGTGAGTACATCATCACCATCAACAAAAACAACATAATCACCAACAGCAGCCTTCACTCCAGTGCGGCGAGCTTCGTTCGGTCCTAAATTTACAGTATGACGAATCACTTGAATACGCGAAATTGAATTTTCGAAATATTCAACTACACCAAGAGACTCCGCCAAGTCTGAGCAATCGTCCACTATAATTATTTCATATTCGTTGGCTCGAAGAGTCTGTTGAAGAACTGATTTAATGCACTCTGAAATATGAAGCTTTGATTTGTTGTATACAGTTATTACTACGGATATTTTCATGGTTGTTGTGTGATTATAGATGTAAGCGCGTATTATAAACTTGCCAGAATTAAGCTTACTGTTCCAGGCACGTTTTTGTGCTATGTCGAAGAAGTAACATCGTTATTTGATATTGATTTTACCCTTATAATCTACATCAAATGACGAAGAATAAAATTAATTAGTATTTTGAGACTTATTTATAGCGTGTTCCTGAATACTAAGAAAAAGTTGGTGTTGCTGATCATTCTTTGGCAATTTTGATAGTGCATTCTCTACTTGAGTATAGAGGTCTCCTCCTGGGGCAATACGCTTCAAAACAACTGAAGGCTCTAGCAGCATAGCTGAAGATAATGAACGAAGAAAATACCTTGCGTTATCTTTAGAAGTGATAGTTTGCGGGTAGGCGAAAACGGATATTAAATCGGCAGGGCGGGAGGTGACAGGAGAGCTTTGCCTGAAACACTGATCAAAACCACCAAAAAGATCTTCGTATTTGATCCGATCAAATTCTTCCAGGTGTCCCCCTTTGGTAGCGTTGTAGATTCGCCTGCCTGTACACTCAAACACCAATTTAGCCATTTTGTAATTCATTAGTACTCGGTCGAGTTTTGGATCCTTCCAAGTTTTCCCCTTTCCAAAATAGTCCTTATGAAAGTGATTTGGGTCATCTGTATCAGAAGTAAGCACATCACCCTTGCGGGCATGAGACGAGGGAATCACATAATTAAAATCCATGCCGATTAGATAGACTTCAGTAAACCCCATATAATAAGCTAGCTGAAGATTAATGTAGGTTACTGATTGACCACAATAAACAATTTTAGAAATATCTGTTGAAAATCTTGGTACAACATAGTTAGGGGATGATTTTTCATAAAACCCTCGGTTCATATTGAAAAAGAATGTATTGGGTGTCTTAGAGTGGAGTCTTCGATAGATTGTTGGGAAGAACTTAAATGGTGCTTCAAATGCTCTGATTTCATTAATGTTCTCTTTCATTACAGAACTATCCTCAACCACATAAAAAGTTGGACGAAATCCCGTTTCCCGAGTTTTGTAATAAAATGAATTGACACCAAAACAGTACTCATTTTTCAATAATGACAAATCGTGCAGGTTTAAGGACGGCCCATTTCCAATGATGAAGCAGCGTTGTCCCTTAAATCGATTGTAGAACTGTGCTAGTTCTTCACTGTCTGGCGGGGGGGTGTTAGCATACACCTCACGCTTTGTATATTCGTTTAATCCAATGAAATCAGGAGGAAAAATTACATCATTTATGCGAAACATTTGGGGCTTGTCCAATCGTATCCCGTTTATTGCCAGAGTTGTGCCATGGCGGTATAAATCGGGGTCACCAAAATCGTGTGACCGGTCCAGCATCAACATTAGAGATTTTTCTTTTGTGACATGCTTGCAGTTTTTATGAATGAAATCGTAAGGGGAAAGTGACTTGTCATAAACACAACCATACTCAGATGTCAGATGAGAGTAAATTTTTTTGAATCGTGATGTTGCACTATTTTCTTTGTTGTGGTGTAGGTGAACGTATGTATAAGGAGAAATTCGGATACGTCCTTTCTCGATATGATTAAAAATCGTCACATCCATAGCGCGGTCTTCGCAAGAGTAGCCTCTATATTGTTCAAATCCCTTGATGTCCATAAATGCGGCTCGATTCCAAATCACAATGCCACCAGATACAGTAACAGGATTCTTAATTTTAGTTTGGTCTGTTAGATGCGACAATTCTAATCTCGCTTTTATCAGCTCCACTTCTTCTCGATTTGAATAGTAGATATTTAGATATGGCGATGCTACATCTAGTCTGCTATGACAATCAATGATGTCACGCAGGAAATTTGGACCAGTCAGAACATCGGTATCCATGAGGACGACTACCTTGGCATTTGAGCAATGATATCGCACGGCAACATTGTAGCCCCATCCTCGGTTGTATTCGTCTGGGTTGTAAGCAAATTCATGCCGGACATAGGGTTTAGTTTCGAGATCGTTCAGCTGTAGGCGCGGTTCTATATCCTGCTCCATAAGCAACACGTCAAACAGGTCACCGTAGTAGAAGTCAATCCATTGCAATAAAAAGCGAAGGTTTTCAAGTCGCTCGGGCTTAGCTGGATTATGACGTACTCCAATAATTAGTGATGCCAGTGAGTTTCTCTCACATTTAGCCGATGACATGATTGCAGCGCGCTTTTGAGGGATAATACGTTCAATTGGCTTAAATCCTGAAAATGTATAATTCGGGATTTTGAAATCAAGTCCGAGGCTTTTCTTCTGTGGCGCAAGTGCTATTATGTTCATTAGCTTTTCGTATATGAAGTCACTGCCTAGCTCGGTTAAATGGATGTTGTCACATGTATGGGTCATTACTTCCTCAAGGCTCCAATTCCGAAGGTCAACGAGTGGAACCCCCGCACAGCTAAGCTCCTTGGCAAAGAGATCGGAGTACGTTTCCGTAATCGATATATTGGCAGGCCGACCTCGTTTGAAGTTACCTTCCCAGTGGGGGACGAATCGGTTCGCGGTAATGAAGATCAGGTTTGGAATGGCAGCAAGCATTGAGACGAGTTTGTGCGCCATGTTGCAGCTGTACATATTTACGGTCTTTTGCCCTTCATAGATTGTGTCGAAGGGGTGGCTGAGATGCTGTTCCATCGCATCGACGCCGAAGACTTTATCGAACATTATTTTCTTGTTATTGATAATCTTTTTTGCATAATCACGGGTGTTTATTGCCAAATTACTTGCGTTGGCCAGGTTTTGGTTGTCGTACAAGTCTTCCCACGCGCTAGGTGCAGGTCGTGGTGACCATTCAACAATCCCTGTAAATAGAATGACATGATCATATTTTGCGAGGCGGTCCGCAGGAAAATGTTCAAGGAAATCGAGAGTAGTTGTCCATTTCATTGGACAGAGAAACATGTCTACAGCTAATCGAGGATCTTTGGCTAAACGTTCAGCAAAAATTT
The DNA here is from genome assembly GCF_963664075.1 of uncultured Desulfobulbus sp. NCBI lineage: Bacteria > Pseudomonadati > Thermodesulfobacteriota > Desulfobulbia > Desulfobulbales > Desulfobulbaceae > Desulfobulbus > uncultured Desulfobulbus sp. The sequence continues at coordinate 4,338,517 of NZ_OY760916.1, forward strand.
CGTGAGAACAGCCGCTTGGTTTGTGTTGGCCGCGGCTATCAGTGAAAATTAAAATACGTTTTGTGAAATTTTCCATTGGTGATTTTTTATTAGCTGACATTAATATTAAAAATCTTGCTCTTCGTTAAATTCTGATTATTTCGAATTTAGGGGAGGGGATGCTTTGACATAAACAACCATTTGATTATTATGGGAAAATTTGATTTCCACGTCAAAACCACCCTGATAACCTATGGTACGTATAGATGGCCAAAACATCCCCAAGAAACAACCGTACAATATGTACACCCTTTTGCAATAAAACCTATGTCGATACTGTAGAGTGCCCTCAGAAATTTCGTGCTCAATTAGATGATATGATAGCCAGATGTCCGGAAATTTTTCCGCTTGAGATCCAGCATGGCTATCGGATGAAAGACAGTTACGTCTCAATAAGGCTCAACATCCGGATACGACGGATAGAAGTGGAAAATACGAATTTTACCATACGTCCATCATTTGTGATGCCCTATCAAACAGCATTCACCAAAGATATTGACAACGCCCTGTTTCTACGAAAATTTGATATACCGTTTTGGGCACTTGCACATGTTTTCGGCAGAAATGCATCGTTTTGGTATCGGCTTGAAAGCCACTTGGGACGATTCAGTATCGTCGGGACTACCATTAAGGAACCGGCCAAACTGCCGGCGCATCTCGTTGCCGACGAAAAGCACACGAAAATACGGGGCAAAAAGTGCTATATCCCAACAACTGTGGCTGAAGGCTGTATACTCGGTGTCGCCGTTACCGAAAAGGCAGACAATGCCGACCTTGAGCGAGGCTACAGCACCTTCAAGCAAGAGGCTCTGGATCTAAAACCGAAGTACTCCCCAAAGACTGTGAATACAGACGGCTGGGCAGCAACCAAAAATGCATTTGGCAACCTTTTTCCATCGATATGCATCTTGTCCTGTTTTCTGCATATTTACATTAAGATACGCGACAGATCCAAGAAAAAACACAGGGAGCTATTCATCGAGGTGGCAACAGCGCTTTGGGAATGTTTTCAAGCCCCCACAAGGCGTTCATTTTCCCAAAAAATCAGAAGACTTGTGGAAGCAGCACAATACGAATCGTATCCTGATGTGATTCTAGCCCCTTTGAAAAAGATCAAGAGCAATATCGTTGATTATTCAATGACATACAAGCACAAGGGAAGTCACAGAACAAGCAACATGCTTGACCGGTTAATGCAGGGAATGGACCGCCACATGTACAATACGAGATATTTCCACGGTTCCCTGGAAGCAGCAGAGCAAAATATTCGGGGCTGGGCGCACATCAAAAATTTTGCTCCGCAAAACCCGAAAACGGTGAAACAACATGCTGGATTGAAAAGTCCATCCGAACAGTTGAATGGCCGTCGATATCACGATTGCTGGCTACAGAACCTTTTGATTTCCTCCTCTCTTGGAGGATTTCGAGGGGCTCCCCTAAATCCGAAATAATCAGGTTAAATTTAGTGGATCTGATTAAATTATGAATTGGGTCAGTCGGATGTGGCCTCACTCGTCTGAACAATTTCCTTAATTCTTATGTGGAATCTCTGCCAGTGTAAAGCGGGGGCATCCGCTACTGATGGCATTATTTAACACGCCGGATCCTTTGTGGGCGTGATGCTTTCTGCTGAATTTTGAGTTGTACTTGGCGCAACGCAGTTTGAGGATGTTGTTTGCGTAATCGACTGTCCACCAGGCGCCCGGTCTCGTGAGGCGAATATTGCTGATGAACTTATTGGCACTTTCGATTGCACCGCTGCCAAGCGGGTATCCACCTCGCCGCAAGCGGCCATACTTGATTCTGCCTTTGTTCTTTTTTCGAAAGTTTGACAGCTTACCCCTCATATCTTCCGCAGCGGCAGTTTAGCATTTCATTCTGTTCAAGCCAGCGATGACATAAGAGGCATTGTTGTGAAAAAGGAGTTATGGTCAAGTCTGGTGTTTAAGAATAGCTCTCAAATGACGGCCCTGTTCAGTTCGTCTTCTGTTAAAGAGGTGACAGGCTCCCCGTCCTTGAACTTAACGCCCCGGATAATCTCAGCTAGAAGCTTGAATCCTCTTAGCCTTTGCCACTTTTTTCCTGCACTCATTCCCAGTTCATAGACCATAGCCAAGATTGTTCGGCGGGCAACACATCCTCGGGTTTTATCTGTTCTTAGTCGTACCGTGGCAAAGGTTGATTCAATTGGATTAGATGTCCGAATGTGTGCCAATGTGGTGCTGGAAAATCATAGAAAGCGAGTAATTGTTCTTTATCCTTCTCCTGGCATTCCATAGCCTTGGGATATTTTCCCGAATAAGCCTGGATGGTTGTTTCGAAGGCCTCAAAGGCGTCCTTCTTTGTCGGCGCCATCCATATCTCGTGCAACGCCTGCTTGACCTTTGGTTGAACCATTTTCGGCAGCTTGTTGAGCACGTTGGCTGTTTTATGTACCCAGCATCGTTGATGTTTTGTTTGTGGGAAAATCTTGTGCAACGATTTCCAGAATCCTAAGGCACCGTCACCAATAGCCAACTCAGGGGCGTGAATGAGTCCTTGTTCTTTGACGCAGCCCGATATCCAATCGGCTCCATCTCCTGCAAAACACAGGCGAGCTTTATCCCACGGGATAATATCTTTATCTCTTAGCTCAGCAAGGAATCTCCTAAATTCAGCAACATTGCTGATTTGATGCCAGCTTAGCAGGTGAACGATCTTGTCCTTGTCGAGTAGGTAACCACGGATCCCTTTCGCTTCGCGCCAGTGACAAGGTTGCCCATAGTCTTTTGTTCCTGTGGGGTATGGGGGTTTTTACATTTAGGGCACAAGCATAGTGCGGGCATTCAATGACAATGGTGCCAATCGAGGTAACATGCTCTTTTTTATGGGAATTTTTTTTGAGCTTTGATATCGCAACAGGTGCATTTTGGAGCTGAAATGTGCTGAACAAGTTCACCTTGAACGATGATCTGGACCAATTCGGGGTCTATCGACAGGTACTCTTTCCTGATCTTGTCAATTCTTTCAAAAAGCGTGCTATTGGCGGCGGCAACACATTGGATAATGTGAGCAATTTTTTGATCGAGGATAATATCGTACATGTCTTTGTAACACCCAGACCTATTCCGAATTTTCTGCATCCCTGTCATGGTATAACCTCCTGATTTAACGTGGTGTTGTATCATGTAAAAAACGGCATTTAAATGAAAAAATACGTAAGCTGCTAAAATTATTGCGTAAAGCATCCAGGTTCAATCTGCACACTATTTCTTACCTAGCGGATGCACTCGTGTTAAGCAGCCATATTGATCATGGCAGTATTGAGGTATACGCCTCATCGGTCATAGAAGCTAGATCGCATGGGATTTTTTTGACCAGATGGCCCATGAATGGATCGAATTACCCTTTTTAAAAATTTGGCCGGTTTTTAGAGCGCTCATCGTAGATATTGTAGATATCATGGTTAACTATTGATTAGATCCATGCAATCAAGATTTTATCCTATGGCTAGGTAGTAAAAAAGAATTCAATGAATTAATTTTATGTGTATTTGTAACTACTCACCCCTATTCTTCGGCATCAGGCAGAGTTCCTGCCAGTGCCAACTGGATAGCGACAAGAGGATTGATCCCCTGGCTTGCCATGGTCTGCAGGTAACTTGAAATCCTGCAGTAAGCCTGGGCATATTGTTTACGTCGAAAACAACCGGATATTTTCTGTTTTACCTTAGCCATGCGAAGATCCCTTTCCGCTCTGTTGTTGGTGAACGGTACATGTGGTTCTTTGGCAAAAAGCAAGACTGCCGCCTCATGCTTTTGTAATCGCTCCCAAAGATTGTGCGCATCGGATTTGGCTATCCTGCCGCGCTTCCCTTGGGTTTTTGGAGGGATCTTGGGCAACTCCTTGCTGCCACGCGTAAGGATATTACGGTAGCGCTTCTGCAGGTTGGCATACTCCCGTTCGGTAAGACATTTTTCCGGACGTTGAGCCACCGTACGACACGTTTGCTGGAGCACCGCTTTTAGATTGCGGGCCCACCGGTATTGGTTAGAGTCAACGACAAACGTCAACTCTCGCAAAAGGTGCGAGCCGCAAAGTCCGTGACCGCAATGGTCGTAGGATAAATATGATGCCCAGCAATCATGGATGATCACCCCGCCATACCGAGGGATGATATTCAATCCTTCGATTGCCTCCTTGCCCCGCTTTCGATGCAGTACTTTCAGGGTTGTTTCGCCGGAAGAATAGACGTGAATCCAGTGATTCTTCCCTTCAACCCGAAACGAGGTTTCATCCACATGCAGGGATGGAGCCTGCAGCAGCCTATCAATAGCTCTGGATTCCCAAGCTTCGAGTGATTGGTACAAGCGCAAAACAAATTTGAGCAGGCTGGCCTCGGAGATTACGCTACCGATCATGGCTGCTATCTGTTTTTGAACCCGGTTTAAAGCGACCATCTGGCTGATAACCAAATGAATGGCAAACGCTTTAAGCCCATTGCCGTACTGCAGCTTACCCGGCATATCGTCAGGGAAACGCCCTTTGACCGTGGCCTCACAATTAGGACATTGCTTTATTTCTGCGTCAATATGTTCGACAACTTTTTCAAAAACGATGTCGATTTTTGTCCGACGTTCATGCCCCTGGCATGCAACGTTTTCCAGCACCATTCCGCAGGTATCACACACCTCGACCTGAGCAGTGGTGACTGATTCTTTGACGCGTGTATTACCAACACGCCCATTGACGTGTTTTCCCTTGCCGGTAGTGGTGCAGTGCTTGGTCGCAGTTTCGTCTTTCTCGGTTTGCGAAGAAGGAATGCTCGAGTTTTTGTTTCCCTTGCGCGTTGTCTTCTCAAGAAAGATAGAGAGTATCAACTCGACGACAACCAACAGACTGTTGAACAGGACCCGTATCTCAGAGGAGACTTTACCGTCGGAACAAAGCTGTTCAAATTCCTGTTTGAGGAGATCGACTTCTTCGCGAACCCTTATTTTATTTACTGTTCCCATGGGTTTACTATACCATGGCTTTTTTCGACCTCCTGTGCGCCCATGAGTTGAACGATTGAACGCTATCGCATCTGTTTGCTATCGGAACGCAATATTGGAACGATTTAGAGACGACCAGGCGCGTTGATGGGCATTTTTGTTGGCATCCCTGGCTATTGAAAAAAAATCCGGCAAAAACCTGTCAAGTTATTTATTTGGATTTGAGCTTTTTTTAGAGGGTGTGAGTAGTTCAGCAAATCCCATTTTGTCCCCTGGACCGCCAATGTGAATGGTGCTGAAGAGACTTTTGGGTTTTTCTGTGGGGTTGTAAGGCATATTTTCAGCGCCTTCTCAGCCCGCTGGCTGCAAGGACCATGTTTTTTCGTCACGTAGGGCCTTTTTTAGACGCACTTATCCTCTTCCCTTTTCAGATAAAAACCGAAGGGGCTGCTCTTTGACAGTTCTGCTGAATGACTTGAACGCTAACCGCCGAGCCAGTCTCTCTCCATCACAATATATCCGCCTGGGCCGTAAACCAGCACCCGGAAGATCGTCTCCATTGAATCAACCCTGAATATGCGGAAATAATTGCGCATCATCTCCCACAACGCTCTTTTGGAGCCGAGTTCCTTCAACGCTGCCTGGAAGAGATGGCAACTCATCTGCTGCACCTGGTCGACAAGAAAGGCCAGCATCATGAGAATGGCAAACACCGCGCTGAGATGCTTCTTGCCCAGTCCGTAATTATGCTCCAGGTTGTATCCCTGGTTTTTTAAGGTGTTGAAGGTTTCGTTTTCGATCTTCCACCGCGCGCGGCCAGCCCGCATGACCTCTTCGACGTTTTCAGGAGTGATAGTCAGATCTGTGACCCAACTGAACCGGGTAAGCTTGTTATTTTTATCCACCTGCCAGTATTCCAGGAAATTGACCAACAGGTCCTGGCGGGACTGGTTGAGCGATACGTGATTAATAAAACGGAAAAAATGTATTTTGCCCGGATCGTTGGAGTCCACTTGCTGTAGCTCGGTGACCTTCCCCTGGGCGATGGCATCGTCAACCAACGAAAACAGAAACTGATGGTCTCCAGGCTTGACGCCAAGGATAAAACGAAGATTTAGCCGTTGCAGATCCTCGATATGGGGCGCGTTGCTGCTGAGTGCATCCTCGGTGACGATGAGCTTGAGGTGTGGATGCTCACGCCGCAGTGCCTCGAAGAAACGACGGGCCGCATTGCGCTCGCAATCGTTTTTAGCCGAACCGTCCTGGCGGGTAATCATTTCAGGAAAGAAAGGAATTAGCTCGCGACAATCCGGATGCACCAGGGCAGCGGCATACATCTGTTGGTAGTACAGTTCTGTTCCATTGCGACGAGTTTTTTTGAGGCAGTAGGATGAGGCCACCTTCGTTGAGGAATAAAACCCCGTACCGTCACCACTGAGCAGATAATGGCCACCCAGCAGCGTCATTGATTCCAGCTTTTTGCCTCGTTGCAACCGCCGAAAAACGGTGCGAAACGCTGGTCGTAAATAGTCTGGATCAACTTCATCCAAGATGGCGCGCATCTGAGAGTCGCAGGGTATGCCGGTCACTCCATATACCGTATGCAGGTTTTCTGGTTCTCTGCGCCGTCGTTCATCGAAGGCCAGCAGCGACTGGTCTTTCAGGTGAAACACGGCAAAGGCAGACATGATCGCGTCATCAAGGGCAATCTTGGCATTTTGGGCCCGATGATCGGTAAGTTTGCCAAAATCAGCTTTGATAGCTTGAATTAATGCGTCCACGTGGAGAGTTTTGCTCACGGCTCTTCCGTTCGTTGGGGCAACCAGTTGTAACGCTTTGGTCGAGAAAATTTTTAGCGACTGCACAATCGATTCTCCATGTAATTCATTGTAATTCCGAGAAAAAATCGATTTTTTATTTCATTGCTTTGTCAAGAAAAAAATGCGTCGCCCCTGGTATAATTATCTCTTAATTTTAATATGTTAAATGCATCCTGTTCGGTTGACTGCCAGGTGCTCCCCGGCCAACCCTTTAGCGATCAAGCCATACTCCAAAGTTTACGAAGACTAATCCCTTCGTATCCCATAAAATCAAGGGTTGAGGGAACAATGGGAATTGCTGTGAGTAGTTACGTGTATTTCTATAATAACATTGCTGATATACGCTTTGAAATATATTCTGAACACGTGGGGCTTGATGCAATAATTTTTTTTGATTTCAAAATACCTTTTATCGAATTAATATAATTTTTATGGTATCGATAAAATTGTAATCTGGAGATAATCTGCCTGTTTATAACGTATTCATCAGTTTTTTCTAGATTATTGCTGATTGCTTTAGCGACAGATGGGTATAGTGGGTAATCTTGATAGCTTACCCATTTTGTTTCTATATTTATATTATTTATTTCATCTTCAGGTGCTCCTATGATTGAAAAAATTTGCCTACACATCTCTCTGATAATTGCATGTCCCGGATGGTTTATAGTGTAGAATAGCTTTTGATTTCTATAATTATTTTCAACGAAGTCTGAAATTGATATGTCGATTTCATCGATCGCCTCGCGTCTTTTTAGATCATCAATTGATTTGCGACATAATTCATCAATGAAGTCAGATTCAAAAAAATTATCATTTTCAAATATATCAGCTCCATGATATTCATTTAAAATGCTGTGGAGTAAAACGAGGTCGAAATAATGAATGAGCGTTGATTTCCCTTCTGTCGGATAATCAGCAAGCATTCCATTGATTTTATCTGATGATGAATCTAGTCGTACAAAAGAACACTCAGGCCAATAACCTTGGAAAAATGGTACTGGGATTCGTAAGTCAATTCCGTTACTTGATCTAACGGCATCTCTCATTTCGTCACTGTCGATGCCTATGAATTTTTTATTTTTTATTGGCATGTAGATTAAAATATCGCAGGATTCTATATCGTTACGAACTTTGTTCGATGTTAGCTCATCTTTTATATTATATTGATGAATATATTTTTCTGGAGTTGATACTGTAAAATTATCCTGTATAAATTTTGAACTGTAGATTGTGTCAACGATGCTTTTTGAAATACAGTTACCAATGACATATATTTTTTTCATGGTTTCGTAGTATCCTGAGAAAGTATTGTTAATAAATACAGTATTGTGAAGCGTTGAATGGGGACTTTTGATAGTTATGGAATTTCCTTTAGAGCAGCTTTTGTTTTTTTTATCCAATGATTTTTAATATGTTACAACTTTTTTTTTAATGCTGCTTTATTTATGGAATAATATCATGCAGAATCAGGGGTGGCCGTGGGGGGGGGCAGGTTAAGGCTAGCTTGAACGGGTGCATCTGATAGTTATGGAATTGCTCTACAAACCAAACCTGGCCGTTTTGTATAATAATTTTAATATGTTACGTTATTTTTTTAGTTTCATTGCTGCTTTTTATATGATATAATATCCCGCTAAATCAGGAGGTTACATCATGGCAGCAGTGCAGAAAATTCGGAATTGGTCTAAGTGGTACAAAGACATGTACAATAATATTCTCGATCAAAAAATTGATTTCATTATCCAGTGTGTTGACGCACCCAGCAACACGCTTTTTGAGATAATTTACAAGATCCGGAAAGAGCACCCGTCAATAGATCCCGAATTAGTCCAGATTGTCATTCAAGGCGAACTCGATCGGCAGATCCAAGCTCCGACATGCGCTCCTTGCGGGAGCAGAGCTCATAAAAAATATTCCACGAAAAAAGAGTGCGTTACCACTATTGGTACCCTTGTCATTGATTGCCCGTACTATGTTTGCCCTAAATGTAAAGCCGTCCATACCCCGGACGAAGACGCCCTCAATTTAAGGGATGGCAAATACCAATATGATGTTCAAAAAATAGCCTCTCTCTTCGGTGCCAAGGAAACTTTTGATGAAGCTGCGGAAATGATGAACGAGATTTATCGTTTTGGCATTTCCGCAGACACTGTCCATAAGCTCACCAATCAAGTCGCCGATGAAATCAGCCTTGAAGAGATCACTCCTACTTCTCAAGAAATATCTAAAATCATAGAAGATATCTCGGAGGAAAACTATCGAAGGCCAGTTCTTGTCTTTTCTGCTGACGGTGCCATGGTCCCAATAAGGACAGAAGAGATGGGGCAACCTCATCATTGGCGCGAAGCGAAAGGGATCCGTGGTTACCTGCTCGACAAGGATAAGATCGTTCACCTATTAAGTTGGCATCAAATCAGCAATGTCACTGAATTTCGAGGATTCCTTGCCGAGCTAAGAGACAAAGATATTATCCCGCTGGATAAAGTTCGCCTGTGTTTTGTAGGCGATGGAGCCGATTGGATATGGGACTGCGTCAAAGAATATTTCCCAACCTGCCGCCAAGTCCTTGATTATTTTCACTGTTCCGAACACCTCTATGATTTTGCCAAACATCAGTTTTCTGGATCGAAAAAAGGCGGTGAGTGGATAGAGCAAACCAAGGTTCGACTTTTTCACAACAACGCCTCTCATATCATTGCTGGCTTGAAAAAAATGAAATGCAAGACAGCAACTGCGGAAACAGAGAGAACTAAGTTGGTAAACTACCTGACAAAGAACAAAGGAAGAATCGAGTATGGTCGTTTGCGGCGAGGAGGGTACCCGCTTGGCAGTGGAGCGATTGAAAGTGCCAATAAGTTTATCAGCAATATTCGTCTCAAGAGATCCGGTTCCTGGTGGAAAGTTGATTATGCAAACAACATCCTCAAACTCCGATGTGCCAAATACAATTCAAAATTCGATTCCTTTTTCGAAGAGTATGAGCAAAACGCAAAGCAGCAGCGAGCATCACGACCGAAGAGGATCCGACGGGTTAAATGATGCCATAAGTATCGGATGCTCCCAGCTTGAACAGTATCGAAAAACAAACAGGGGATTATCTATGATACCTGTCGGTGACGTGCTTTTCCGCCAGCATTGGCCAAAATGTTGCGGCCACAGATCGGTAGCAAAGCCATCTGCTTCAAATGTGGTGAAAAGAGCACCGGGTACGACAGCCTACGAGTCAGAATTTTCGTCTTAGTTACTCTTTGGGGAATACCAGTTGATATCCTCTATGCCCATGGCGGGTGTTGTGACCGATTTGTGGCGTTAAGGTCGAAAAATCGCTAAGGGGCCGAAAGGGAAAGCCCTCGAGCGTTTTTTTCACCTAGTTTAAATAACTTGGTGCAAGAATTTGATCTGGAAGGAAATGACCGTAGTTGATAAAAATCAGTCGGGATACGTCTTCAGGTTGGCGGAAATAGCGGTCAATTAGGGCTTCACACATCGCAACTCCATGGTGTATAGGGCATTGGCATTGACGAAATCTGCTCGTGCTAACGAATAGATAAGTTTGTCACCCCGGTCTAATAGCTTGACTAAGGGAAAGGGTGATTGCTTTGGGGCGGGGCCGGCCGTATCGTCAAAATTTGCAGGGCTTTTCGACAGGCTCGACCCGGTGAGGTCTTGGCAATAGTGGTTAGTTTGAAGCTATATGCTCCCATGTTGAGTTGTAAGTAAAACTTGTTTATGGTCCCACGCATGTTGCGAGATCTGTTCGGTTGTGCTGGAATCAAGGTTGGCCGCAAGCGTATTTCTGGTTAGAAAAGATGCTATTGATTAATCAGGATCATGTAATCGTCCGCTAATTCCACCATCAATTGCTATGGTTGCCCCATGAATGAAATCGAGCTTGCTATCGATAAGCGATAGACATAGGGTCGCAACCTCTTCGGGATTACCTATACGCTGTTGTGGGTGGCATGCCTCAAGTTGGGAATACAGTTCCGGTTTATCGATGAAGCCAGCTCTCAACATTTGCGTTTCAATAGCAGCAGGTTCTATTGCATTGACTTTCACCCTTCCCTGCAAATCAATGGCCAACGCCCGTGTCATTCCGCTGAGAGCGGCTTTACTGGTTGCGTAAGCGACAAAATTTTTTTTGGTTAGATGTGCATGGATGCTACTGATATTGATGATTGAACCTTTCGCAGTTTCAAGCTCTTTCAAAAATGCCTGTGACCACAGAAACGGAGCAAGCAGGTTCACATTCAGAGTTTCCTGCCAATCTTTTCGCGTCAAGGAGTCTGCTCCACCGAGGATCTGGGTGGCGGCGTTATTAATCAACCCTTTGAGGAGATTCGGGGGATAAACAGCTCGAATTTGTTCGAAAATTTTGGAAGCGTATTCGCTGTCTTCGACCGTCTGAGCTAGATTGCAGGTAATATAATGAATACTCCTGCCTTTGGGAATTGGAGGTTTATTTTTGTGAATAATACCTATGACACCGTATCCCGAGCTTGCAAATACATCAACAAATGCCTGCCCAATTCCCCCGGCAGCGCCGGTTATGATGACAAACCCCTTATTCATTCTTTACCCCTAAAAATGTCATCAGTTTGTCAATGGCAATCAAACTCGTTCTTTCGACCGCATCTGCAGTGTTTGATGCATTATGTGAACCGAAGATGCAACGGGGGTGTTGGCGAAGATAGGAGGTCATTGGTAACGGTTCTACCTCAAACACATCAAGGGCTGCAGAATAGACTTTACCCGATTTCAAGGCAGCTTCCAGAGATGGTTCGTCTATGACCGGGCCGCGTCCAACGTTAATAACTCGCACGCTATCCTTGGCCTGGTTAAGTACGGCGGAATTGACCATGTGCTTACTGGATGGGGTCAAAGAGCAGGTTACGATAATGAAGTCGGCTTCCTCAACGTGATTGGGCCATTGTGCTCGCTGGACATCCGCCATATCTGGTGCGTCCTGTGCCATAGGATCGTAGGCGATGACTTTCATACCAGCAACCCGTAAGCGTGCCGCTACCTGCTTGCCAATGTCACCATAGCCGATTAACGCTGCGGTTTTGCCATACAAAGAAATACCGCGAGGTTTGGGCCAGTTACCTTGCCGTACACCGTCATCGATTTGGAATGTTTCCCTCGCTAAAGCGATAACATACCCCATGGCAATATCGGCAACCTCTCGTCCAAACATATTTGGGGTGTTGATTATGGGGATGTCAAGTTCTTTGCACGCGGCAAAATCAACGTTGTCTACTCCTATGCCCCATTTGACAGCGGCCTTAAGACGGCCTGCTTTTGCGGCAGTAAACACTTCTCGAGTTGCGGGATCATCACCTATAATCCATCCATCATGTTTGGGAACTAATGATTTGAGTTCCTCGACAGTAAGAGTCTGCACAACATCAGGTGCAGTGACTTCACAGCCATATTGCGAAAAAACAGTGGAGAATGATTCTATCATTCCAAGCATAGGCGGACAGGTGACAAGAATTTTCATTGGGCAATACCATTTTTTTCTAGAAGATAACGAGCAGCAACGACGGCAAAATCCCAGTCAGCAGGGGTATCGATGTCTACGGACTCAAAGGCAGGACTTTCAAACATCATCGGTTTTTTTCCGATGCGTGCCTGTGTTTGGGAAAAACTGTCACGAGTGAAGAGGTAGAGGTTTGAATTTTCCTCAAACCAAGGTTCCAAATGTTGTGTCGGCAGAAGATTGTCAGGATCATGATTAACAGGGCTGCAGTCAGATCGATAAAAGCGAGTTTGCACTTTGTCAACAGTGAAAAGTGAATCTGCTGTGCCTGCTGCCTGTGCCTCATTAAATGCAGCCAGTGCTTTTTGGATCGTTTCAGGGCTCATTAAAGGGTTAGTTGTGTGGGTCATAAGGTATGTGTCGGCGTCAACGTTTGCCACATCGTCGGCCAGTACCAGATTCATTGACACATGATTACCGCATATTTCCGGTTTTCGGTCACGAATGATAATTCGCTCAGTCTCAAGTAGACCATTTTCAGCCAAAATAGAACGGGCATCGGTATTGATAACGACTTTATCTATTGCATCTACGGCCAACAGAGAATCAAGGATCCATTGAAAAAGAGGTTTTCCGCAAAATTCACGGAAGTTTTTTCCTTTTACGCGTTCACTATTCGCTTTCATTGGAAGTAGTGCAACGATAGTTTTTTGGTTCATTGTTTATTTCCTTTTCTTATACAGGATAAAAGTATTTTTCTTTTTCGGCATGTGAAAGTTTGCGTAATTCCCTATTGCCGAGATAGGTACCAAAGTATTGATTCCATCGGTAGAGAACTATTTCAAGAGCTCTACGCTTGAGATTGTCGTTAGTGCATGCAAAGAGACAATCTTTTGCTACGCTTGATATGAAGTAGCGGAGCATATCTCCCAAGCCGACATGAACCTGAGGCATAATTTTCTGTAAGGCAATTGCTTCTCGCTCAAAGCGCCTTCTGACAGTGCTCCAGGATTCATGGTGTAAATGCATGACCTTGGCCTCAGCCACATAGCCAATCGTACCCGTATCATGAATGATTTTTTGGGCGAGATCCATATCCTCCAGCCCAGTCAAATCTTCATCGAATCTGAATTTGTGCCATGCATTTTGAGTGATTGCCGAATTAGCATTATTACAATAAAATTCCGTCGAGGAAAAGCGGGAATCGGGCGGAAAATATTTTGCAAAAATACGGCTTTCACTGAAACGGGTGTTCTCATCGCCAATTTGACCTCCATGAACGTAATCAGCTTTGCCCTCGAGTAGAGGGGCACAAAGTCTTGAAAGCCAATGGTCGTCTGTTGGTATGCAATGACCACTTATGAAAACCAGAATGTCACCCCGGGCAGCATCGCAGCCAATATTAAGCGAGCGACCGAAAGAAAAATCAGCACGATCAATTGTACAAATACGGCACCCATGCTGATGTGCTATTTCCAAAGTAGAGTCTGTTGAGCCAGAATCGACCAGCACCACTTCCGGGTTGAGTCTGGGGGCTATTTGGTTGGCGATGGATGTCAGCAATGCATCAAGATGTAAAGCCTCATTTAACGTACGAATAACAATACTGACATTAACAACTCCTAAGGTAATGGCAGTAGGGTTGAGGACAAGCCTGAATGTTGGGTTGAGATGTTTGTGTACAAGTACAATCTCTTCAGGGGGGACAGAGTTGCAGGCAAACATGTCCCAATGAACAGGGATAAGCTGCTCAAGACCAATTTCTTGTCCCAGGAGCATGGCCTCGCGGATACTCATATTGCCAATAATGCCGCGTTTATCCAGGAAAAAATTTGATTCGTTAACAGGTACAATTGCTGTGTGTATTGGCAAGTTTTCACGTAGAGCATCCAGTAACTCGTCACAAATTGATGTATCACCCGCGATGTACATACACTGCCCCTGTATTTTAAGCAGGTAGCCTACAGCTTGTAATCTTCCCTGGCTGTCGCGTTCGATATTGGGGTGTGCCGCAGGGACTGCTTTGATCTCAATATTGTCGCCCAAAGGGAACCATTCTTCCTTAGCCAATTGCACACGAGAGGAAGGGATATCCCAAGTGTGAAGAAGATATTGGGCAGGCGCTGGTGCGACGAATTGTGCGTTTGGTGAGGCTTGGGCTATTATCGGCAGGGTATGGGGGTCACAATGATCAAGGTGATCGTGAGTAAGTAGAACCCATGTGGCATCAGTCACCGATTCGGGAGGGAACGGGGGCGGTTGAAGTCGTTCAAGGTCTGATGCATCAAGCTCTTGAACAGAATTGGAAAGGTAGGGGTCAATGTAGATGATTGTTTGCCCAAAGCGTAAGCGACAACCGGATTGCCCTAAAAGTTGAACAGCAATACGGGGGGTATTCATTATCTTAAACCAAAATAGTCCTTGTAGTGAATTTTCTCAAAAATTTCGCAAGATCCATAAAGCGTGGCGTCCAGAATTCTTCGCCCATCATTTTCGAATTCTGTACGGGCAATGCGGTATGACTCTTCTGAATTTTTAAGATCGGGGTTATCCCAGTTTTGCCCACCTCCAAAGTACTCAGGGCAGAAATGATTCGGATCCGGTCCATCCAGTCGTCTGGCTTCATTGGGCTGGCCGGTGAACTGGTAACGATGGTCCATGCCTATTATGACCACTTCACTAAAACCTAGAAAATAAGCAACCTGAATCGCAGCATAAGTGACCGTCCAACCCTCATGAATACCACGTGTAATGTCTTTTGAAAAACGTGCTGGTGGGTTTTGGGTTTCAAGATGATATGTCAGGGCGTCCTCAGGTAACAATTCACTGCCACGCATGCTGATAAATTTATTACAGTTAAGGGATTTGATGTTGTTTATCGACTGCTCAATAACTTTTCTGTTAATCGCAACATAGTATTTGGGGTAAAAGCGAAATTTATTGAGGCCTAGAAATATTTTATTCATCCCGATAGCTGTCTCGTGGCGAAGGAAACAGAGGTCCATATTATTTAAAGATGGTCCATTAGCAACCACGACCACGCGTTCGCCAGTATGTCGATTATTAAATCGTTCTAAGCGGTTCATTGCTCAGGTTTTATTAAAAGAGCTGCACGATTACGTGCTTCAAGAATGATAAATCCCTGCTCTAATAAATATGGAACTGCCAAGGTTCCTTTAGCCATCCAGATGCTATTCTCTGTCCAGGTATCGTCCAAACAGATAATTCCATTTTTGGAGAGTTTGGGGATGATGCTCTTGACACAGTCAAGATGCATTTTGTGACAATCTTTATCGTCGATTCGTTTGCCAAGAAACTGCTCATAACGACTTTGGCGCAAAGAACTGTGACCACCATGGTCAAAGTCGTAAGCGTCAAGAAAGACAAAATCGATAACCCCCTCATAGTCACGGAGAAAGTCCTCCCCTTTAGCAGTTATAGCTTTCGCATTTACCCCCAATCGAGAGAACATTCTTTGAGCCATCAAGGTATTATGGGGATCCATGTCTACAGTGATAAAAGTCAACTCATTTTGTTTGCAGAACATCGAAATCTTACGCGTTGATCCCTGTCCTGGAACATTTTCTCTTGTTGTGCCAATCTCAATAAATACCGGCATGCCCTGCCCATGCTCTTCTCTGAATTTTCCCAGGTTAGATTCAAGATAGCTAAGCAGAAGATCATGCCCATGCTCTTTCTGCGAATGAATGAGCCTGGTTTTTTCAGAATAGGCTTTGCGTATAGCCATCTGCTCCTCAGGTTTGAGACCATCAACCTTGGAAGTGGTCAGCATGTCCTGAATAACAATATCTGCGGCTAACTCTGCTCTCCCCTGGCGAATTAAGGCGGATACGAGCATGTTTTTTTGTAGCATACTTAACGAAGAACCCCACTCCAAGGGCATGCGAAGATAATGGAGTGCGGTCATTTTATCCCCTCGGGAATAAAACGCATCGGAGACCATCAACAAAAAATGTATTTTCTCTGATTCTGCTAGATTTCCCTTTTCTAATTCATTATCGATTGCGGAATGAGGATCTTGTGCTGAGCAACAAGAGACAACCCGGGCTTCTAAACGTATGCGCTCCTGTTCACGTTGTTCCGGCGATATAAGCTTATTCCGTAAAGTTTTAATTTCGGTAAGGCGGTCTTGAGCTAGTTTTTCATGCGTATCTTTTTGAGAGTTTAGCTGCTCAATTTGTCTTTGATGTTCCTCTAGCTGTTGTTTCAGCCTATTTTTTAAGTTTTCAGTTTGGTCGAGGCGGTCTTGAGCTAGTTTTTCATGCGTATCTTTTTGAGAGTTTAGCTGTTCAATTTGTCTTTGATGTTTCTCTAGCTGTTGTTTCAGCCTATTTTTTAAGTTTTCAGTTTGGTCGAGGCGGTCTTGAGCTAGTTTTTCATGCGTATCTTTTTGAGAGTTTAGCTGTTCAATTTGTCTTTGATGTTCCTCTAGCTGTTGTTTCAGCCTATTTTTTAAGTTTTCAATTTGGTCGAGGCGGTCTTGAGCTAGTTTTTCATGCGTATCTTTTTGAGAGTTTAGCTGTTCAATTTGTCTTTGATGTTCCTCTAGCTGTTGTTTCAGCCTATTTTTTAAGTTTTCAATTTGGTCGAGGCGGTCTTGAGCTAGTTTTTCATGCGTATCTTTTTGAGAGTTTAGCTGTTCAATTTGTCTTTGATGTTCCTCTAGCTGTTGTTTCAGCCTATTTTTTAAGTTTTCAGTTTGGTCGAGGCGGTCTTGAGCTAGTTTTTTATGCGTATCTTTTTGAGAGTTTAACTGCTCAATCTGTCTTTGATGTTCCTCTAGCTGTTGTTTCAGCCTATTATTTAAGTTTTCAATTTGGTCGAGCCGGTCGTCCGCCAGTTTTTTTTGGTCTTTCTTTTGGGCAGAGAGCTGTTGTATCTGTTCACGCCTTTTTCCCGCTAGTAGCTTGTAATCACGTATGTATAGCCCATGCGCTAAATCTGGGTGACGCTCATGCTCCTTCTCTACGCAACGATATCCATTGTCTTGCAAAAACGAATCTATTTCGTTTTGCCCTGCATCTTCGCTGGGGGGTACTTTCTGATTCAGTACCATGCGCACAACTATGACATCAAAGCCATCGATACATTTGATGGAGCCGCGCAGAATTGCCAAGCTCGGCAGGCAATCGATTATCAGCCAATTCGCAACAAAATTATTTTTCTTACAGATATTGTCGAGTGTTACTGTCTGGCATGAGTGGTTTTCAATACTATTAATATTAGGCCAAAGTTTTTGTAATAGAGAGGGAGGCAATAAGCTACTTTCCGATCTATTGGCAACAATATGAAAGGTCGCATTTTTTTGCGTTTCAGCAATTATGCTGTTTTCGATTAACCAGCCAGGGACGTGTTGCGTAAATGCTTCGAGCTGTATGTAATTTTTTGAATCAGCCTCTATTAATAGGGTTGACTGAATTTTCATCTTTTGCAGCCAAGTAATCCATTGTCCAGTTCCCGAACCTGCTCCAACCAGGATGACTCCATTTGCTGGAATCAATTTTTGGATATGAGTTAGAAGCTGCCTCAGTGGATTAATTGGCAACATAATATCACCTTATTGATTTTTATATTGCTGAAATTGTTTATCCGCCTTCATGAGAGCAAAGGGCATGATTAGTAACCCCCACGGAGTTCGACAATGTTTGAGCCATGTTGTTCCTAACCTGTAAGACAGGTGCTTCATCACCCTTTGAGCTTCAGGGAAGTCATTATATTCGCTCAGCGGTGGAAGGGGCTTGTCATGTTGCTGAGCTGACTGTCGATAGCGTTTGGCGAGGGTACGCATGGAAAATGGCAAGAAAAGAAGCGGCCATCCTTTACGACTTCGTTGTATTATAGCTGCCCCAATGAGGTATGGAAGTTCGCTTTTTACCCGTTCCGCAGCGCCATAGTGGACGGGGATTTGATTCTTCCTCAGTTTTGTATTTTCTAAAAAATATTGTTCTAGCTCTTCTTGAACTTGATGTAACTGAAGCAGTAATAATTCATTTTCTTCTTTCAGCTTTGATGAGTCTCTATCTGTTTTATTTTTTGATTCTTGTATTTTTCTTCTCTCCTCATCCAGTTTTTTGTTGAGATTATCAATTATTTTTCTGTTTTGAATTATCTCTATAGACTGTTTATTAAAATTTTTTTCAATCTCTTTGGATTCTTTAGTTTTATTCAAATATTGATTTGATTTTAGAGTAAGATCATCGATGGTTTTTTGTTTTTGATTTAATTCAATACTTATTTCGTTTAATTTTTTTTCTATCTGTTTGAAATCTTGAGTTTTTATAATGTAATCTTGTGATTGTAAATAATATTTATCAATCTCTTTCTGTAGCTGAAATACTTGTTGTGTCAAAAGGCTATTTTCATGCTGTATTTCATTGTTTTTTTGAATATATTTGATTTTTTCATGGTTTAGAGCTTCTGTTTCAGCGTTTAATTTTTGATATTTTTGGGTAATATTGTCATTGTCTCTTTTGAGTCGCGAGAAGGTCTGCCAGGCTAAAAAGGCACTATGAGAAGAGGGCAAATTGCTGGTATATGGAAGAGTTGCCATTGCCTGGAGTTCTTCATAAAGTCCCATCACTTCAGGAAATTGCTCGATCACCTCAGAAATTAAAAAAATCTCAAGAGGGTCCTGGTTTTTTGTAAAAGCCGCCGAGGCGGTTTGACATTGAAGGTTTGCTTCGTCTTCAGCGGTATACGATGCTGTTTCTTCTCGGATTTGTTCTGTCTTTTGTTGGAGACTGCGGTCATCTTGGATTTGCCCGATGGGGGCATCAAGACGGGTCCTGAGTTGTTGCAGGTAGCTGTTGACGGATGTTCGAACCTGTTCAGAATGAACAAGCAGGCAGCGCTCTGTGTTGCGTTGATAAAAATGGAGCAGTGCGTCGTTGTAGGCTGTCCAGCAGTCTAGTTCATTTTTTTCTTGATCACTGTGGCCAGAATCCGCCTCAGTCGGATTATTGCGTAGAGCTGTGCGGGGGTGATTGTACACCAGAATAAAAGCAATTTTAGGGTCTATGGTTTTCCAAAAATCGAGAAGATAGATTGCCTGTGGGTCGCCCCATCCCCAAAATTGTTGTCCCAGATTTCCTCGCATTAAATCAAGTATCATACCGTGCCACACGACACCAATATCAACTTGATCAAAAGTAGGGTCTTGAAGATTTGCAATATTGAGTGGGGCTACGCCATGTGCCTTGCAAAGTATGAGATCAATTTCTTGAGGAGTCAGTTTTTCTTGGTGTGACGGGAGCGCTGAAGCCATCCCACATTCCAAAAGTAATTGTTCTACCTCGCTATAGCCTGAGAAAGGATGGCCAACAACAATAACCTTATTCACTCTACCTCCTCCATTTACATATCGATAGCTACTTTGGCAGCTACAGCGATTTGATACAGAATTTGAAAAATATCTTTTGCGACTTGCATGTTTTTACTGTCGAAACGTGGCAGAACCAATATGCGGTCACCAGCCTTAATGTCGGTATCTTGAGCCAGCAAAACCGCACCATTGGGTTTAATAACGAGCAACCGATCTTTATCGGCTCGGTCCGAAAATCCTCCAGCTCCAGCCACATAATCATCTACATCGAACTCAGAAGACCAGATGACTGCCTGGGGAATCATGACTTCGCCGCTGATAAGCACGACATCACTTTTCGGGGGGATGACAATCTCGTCACCATTTTCTAGATGAATGTCGGCCACCTTGTCGCCTTGTCGCACCACAACAGTCCCATCTGGTTCTATCTGCCTGGCTTTTTCAACAAATTTGGCAATCAGCTCTGCCTCATGTACTCGAATATTGGCTTCATCAACAGAAGAAGAGGTCGCTGTTAGAGAACTTTGCTGTAATCGTTGTAGCGCTTCATGCAAGGCCTTTTTTTGCTGAAAAGCGACGCTTCTCCTCCGTAAATGGATGCCATCAAGATTTGCCAGTTTAGGCTCAACCGCAATTTGTCGCAGCAGTGTTTGCAGCCGTGTATTTTTATCAACGGGATAGCGAGAGGCTCCAACAATGGCGCCACTTGCAGCTACCATAATCGTGTCTCCAGGAATATCCGCATGAAAACGGACAAGATCACCGTCTTCCAGTGGGAGTCTTGCAAATTGATCAAGGGGTAAATATACGTTGTACGGTGCACCTCCTCGGGTTCCTACAACACTCACGTGCGAGGCATTGTTCTCTGGATTGACCAGTGCGAGAAGTTTGTTGCCATTCAGCAGTGCCGTCCCCTTAAATTCAAAGGCGGCTGCGTGTCGTACTTGTCCCTCAACTGCGATGCTTGGTCCACGCTCTTCCACAAGTAAGACATCGCCGTCTTCAAGTCGAACCGGGGGTAACAGCCCCTCACGGAGGAAGGGGTAGAGATCGATTTGGGCGATTGTCTGTCCTCGGCGCAGCACTCGTATATCTCGATAACTGCCTCGGTCAGGATCGACGCCACCGGCAAGGTCGAGAAAATAGAGAACAGAATCAGTCGGGCCTCCCGCGTAGCGTCCTGGTTGGGCGACAAAACCAGAAACAAAAACTGCAACGGGTTGTGGTTTCAGTAGATTGACATAGATCTCAACATTACGGGTAAAAACCGAGCGCACTTTCTCCCGAATGGCACTTTCCAGCTTGGCATGGGCTAATCCTTCAACACGGACCGGGCCAATTTCAGGTAGGAACAGATTACCGCGAGCATCAACCTCCAGGATTCCGTCAGAGGTTTGAGCCCCCCAGAGCTGCAAGCGTACTCTATCACCGGGCATTATGAGATAGTCATCGTTGCGACCGTCAAAATATCCCTGAGCAAATTTTCCCTGAAACAGTTCAGCCCCGTAGGGGGCTAAGCCTGATTTATTGAAAGAAATTTGCTTGTTACCAGCTGGTGTCGATGCATCAGGATCATTTGGCGACAGGGTGGCAGCATGAACCATAAAGGGGAGGATGAATAACAGTACAAAAGTGATTGAAAGATGGTAACGTATTTTCATGTCAGAATCCTGCATGCTCCTTGATCGCCGCGACCATCAGTGAGCCCATTCCAAAGATCAACAGTATACCAGCAAAGCTTACTCCTATGGCATAGCCTCGCCGGGGCCAGAGCGGTTCATCTGGTAGGGTGGGTTGGATAAATGCCACCAGGTATCGACTTTTGCTTTCAGTTCGAACTCTGGCAGCCTCCATGACCTGCATGGCGACAACAAGTTCTTTCTGGGCAAATTCATGTTCTATTGTAAGTTGTTCATACTCTGCGGCCAAGCTATTGACTGTGCCTTTTCCTTGTCCAGAAAGGCGCAATTTCTCTTTGACAATTTGCTCTTCCAGGGCCTGTAGTTTCGCTTTAAGCCCGATGATTTTAGGGCTATCGTTGCGCATATAGGATTTTGTTTCAGCCAATTCCGCACGAATTTTGACGGCCGCACCTTCTAATTCAGCGACCAATCCTTCCACCTTACCAGCCTCTGCTGTGGGATCGAGCAAGTTATGGTTCTGTCGAAATTGATGTAACTTGTTCCGGATATTTGCTAAGCGAATCTCTGCTCTTTTAATTTCTGAACGGGACAATGACAAGCTGTCTTCTATGGCGCGCTCTCGAAGGCGGTTGACCAGGTCTTCACTTTTTGTCAGGATTGCCTGGCAGATATTTTGTGCGACTTGCGGTGTAAAGGCTCTGACTTGGAGTTTTAATATTCCAGAAGTTTGATCAAAGTGAATCGAAACCTGACGTTGAAAATATAGAGTGAATTCTTCTTGGCTCGGTTTCTGCTGTAATCGGGAGAAAAAATCCGCCTTTGGATTCTGGTAGTGATCCTTGAGGCTGAGCTGTTGATCAAGCAGGGCCAACAGCTCGGATGATTCTATGTATTCTTCAATAACATGGGCATCTGTTCCTGTTCCTCCTGTTGACTGCCCCAGAAATGACAAGAGCTCGGTCGAGCCCCCACCTTCCTGGCTACGAAGGGAGAAACGGGTTTCGGAGATATACATATCGCTGGCCCAGAATCCGAAATAGATCAACACAAACAGCATTGGCAGGGCAACACAGAGCAACCATTTAATTTGAGCCTTCCTCATTCCCATTTTCCTAATGTTTTGTTGCTGGCAATGCCTCGTAAAAGGCAATTGCTTCTTCCATATCATCGTAAAAAAGCAGGTCTCCCTCATAGAGGACGGCCGCAATATCACAATGTTCACGAATTGTACTTATCGTGTGAGAAACAACGAGCAGTGTAGAATGGTCTTTACGCTGCTCAAATTCAGCTTTGGATTTTTTTTTGAAATTAGCATCGCCGACCGCTGTGACTTCATCAATCAGATAATAATCAAAATTGATTGCCATGGAGAGCCCAAAAGCCAGTTTGGCTTTCATACCTGAAGAATAGGTATTGACTGGCATGTTCATGTAATCCCCCAGTTCGGAGAAATCTTCGACAAAGTTTGTGACTTCTTGGATGCAGGCATCGTAGATTCTACAGATAAATCTAAGATTTTCTCGCCCTGTAAGGCTGCCGTGGAATCCACCACTGAAGCCAATGGGCCACGAAACGCGTCCATGGCGACAGACGTGGCCACTGGTGGGGAGCTCTGCTCCTCCGATTAAGCGCAGCAAACTTGATTTTCCTGCGCCATTCTGACCAAGAATTCCAAGGTTACGCCCTGGTTCTATGCGAGCGTTGATGTTATTGAGGACTGTCTTGATCCCTTGTCCGACGCGATAATATTTGCAAAGATTGACCAGTTGGATCATATCAGCCGGTCCAAATAGCGCCGCGAGTAGCGTTCTAATAAAAGCCCTGTGGTCAGAAGCAGCAAGGTTACACTCGTCAGGTAAAAGTATGAGATGTATTGTTCTCCGTAGCCGACGGCGAAACCTTGGCGCATGAGCTCAATTATATGTGTCAGCGGATTATAATACAGAATATTTTGAGCTGATGCGGGTAAATCCAGTACAGAAAAGAAAAGACCAGATGTGAAAAATAGGACACGTAGCATCATTGGTATTAGTTGTTCGGTCACAGGCCAGAGCAGATTAAAAGCGGAACAGGCCATGCCACTACCCAATCCTAGCGCCAAAGCCAGCAGGAGAGAGAAGAATATGGAGTGAGGACTTTCAATGGATACCTGTTGACCAATGCAGTATGAAACAAACAACAGCACTACCAATACCAAGGTTTGCATGGCTCCCTGAAGAATGATGCGAGCTAACAGTAAGTCAAGAGGATATACTTGAGGATAAGTGAGTAAGCCCCGGTTCCCTCCTATTGCATTCATGCCATTCGTCACACCATTGCTGAAAATAAACCACGGGATAAAGCCACCAAGCAGAAAAACAGGTGTGGACATTCCGTGCGGAGCGTGTACTCCAGCCAGTTCACGAATCACCCAGAAGACCACAAGAGTAAAAGCTGCCTGAATAACAGCCCAGAGATATCCAAGCTTATGTTTGCCAAAGAGGGTTTTGGATTCCCGGAGCATGAGGGCCCAGATCACCCGCCGTTGCACACTGAAAGCCTGGGTAAGGGAAATATCAACTTCGGAATTCATTAATTGGCCTGAGGAACAGGCGTCCATCCTTGGTGCAGGGTGTTACAGACCAAAATTTTCCTATCTTGAGTGTTTGATTGTATGAGCAATCTCTTGCAATCAACACCAGCGGCAGAAAAGTAGCTTTGCAGTACTGTGGCCTGCAAAGAGCCACCAAAGTTTGGATCATCCACTTGAATAGTGTCGCCCTGTTGGAGTTTATCAACCTCCTTAAATAATGGACTTGTTTGGGAATGTTCCCCTGTTGTCTGGGAAGATTGCGTAAAAGGGCTTTGGAGCGCGCACGCGGAAAGAAAGAGTAGAGGACAGAATATAGCCAGTAATGCTCGAGCTTTTTTGCGCAGCATGGTATCCCAATGATGCATAATTATTGTCTCCCAGCGGAAGCAGTTAGAAGCCTGACTGCTTCTCTAGTAAGATTGGTATCTTAAGATTTGTGAACATATCAGTAAATTTAACATTTTGGTAGTTTAAATGCTGCTTCTCAAATAAACGCATATATCGTGCATGCGTATAAATTTTCTCACGGATTATTTGCCAAGAAATGTCACGCTTTTTTAGGATAGAGTACGAGTGGTTACAAGAAATGAATATATTAAAAGTAATTACTCAGGTGTCTCCTTTACGGAGAAAAGAAGTGTCGCTTCGTGTCCAGCTGAGGCAGGCCATTTTGAATCAGCTCAGTTATCAACTACAGTGCATTTAATGAATGAGTGAATAAGTATCGTTATACCAGCGCGTTACGTGTCTGTGCTGCTGCCGGGGGAACCCATGGTGCGACATGTTTACTAGCGGGCTCTGCTTGTACCGGAGGTGGCCTTTGTTATTGTGGCCATCTAATACCAGCGGGGCATGGCTGCCGTGCATGCTTTTGGCGGCCAGGCTCTAATGACCTCGGACCAGCCGCCCTCAGGAACCTAACGGTTGACCGAGCTTATGCAAAGACTCGATGCAGATGTTTATATCAACCTGCAATGTGATGAGCCCCTGGTTCGATCGGAAGAAATCAGTACGTTGGCGCAAGGGATGTTGGCCGATTCTTCCGTTCAGATCGGTACATTATGCCATCGCCTTCCTGCAAGTGAAGCAGATAACCCGCATCTCGTCAAGGTTGTTGTTTCTTCAGCAGGAGATGCGCTGTACTTTAACCGTTCTCCTATTCCCTATAACCGGACAGAGGAAAACTCCTGTTATTACAAATATGTCGGGATTTATGCGTACAGGCGGGAGGTATTGGAGGGCTACTCCGGGCTGCCGCAGCTAATGATGGCGTGGGGTGTAAAGTTGGAGCAGTTGTGTTTGCTTTCGGCTGGATTTCGTATTCGAGTGTTTGAGGTGGATCCGGTTGGCTCTGGAGTGGATACGCGGCAGGGGGTAGCTACAATGTGGGGGATGATGAAGGACCGTCAGATGTGACGGTCCTTCATCTTTAGGGCTGTATTCGGATTATTTCATGCACCACTCATACGCATTCTGAAACATTTTCAGCCAAGGGCTGACTGGAAGTCCTTTCATTGATTCCGGCACCCAATGGGCCTGCCAGGTGAGGAAGGTCCGCTCGGGATGCGGCATCATAGCCAGATGACGCCCATCGGGGGAGCATAGGCCGGTGAGTCCGCCAGGGGATCCGTTGGGGTTAAAAGGGTAGGCCTCGGTGGGATTACCGGTATCATCCACGTAGACCACGGCTGCCATCAGTTCCTTCCAGACCCGCTCGCGAATTTGTTCATCCGGGAAGTGCAGGTAGCCCTCGCCATGGTCCACATGGATTCCAAAAACCAGCTCTTCCATTCCCTGGAGCATGATAGCGTTGCTTTTGAGGACCTTCACCGTGCTCCAGCGTGATTCAAAACGACGACTCAGATTGTGAATAAAGCGGGGCTGACGCTCGGCCTCGATTCCCAACCAGGGAACCCATCCCAGCAGGCCGAACAACTGGCAACCGTTGCAGATACCGAGGGTGAAGGTGTCGGGGCGGTTGTAAAATTCGTGGAACTCAGCCTGCAATCGTTTGTTGAAACGAATGGTGGCAGCCCAGCCTTTGGCACTCTCCGGCACGTCGGCATAGGAGAAGCCGCCCACCGCTGCAATACCACGGAAATCGGCCAGATTGACCCGTTTGGCCAAGAGGTCGGTCATGGTGACATCCCAGGGCTCGAAACCCGCGCTGTAAAAGGCGGAGCTCATTTCTCGATCAGAGTTGGAGCCCTCATCCCGAAGAATAATAACCTTGGGCTTATCAGCTTTGGTCAAAATCGCAGGTGTGGTCGGCTCTGGGACAAAGCTCAGACTATATTCCGGTCCCTTGCGGTCCATGCAGTTAACCTTTTCCGCATCTGCGCATTCCGGATTCATCTGCAACCGCTCCAGCTGGTAGCTCGTTTCTTCCCACCACTGGCGCAGCAGGACCATGGAGTCATCCAGGACCAGTTCGCCATTGAACTGAATGGTCACGGCCTGTTTGACCTGGCTTGATCCCAGAACAGAGCAGGGGATCTGGTAGCGCTCAAAGCGTTCCTTCACCTGGGCCAGGTGGCTCCATTGACACTCAATCACCAGGCCCAGCTCCTCGGAAAAGAGCGTCTCCAGGATAGAATCTGAACCATTCAGAGCAAGATTTAAACCACAGTTACCGGCAAAGGCCATTTCCAGCAGGGTGGTGATCAAACCGCCGTCACTGCGGTCGTGTCCGGAAAGGATGATGCCTTCGTTGATAAGTGACTGGATCGCAAGAAATCCATTTTTCAAACGGGTCGGATCGTCCATATCCGGAACTTCATTGCCAATGGTCCCGCAGGTCTGAGCCAGGGCACTGCCTCCCAGGCGATTCCTGCCATCTGCCAGGTCAACCAGCAGGAGGACAGAGCCGGCCTCTTTGATGTCTGGCGTCACTTTTTTTCGTATATCGCCCATGGCCGCATAGAGCGAGACAACCAGCTCACGCGGTGACTTGACCATCTCGTCTTCAACCTTGGTGGCCATGGAAAGGCTGTCCTTACCGCCATCCACTGCAACCCCGAGTTCAATCATGGCCGCAGCCATGGCCTCGGCAGCATCGCGTAGGGCCGCACCTTCACCTGCGAGTTTTGGGGCCCACATCCAGTTGGCCGAGCATTTTACCTGCTCCAGGTCTTCGATCTTGGCCCAAACCAGGTTGGTCAGTGCCTCGCCCACTGCCATACGGGCACCCGCAGCCGGATCAACCAACATTTTGATCGGTTGTTCACCAATGGCGCTGGCAATACCGGTGTGACCAAAATGGCTCTGAGCCACCACCGCCACATCGGCCACGGTCAATTGCAGCGGGCCACAGCATTGCTGTTGGGCGATGAGTCCGGTTACCGCCCGGTCTACCTTATTGGTGAGGAAGCGTTTGGAGCCAACCGACACCAGGCGCAGGACCCGGTTCAGGGCCTCGCGGACATCCAAATCTTTTGGGGGGACAAAGGGGGACAGCTCCTGCTGTGTCCGGTTGTCGGTAAAGGTTTTTTGCGGAATTTTACCTAGTAAGTCGGGGATGTCGATGTCGACGGGATTGGTGTCATCCTGATCGTCATGGACAATGAATTTCAGATCACCGGTTACTTCACCTAACACCTCGCAGGCAACCTTTTCACGGGTACAGATCTGTTGAAACTGCTCGATGTTCTCCGGGCTGATCAAGAGGCCAACCCGCTCCTGGTACTCGGCCACATAGATCTCAAGCACGGACATGGTCGGGTCACCAACACGGATGTTGCGAATTTCCACCCGGCCACCGGCATGTTCCACCAACTCTTTGAGCACGTTGGCCGGGCCACCGGCACCCTGGTCATGGATTACATCGATCAGGCTCTTGTCGCCCATCTCGTTGCAGGCCCGGAGGACACGGTTCATCTTCTGCTCCATCTCCGCATCACCACGTTGGACGGCATCGAAGTCGAGGCTGGATTCGTTCTCTCCCTGCATCATCGAGGAGGCAGCACCACCACCAAAGCCGACCCGATAGGCAGGGCCGCCCACCTGAACGATGATCATCCCTTTAATGGCATCCTTTTTTTCGGTATGACGGTTATCAATCTGGCCGATACCGCCGGTGAACATGATGGGTTTGAGAAAGCCCCACCGTTCACCACTTTCCAGGCGCAGGTCAAAGGAGCGGGTAAAGCCCTGAATGAGCGGTTCACCGAATTTGTTCCCGTAATCCGAGGCACCGTTACTGGCCTCGATTTCAATTTCCAGGGCAGGGGCCAAGCTGTCGGGACAGGCATAGTCGTTTTCCCAGTTGAGCTGATAGTCGGGAATATGGAGGTTGGCCACGCAGTAGCCCGCTGTACCCGCCATGACAAACCCACCGCGGCCGGTCCCCTGGACGTCACGAATGCGTCCACCGGTTCCGGTTTCAGCACCAGGAAAGGGCGCTACACCGGTGGGGAAATTGTGGGTCTCGGCAGTTAAGAGCGGGTGGTACTCGACGTTGGCCTCTTTGAGCGGTGATGGATTGCCTGGCTGTTGGGGCAGCAGGGTGGTGAGCTCGAACCCTTGAATAACACTGGAGTTATCCTTAAAAGCAATAATGCTGCCTTTCGGGTTGGCGTCAAGTGTTTCGGTGACCACTTTAAAAAGTGGCTTGTCATAGTGTTCTCCATCAATAACCTGTTTCCCCCGGAAAAAACCATGGCGGGAGTGCTCGGAGTTGGCATTGTTGAGATCCATGATCTCGACAATGGTGGGGTTGCGCTGGCACTTGTTCACAAAGTAGTCGTAGTACAGCTCGCGGTCCCACTCATCCATGGAGATACCTGGAATATCAAGGAGACCATCCGCTCCTTTGGTTTTCAGGTCCACCTCGTAGACAGGTTCTGGCTGGACACCAGTTTCAAAGGTGGTCAGCGGTTTGTCGTAGACACACTCGGTCATGCGGTCATGATTTTTGGCAATGAAGGTCTCCATGTCCTCATCCTGATCCACCAGGTAGCGTCGTGAGCGTTCGACCCGGGTGACCACGTCCAGTCCCACAGCCCTACAGATGGAGACCATGTTGGATGACCAGGCAGTGGCAAAGTTCATCCGAGGTCCCACCTCAACCACTCTTTCGCCGGTGAGCTGCGGTTGCCGGCTGACGGTTTCCATCAGAAATCCATCGGCCAGGATTAAACGCAACCGTTCCATTTCCTGGTTTTCCAGGGGGCGACTGGATTCGATGTTGAAGCAGTAGGCAAAATGAGGGGTAAGCTGTCGGTGGAGCTGGGTCACAGAAGGTGCCATGATCTATCCTTTCTCTTTGATTATCTTGGCCGTGAAAGCGGCCAGGTAATGCAACCGTGGGAATTATATTGAATGAATAAAGTTTATTTTAAAAAGTGGAATGTCGCAAAACAATGGGGAAGCGCTGAAACAGCGGAGATCGCCTTTGCGGATCGTGCAAAGACTAACAAACCAGATTGCTTCGTAAAAAGGCAAAACACTCCAATTGAGGCCACATAACATCAGTACGTTACGAAGCTTGCAATGTCGTTCTCGAGTTTTTTTACGAGAACCACAAACCTAGCATTATACAGAAAAATTTTCCGCTGCAAATTAAACCTTTAACGAGATTTTATCCGGATAGAATCGTATTCCAAGAAAAAATACGGAGCACCCGGTTTTCGCTATGCCTCAGGATGCTTCTGCATGAAAGAAGTTCGGACTAAAAAAAGGGGCATGATTCGAGGTGAAGTACGGCGGATCACGTTGAAGGATTGCCTTGATTTCCGGAACTCGCTTGAATTCACGGTCAAGAAAGCTGCGAATTGCTCGACGATCCCAACCCCTCGGGTGCTCAAAATCCTGGTAGAGGGAGAGTTCACCGCTTGAAAATGGTTTTGCCTGCAGTGTTTCTGCTTCCCGACTTCCCAGGGGCATATTGAAAATGGCCAGGTTGAGAAAGGTGATCGCCTCATGATGATCTCTGGTGAATCCAAGTGTTTGCCGTGCTTCATCGAGGGATTCCGTCGGAGTTCCAAAAAGCAGGTAGACGTAGGTCGCTATGCCAGCCTGTTTGAGCGACTCCAGGACCCGTTCGGCCAGGTCAAGATCGATCCCTTTATGCATGGCATCAAGCACACTCTGTGAACCCGATTCAAGTCCAAGTTTCAAGAGAACGCAGCCTGAGATACGCAGGCGTTTGCAAAAGGCAGGATCAGCCAACTGCTCATGAAAGCGGACAAAGCCATACCAGGGGACGCCCAAGGGGGCTCTACAGAGCGCTTTCATCAAGGCAGGGCTGATGGCGTTATCCAGAAGGTGGAGTAAAGACGGCTGTAGGTTCGTGCAGAGTTGCTGCAGCTGTTCCATCACAACCGTAACCTGAATGGGCCGGTAGCGACTCTGCTCTGCCGGTTCCGGGCAGAAGCTGCATTTGTTCCAGTAGCACCCTCGTGAGGCGGCATAGGGGAGAATCAATCCCGGGGCAAGGTAATCGTCCAGAGGTAATCTGGCATAATCCGGTGCCAGATTTTTGTGCTTTTCGAAGCCGTCCAGCAGCGCCAGCAGAGGCTTTTCACCGGGCCCGGAGATGCAGTGGTCCACCAGTTCGGAAAAAGGATTGCTCCACTCAGGGTTGGACATCCAGGAGGTAACAAGGCCACCGCCCAGGATCAGCGGAATATGGGGAAAGGTGGCGCGGAGAAAGCCGATCAGGGCAAAGGTCGGCAGGGCCTGACTGAGATAGCTCAATGAGATGCCGATAAAGTGAGGCTTGTGCTGCTCAATGTGCGGTGCCAGGTACTGACTGAACCAGGGAAAAAAAAGACTGTTTCTATAGGCTTGAGCAGCTCGGAGCAAGTCGCGGCGGGCCAGGGGATCAAAGCCTGTATCTTCGTAGTTAGCCAGGCTGAGCGAGAATTCGGGATGCGCAGATCCGGCGAGTTCCAGCACCCGGTTGCAGTCACGCACCGCCCGCTGATACCGATCGATATTGCTGTAGGTGGCGGGAGTGCGCAGGCTTGCAAGATTTTTTAACCGGTGCTTATGCGCACGGGTTGACCAGGTATCCTGCGGATTTTTGGCCGTCTCCAACAGCCGGAGTTGGGCTTCCAGGTTAGCATCCAGCTGCGTACAGGGGATCCCATGTCCACGCAGGTACCCGGCCAAAGCAGTGATCCCAGCTGGTGGTTCGGCAGCCTTGGCCAGGGGAGGGTGGATTAGAAGAATGGAGTTTGTTGGAGCGGTCAAGGCGCTCTTTCCTCTCAGACCGATTCCCGTGTTTTGTGAAACTCAACCTCAGGAAAGAGTTCCTGAGTGTGCGCGAGGCGCCAGGAACCTTCCGCCAGATAGGAAAGGTGGCCTTCAGCATCCAGAGCCAGGTTAAACTGGTATTTTTTCTCGAACTCGCGCATCTGGGCCTTGTTTTCACAGCTCACCCAGCGGGCCAGAGTATAACTTAGCGGCTCGTAGGTGGCCTCCACCCCGTACTCATCCTTGAGTCGGGTCATGGTTACCTCGAACTGGAGCACTCCAACCGCACCCAGAATGTACTCGTTGCCCACCAGGGGCCGGAAAACCTGAACCGCACCTTCTTCTGCCATTTGGATCAAGCCCTTTTGCAGCTGTTTCATTTTCAGCGGGTTCTGCAGTACCACCCGGCGGAAATGTTCAGGTGCAAAGTTGGGAATCCCGGTGAATTTCAGCTCTTCCTTGGTGGTGAAGGTATCGCCGATCTTGATTGTCCCATGGTTATGGATGCCAATAATATCTCCAGGATAGGCCTCATCCACATTCGCCCGCTCCTGGGCCATGAAGACGGTGGCGTTGCTGAGGTTGATCTCTTTGCCCAGCCGGTGATGCAGGACCTTCATCCCCCGGGTGAATTTACCCGAGCAGATTCTAAAAAAAGCGATGCGGTCCCGGTGGGCTGGATCCATATTCGCCTGAATTTTAAAGGTAAAACCGCTGAAAGCCTCTTCTTCTGGGCTCACCGTGCGGGTGGTGGTCGCGCGGGGACCAGGAGCAGGGGAGAGCTCAACAAAGGCATCGAGTAGTTCACGAACACCAAAGTTGTTGATCGCACTACCAAAAAAGACCGGAGTCTGGCCGGCTTTCAGGTACTGCTCATAATCAAAGGGGTTGGCCGCACCCTGGAGAAGCTCGATATCTTCGCGGAGTTTATCGGCCGCATATTTACCCACCAGTTCATCGAGCTGAGAATCCTCCAGATCCTTAACGACGACACAGTTCTCTGGTCGTGTTTCCTGGCTGGGGGTGAACAGGGTAATCTGCTTGCGATGGAGGTCGTAGACACCTTTAAACTCCTTGCCCATACCGATGGGCCAGGAAAGGGGTACACATTCGATCTGCAGCTTTTCTTCGATGTCAGCCAGAATATCAAGGGGATCCAGACCATCACGGTCAAGCTTGTTGATAAAGGTGATGATGGGGGTGTTGCGCATGCGGCAGACCTCCATCAGCTTGGTGGTTTGGGTCTCAACACCTTTGGCTGAGTCGATCACCATCAGTGCCGAGTCAACGGCGGTTAATACGCGATAGGTATCTTCCGAGAAGTCCTGATGCCCAGGGGTATCAAGCAGATTAATCTCATAATCGCGGTAATTAAACTTCATCACCGAGGTGGTGACCGAGATACCGCGCTCTTTTTCGATCGCCATCCAGTCACTGGTGGCGTGGACCGAGGTTTTTCGCGATTTAACCGCACCGGCCATTTTGATAGCACCACCAAAGAGCAGAAGCTTTTCGGTGAGGGTGGTCTTACCGGCATCGGGATGGCTTATGATGCCGAAGGTGCGTCTTTTTTCTATCTCTTTGAGGTGTTGACTGCTCACAATGGTACCGTTTGCAACGAATTGTTTAAAAAGCCCGGCCCGTAACAGGGGCCAGGCCAAAAAAAAAATGGGCCGGAATCTGGCCCATTTGCGGAAATTTTGTCTCTATATACTAGATTTGGCGGCGTTTGTCCAATCGAGAATCGTCAATGCAGCGTGAGACGCCTTTAGCCTTCTTGAGCTATGGGAGGATCAAGCTGTGTTTTTTCCTCCCCCTGCTTGGGGAGAAGGGGGGCGATAAGCGGAATAAGATTTTGCAAACTGAGTACCACCATACGGCTGGATTGGGTCAACAGTCGGTTGATCATCAACAGCTTCGTGACGTCCTGCTCACGTATTTCACGGCGGGAGATCGCACCGGCGCTCGCTCGAATAAAGGCCTTGTCCTCTTCTTCCACACTTTGAAAAAGCAGGCGCAGTTTTTCTTCTTGCATCTCCGCTCGTGGCTCAATCGCAATCTCTTCAATGGTGTGCCAGAGGCTGGTGATGCGGGCGAGCACTTCGCCGTGGGTCTGGTTCAAAAAGATGTTGTCCTCACGGCCGATGTCATCAATTTCCATGCGCAGGTCGTAGAGGTTGCGTACCACATTCATCATACTGCGGCTGGAGCGAATGATCGGTTCCAGCTGCAGTGCTTCCTCGGCCTCAATGGATTCCGCCTGAATCAGGGCATAGAAGGTAAAAATTTCAGCGTGCAGGTGCTCCAGATCACCATGGGTCAACTCGCGTAACTCCTCTTCCACGCTTGGTCCCTCGGTCTGGTTATTTATCTGTAACTCTGAAGGTTTAAGCTTATAGCGTTTGCCCAGGTAGCGCAGGGAGAGCAACAGTTGGTGGAGGACCTCGTTCTTGAGAGCGGTGGTGGCGGCCTCCGGCACCTTGGGGGAGGTGTTGTGAATATAGAGCGTGGCCACGGTCTGCTTCTCCGGATAGATGCGGTGGAGCAGGCGGACCATCAATGTAATCCAGGGGAAGAAAAGCAGTACTCCCAGCAAGTTAAAGAGAGTGTGGAAGAGGGCGATGCCTAGCACCGGTTGATCGGAGAGATGGAGGATATTTTGAGAGGCCCAAGCCATGAGCGGTATAAGCGGGTAGACGATGAGGCCGGTGACAGCATTAAAGAGCAGCGAGCTGAGCGCAGTCTGCTTTTTGGCGGGAATGCCGCCAATGGCGCCGAGCAGTACCGTGACCGTGGTGCCGACATTGGCGCCGATCACCAGGGCCGCACCTTCCTGAAAATCAATGATGCTGGAGAAGAGCGCGGTCAGAATAATAGCAATGGTGGCCGAGCTTGATTGCATGGCTGCGGTCATGATGGTGCCCACCAACACATAAACCCAGAGGCCCAGGTCGGGCAGTTGGGAGAGATTGACCCCGCTGGCAAAAGCCTCGACGCTGGTTTTCATGAAATCCAGACCATGAAAGAGAAAGCCAAAGGCGATCAGCAGCTTGCTGAGATTGACGTAGCGGGTCGAGTTGGAGAAAAAAATTAGTCCCAGGCCACCCACGCCGATCAGCGGCAGGGCAAAGACATCAATCTTGAGTTTGAAACCGATCAGGGCAACAATCCAGGCGGTACAGGTGGTGCCTACCATGGCCCCCATGAGTACGGCCACCGCGTTGGCCAGTGACATCAAGCCCGCGCCGACAAAGGCCAGCACCATTAGGGAAACCGCAGAGCTCGATTGCAAAATGGCGGTGGTCACGAATCCTGTGAGCAGCCCCTTGAAGCGGCTTTCGGTGCATCGACGAATAAGGATTTTAAAGGATCGACCGGCCAGGAGCTTGATCGATTCCTCCATCATGAACATGCCAAAAAGAAAGATTCCAAGACCCGCTAAAAATTTCCAAGCATCAAAGAGTTCCCACATATTTCTTCTCCTTTGCGCCTCTACATTTTGCTTCTCACCAAGTTTACACCATAGAGAGCTCGATTCCTCAATGGTGGGATGCTTAACTGCTGATTGTTGCCTTGCAGGTGTTCCCTATCAAAACGTATTCAGGTTAGATTTATGCTTTTTTTCTATAGCTTTGCAAAACTTTACGATACGCTGAGGTGTAACTCAATCAAGAAGAGAGAGGAAGAACAATACCCTGAGTCCGTGAGCATTGATCTGCGCTTACGTTTTATATCAGTAATCACATGCCGTAACGGATTCAACAAAACTCTTAGAGGGCATTATGGGATCTGCCGTATTGAAAATGTTGAAGCTGTTGATCTGTCTGGGAGTGGGAGTAGGAATACTTGGGGCGGTGCCTGGTTGGACAACATCTGGGGGAGACTTAGGGCGTCTGCAACAACAGACCAGTGAGCTGGTACGCACCCTGCCCATGAACTCTCCACAGCTGCACACAACCCTGCTGTCGGCAGGGAAACGCTTTGAACAGGCGGGTATCTATTCGCAGGCAGTGCGGTATTACCGCTACCTGGACAGTGTCTGGGAAAAATTTCCTCCTCAAAATAAAGAGCAGCATCAGGGGCTCAAAACAAAAATCGCAAGCCTGAGCACCATGCAAGATACGGCCCGAATCGAAGCGGCTCAAGCAGGACCGCAGGATCCGCTTCTGCTCTATCAGGAGTCGTATCGTCCGGGACAGACCCTTTTATGCAAGGTTGTCACTGAGGGGGCCAGTTCTGTCTGGCTAGTGCTGCAACCCGCAGATCCTGGCGTGGCGGCGCCAAAGGATCTTCCGTTGCCCATCCTCTACGCGGAGCAGGCGCTTGATGATTTCTTGACAATGCAGCTTCCGGAAACCCCTGGGGAATACATTCTCTCTGCATATACTCAGGATGGTTTGTTCGCCCGAGGTAATATTACGGTGCTCAGCTCCCCTGTATGGGTGGGGAAACTGAAAATAGAAACCGAAGGTTACCCCGGCTTCAATGGCATGCCAGTGCGTCCGAAGGATCCCTTCGCCTGTGTGCTCCATCACAAAAAAGAGTGGCTTGCGGGAAAACCCACCAAAAACACCTGGCTGGGGCTCTACCACGCAGATGACCCGGTGGAGAAGGCCGATGCTATCTCCAGCTGGTCTATCAGTGGAAAAAAAGAACTCACCCAGATTCAAACCAGAATCAATACCCCAGGCAACTATCAGCTGCGCCTCTACAGCCGTGAAGGGGATAAGCGCGAATTGCTCTTGAGCGCGGATCTGGCTGTGGCTGAGCCCAAAGTTGTACGGAGCTTTAGTGCAGGGAAGGTGCAGGGAGAGCAGCTGGTCTTTCAGGCTAAACAGCGGATAAAGATATCGAATGCAGGGCTTGACCTGAAGCGGATTAGAGGGCTTGATCCCCGCTGCTTGCTGGTCCCCACCTGGTTCCATCCTCTGGATATACGGCATGGCCTGACGCACGCCCTGGTGGGGAATATCGAGCTGACCAGGGGGGATGGCAGCGTGCTGGAACTGCCGGGATCCGGCGGCGAATTCAATTTGCTCTATTACCCGCACTGGTTGGCCTTACGGCAGGAAGCAGCCCCCATTGTATTGGCCAGATTGCGAGTTCAGGAGGAGCGGAGCGCACGGCTGGCGGTTACCCAGTCTGATGTCCTCCCCGGGGCAAGTATTCGTGCCGCCGCTCAAATCGGCTCACTGGGGAATGATCTGCAGGTCTATCTGCTCCCTGAAGAAAAACTCCAGCTCCGGCAGGATAAAGCCAGTTATGTGGTGCACAAGCGTCACTCCGTTTTTCTGGAGGCAAAAAAGATGGCTGATGGCTGGGGCTGGTTTGATATCACCGCCCCCCTGGAACCGGGGAGATATCTGCTGGCCGGATACAGTGCCAGGCATTTAGTTGCCGCTGTGCCGATTCTGGTCGTTCCCCGTCCTGAGGTGCAAGCGGAGATTGTTTGTGCACCGGGAGAGTACGAAACCGGGCAGCCGTATGCCTTTAAACTTTTCCCTCCGGCAGGGGGGATGCAGTCGGGAAGTGTTGCTCTCTATACCGGGGATAAGGTGGTGCAAAAACGCAATGTCTCGTTGTCTTACATGGATTTTCCCTTGACCATGCAGGGGCCTCAGGCGCCGGGGAGCTATTCCCTCCGCTATTTGGTCCGGGGCTCTGGTCAAAAAGACCAGGTCATGGTCGCGGAACAGCAGCTTCTTTTTGTGGAGCATGCGGCATTGGCGCAGCCCGATTTTGCAGCTCAGGCTGAAGCTGTTCACCCGGAGGCTGTGGCTGCTTTCCAGCAAAAATCTGCCCTGTTGGCAAGCGGATTGGTCGAATTTGCCACATTTAAACAGCAGGTTGCCCCTGAAGAAGAGGTGCTGATCAGTTACCAGCTGCCCCCCGGAGTTCCTGCCTGCATGCTGCTGGTGCCGCGGGGACTGGCAGCGGACTCGCTTGCTTCCTCCCTCAAAGGGGCGGTGCAGGTACACGAGCTGAACCCCAAAAAAGATGTGTTTACCTTGCGGGCGCCCAAATCCGGGCAATGGGATATCTGCTTGTATGACAGCCTCCAGTGGACCAAGGCGGGGGCTCCTGCCTTGTTGACAACCCTGCCCTTGGATGTGGTTGGAGAAGAGCCCGCACGGCAGCTCGTTCACGCTCAGGCAGCCTTTGCCCAAGGTGCGCTGGTGCTGCGGATGCGGGCAGAGAGCTCTGATCTTTCCAAGGCGGAGCGAACAGTTCGTCTCTTTCCCCAGGAGGTCAATTTTCTCCGGAACGACTCGGCTGCGGTTGGCTCGACAGTCTTGGAGCCGCTGGTCGATGGCTGGTACCAGGGCAGTCTGCAGCTCGATCTACCTCCCGGAAGCTACCAGCTTCGTTTAGCCGATGCTCCCCTGGCCTCAGCCCTTGAGGTTGTGCAGAATCCTTCCCTGGATAAAAAGGCCTCAGCCAGGCTGCAGGGCAACATCCGGGAGTTGATGCCCCAGCAACTGGTGGAGGTGGATTTTGCTCCAGCCTCAGCCTGGAAAGAAGGCTGGGCCTGGGCTTGGGCGAAAAAGAATGACCAAGGCGACTTTGTTTTTCTGCAGCAGCCCCAGTCAGTGAAAGAAGGGAGTGAGCAGGTTGTGCGCAAAGCGATCAAGCTGCCGCAAAACATTGGTCAGTACCAGCTCTGTCTCTGGAAAAAGACTGACAAGCCCACCTA
This sequence comes from uncultured Desulfobulbus sp., assembly GCF_963664075.1. Lineage (NCBI taxonomy): Bacteria > Pseudomonadati > Thermodesulfobacteriota > Desulfobulbia > Desulfobulbales > Desulfobulbaceae > Desulfobulbus > uncultured Desulfobulbus sp. The sequence goes on from NZ_OY760916.1 coordinate 4,376,279, forward strand.
TGCCAGTTTGCCCCAGGATGCGGTACGGGTCGTGGTCGATCTTGCCCTGCCCAGTGCTTATCTCCAGGCGCATCAGCCCAAGGTGGAGCTGCGGTCTTACTTTGCTGCCGATGACCGTCTCTATGCAGATATGTATACCGATGGGACCTATATCGCGCGCAAGGATTATGATACTTCCGCCTGGATTGGTCTCTTGCCGGGGCAACCAGCGGCAGCAACACTGGATGCAGCAAGCGCCAAAAAACTAGCGCTCTGGTCCAAGACACTCAGCGGGAAAGATCAGGGGAAAATGAGTCTGCACACGCCCAAAGAACCGGGTGCCTATCAGCTGGTCATGTTTGATGGTGCAAAGAATGGCACCCTGGTTTTTCAACAAACACTTACATTACACCAGGCGGATATGGACCAGCTGAACCGGGCCGCCGAATTGGAGGCTGGCGCCTTGCTTGAGGCCCTGCCAGCCCCTGAAAAGGAGCAGGAGGCGGTTAAAGAAGCGATCAGAAACCAGTATAAAGAGCAGCTGGAGGTGCCTAGTTTGCGACCTGCCCCAATGAGTTCGGCACTGCTGAAGCAGTTTCAGGGAAGCTGGCAGGAAAAAAAATCGTTGTTTTTTGCGGAAACAATTCTGAGGTTGCTCGGGCCACAGTCGGCCTGTGCGGCGACCGGGGAAAAGGATTGCGAGGCTGATATTGATCTGGCTATTGCCAAGATGCGCAAGGTCAACATTAACTTCGGCGATGGGGTCAATGTGCGTCAGGTAGTCAGTGAACTTGCCACCAGCATGGCATCGGACCTGGTTATGGGGCAAAAGCATATTGCCCAGGCCAAGCAGTACTACGATAAAACCAAGGGCTATTACGAGCAGGCCATGCAGCTTAAGGCCGGAGTGGAAAAAAACGGCTGGCAGGAAACGGTCGAGGGGGCGCTCTGGAATTCGACCCAGGCCATGCTTAACTCCTGTGTCACCGATGGCTGCCTCTCGAAACTGGGGCGAAAGGCTATAGAGTATAAACTCAAAGGATATAACCCCACCAAGATGACCAGGGCCCAGCAAGAGGCCTGGAAGCATGAGTACACCCGCATGGTCGTGCTTTTGGACGAAACAGACCTGCGGGCTCTTGAGGCCAAAACCGCAAAATTTGCCACCCTGGCAGGTGAGTTGTCTGTACCTGATCCTGGCAGCAAGGCCAAAGAGATGGCCAAGGCTGCGGCGATCAATACCATGAAGGCTGTGACCCTGTCCATGGCCAGCAAGATGCCGGGGTATAAGGCACTCCAAGCCTATTATGAGACGCTGAATGTCCTGCGCGGTGCCCTGATAGACAATGAAACGGTCGAGTTTATGGATGCCTACCGCAAATTACGCAAGGAAGGCGGAACTATCGCCCAGGTCAATACGATGCTCTCCGGTAAACAGGTCAACTACCTGATGACTTCGCTGCGTCAGCGGATTGAGGCCAATCCAAAGGGATACAAGCAGTATTTGACCGTTGCCAATAACCGCCGGGCGATCAAGGGGGAGGCAATTGAGCTGAGCGCCGGAGAGATTGATACGGTGATTATGAGCTACATGGAAAAATGGTATCAGCAGGAGCTGGCAGATTCAAAGAAGGACCGTTATTACCAGGAGATGAAAGATGCCTGGTTTGCAAGTAAATGTCGCCATGATGCCTACAGCGCTGCAGTGAAAAAAAAGACAGTTACCGGCACCATGAGTGAGCTGGGGAGTCATGTGACCAGCTCGCTGACGGGGCTGCTTAGTGGAGAGCAAACCTACTCATCAATACCTTGTACACGCAAGGCAGAGGTTTTTAAAAATTTTCTCAACCTGCGCGGGCAGATTATCGGCCAGATGGCAGGCTGGCAAAATGGCAAGGCAAAGGCCTGTCGCCTGGGTACGGTGGAGAATAACCGTTTACTTGATCAGCTGACCTGCCAGGCATTAACGGCCCCGGAGACGTATAAAAATACCATGCTCTCCAATGCCGAGGCCTGCGGTGCTTTACCGGGGCCCCTGCCAGCAAAGACGGATCCAAAATTGAAGCAGTTGTCCCAGAAAAGCGGGCATACCCTTGAGGTGCTGTTGCGCGTCAGTGGAAACACGGACCTCAGTCAGTGTCTGTGTAACCGCCATTCGGTGATGGGGAGTGGATGTTATTATCACCCAGAGCCCACCAAAGGATCCAGCCCAGCATGCGATAATCCGGGCCCCCCCTGTATGCAGGGAAATTGGGGCTGCGCGCGCCTGCATCCGGCCACGGATCGGGCTAGCCTGGAGGCCTGTGGGTTTGCAGAGGCAATGCGTGATTTTCGCAAGAAAGACAGTAAGCAGTACAAGAAGTGGCTGCAGTGGCGGAAGAAGTATATGCAGCAGTAATCCTGTCCAGTGGCAAGCGCCTGTATCAGATTGTGGGGCACAAGCTCAGCTGAAGTTGAGTAGTGATCACAAATAAAAAAGGGTTAGATGAGTACTCATCTAACCCTTTCTATATATATGGCTCCTCGGGAGGGACTCGAACCCCCGACAGGGTGGTTAACAGCCACCTGCTCTACCTGCTGAGCTACCGAGGAATGTAGCTCTGGACTGACTGGCCGTCTGTTGCGACGTCCACGTCATTTCGAGAATGGCTATATAGCATGGTGGTGCAGGGGCGTCAATACAAAGTTTGCATTTGAATGCAGATTAGGCGAAAAAATTGTTTACGTAGTTTCTGATCTCAGCGGGACTGCTGGCAGGTTAATTTCAACGACCAACCCCTGCTGGTCAGTCATGTTGTAGATGTGGATGCGCCCACCGTGCTGTTGCACAACCTGGTGGGCAATAGCCAGGCCAAGTCCTGTCCCGCCACTATTGCGATCTCGCGCTTCTGCAACCCGGAAAAAAGGCTCTTTGAGATTGGGGATTTTGTCCTCCGGGACCCCGGGGCCATGATCTCGTACCTGAATAACAGCCCATTGCTGCTGGGCTGTATCTGTTTTACTGAAAAGACGTACGTGGACCTCGGTGTGGGCAAAGGTGTAGTAGGCGCCATTACGTATTACATTTTCAATAGCCTGGTGGAGCAGTTCCAATGAACCGATCACCCGTAGTTGTTCCAGATCAAGTACCTTGATCGATTTATGCTGAGTGCTTGTTTCAAAGCCAACATCATCCGCAATTTCCCGAATGAGTTCAGGCAGTGTAACAGCGGGCGTATCCTTGTCGAGAACAAAGGCTTCGCTGCGAGTCAGGGAGAGCAGTTGGCCGATGAGGGCATTGAGCCGCTCTGATTCACGGCCGATTCGCGCGAGAATATCATCGTTTTCTGCATTAAATCGTTTTTTTGCCAACTCCAGGGCTAGGTTTAACCGGGCCAGCGGGGAACGTAATTCATGAGAAATATCTGAAAGCAGCCGTTTTTGCCCTGTAACCAATCCTTCCATACGTTCCGCCATGTGGTCAAAATCACGAGCCAGATCACCGATTTCATTACCTGGTTTGCCGAGGCTGGTGCCGATACGGGCGGAGAGATCACCTGCGGCGATCTGGCGGCTGGTACGACGAAGACGGGCCAGTGGGGCGCTGAAGGAACGCGCCAGCAGGTAGCAGATAATTCCTGCAACTGGGAGGAAGACAAGTAAACGGACCCATTTATCCCCCATCAAAAAAACAAGAATTCCTCGCTGTTGCTCAAATTGAGGGGGAGGAGGCATCTTGATGCCCGGAGGAGGACCCATGCGGTGGACACCAATGACTTGATAGGGGGCGCCTTGCAGCGAATGCAACTCTTTTGCAACAATGAGTTCTCGTCCATTATCCTGGATATAGATCTGGCGCTCCAGGTCCGTGTGCCGCAATTCCTCCAGAATGTTAGGCTCAAGAGGGGGAGTAGTTGGGTATATCTGGTTTTCAATGCGCAGGAAGATTTGCGTGTGCATTGACCCCTCGAGTTCCCGGACATAATCGTTAAAGGCAGCTTCCCCCTGATGCTGCCGCATGATATAGGCAGCCTGTCCCATGAGCCCTACAGAACGGGCAATATTGTTTTGCAGACGTTGTTGAAAATCCTGACGAAAGGTGTCCACCGAACGACGTGAGATGGAAAACATCACTAGGCCGCTGATTATGCCGGTGAGGAGAATGGTGAAGAAGAAGCTGAGGAGCAGCCGAACAAAGATGGTGCGCACGGTGATCAGCCAACAGCGATACAGGAATACATATAGCCAACGCTGCGAATGGTCTTGATTCGTTCTATACCGTGCACGTGGTGGCCCAATTTTTTGCGCAGACTGCTGATATGGACATCGATAGAGCGGTCAAACATCTCCAATTTGCGGCCTAAGACCTCCTGTGCCAGATCTTCGCGATTGACCACCTGGCCGATGCGTTTAATGAGCGCATGGAGCAGGGAAAATTCAACGGCGGTCAGGGTAACCTCTACATCGTTTTGATAGACAGTTCGTGTTCCCATATCAATGGCGATATCGTCTGCAACGATTTTACCCGGTGCCCCGGTTGGGCTTCCCAATCCATTTTCTCCACGTCGTTGAATCGCGCGGATGCGGGCCACCAGCTCACGCGGATTAAATGGTTTGGGCAAGTAGTCATCAGCGCCCATTTCCAGACCAACGATTCGATCAACCTCATCGCCTCGTGCTGTCAGCATGATCACCGGCATGGCAGAGGGGCGTCGCAGCTGACGCAGTAAATCAAAGCCACTGAATCCTGGTAGCATCACATCCAGTATAAGAAAGGCATAGTCACCGCTTTGGGCAGCAGTCAGGCCCTCTTGGGCTTTTCATGGATGGCGGCCACATCAAAGCCCTCCTGATCCAGGTAGGTCGTGAGCAGGTCACAGAGTTCGGTGTCGTCGTCAATAATCAGAATTTTCATGAGCTTTCCATAAGGTTGAGCATAGCCCTGATTTGCAGGTGTTTTGTGTAGATCCGCATGCTGCAGTTTGAGCACAGCCGGCACACTACGCCACCGCAAATATGAGCTGGGGACAATTTCAAAGGTCCACCATAGTGTTTCCTGTACAAAGTCTGTTAGGCAATTTACAGAAGTTTACAATAATTTTCTGAGAGTTAACAAGCAAATCTCCTTAATATACCGATATAATCTTATGTGTACCTGGAGTGGGGATCAACGTGAAAAATTGTCTGGTCTGCAGAAAGTCGATCGGGACTGCACTTTGTTCTAACCTACAATGGTGCTGCTATAAGCAGAATCACATTGTTGACATGAAAGGCTTTGATTGTTGCGTAGTGTTACCCCAAAACAACCAAATACGCATAAAGTGCCTCTTTGTTCACGACGAAGCGAGAGGTAACCCGCAGTAGGCGGGGAAAACCATGTTAACTCCGTTTTTTGCACAGGCATGACGCCAACGGTGGAAAGCGGAGAGAAACAAATACGTCATAAGGAGGTGTAGTATGTCGGTCTTCAGTATAGGCGGTAGTGTCAGTGGGTACTCCGTTGGGCAGATGATGTCCAATATGCAGACCCGAGGCTCTTCTGCAAATGAAGAGGCGCAGAAGAAGCCAGATTTTACAGAACTTGTTTCTACGTTGGATGCGGATGAGAGCGGCAGCCTGGATACAGATGCCGAAATTCAATCGCTTGCCGAAGCGTTGGGCTATGATACCGGAGTATCTGAGGAGTTAACGGCGTTTCTCACCTCCTATGATACGGATGAAAGCGGGACCATCAGTAAGGATGAGGCGGTAGCAGCGCTGGAAGCTAATGGCCCGCAGGGGCCTCTTTTGAAGAGGATTTCGTCAGTAAGCTTTCTCTAGCTGACGGTGAGGTTTTGGACGAAGAAAGTCTCACAGAACTGGCCAATTTTCTCAATGAGGCCACAGGCTCGGACTATGACGCTACCTCACTGCTTGAAAAATATGCCAGCACTGCTGTTGGCCTGAGCGCAGATGATGCTGTCGCCGCTATGGAAGCTAACCGGCCGGAAGGAGGTTCGCCAACTACTGAAAATAACTCGGTGAATACTGTAGCGGTCGAGACCTATATGAACATGCTGAGCATGTCGTCTCTGGGGGCAGAGAATACCGGTACCATGATGGACATGATGATGGGGCCTTTTAGTGGTATGGCCTAACCCGCGAATTTTGGGCTGAATCCTTGACCTCACGGATTCAGGCTTGAGTCTCAAGCGGGCAGGATGCCTGCTGCAAACGCAAAAAAAGCGCTGCTCTCGACTTTTCGGAAAGCAGCGCTTTTTTCTATGCGCAAATAGGTTTGTAATAGCCCATTATCGGCGGTCAAACTGAAGCGAAACCCACTCGTCGGTGTATTTTCTGTTGAGGATCCTGCAACCGAGTTCTTCATACTTTTGGATGATATTCTCTTCCTGAATACCGCTGAGGATGCCAGCCAGGACCAAATGACCACCTTGCGCTGTCCGTTGTACCAGGGTTGGAGCCATGGCAATAAGGACATCGTGGACAATGTTGGCAATGACCAGGGGAAAGGTTTCTGTAACTTCTTCAACCGGAGTGGTACGCACGGCAATACGTTCAGCCAGCCCATTATGCGCAATGTTTTCCAGGGCGACACGGACTGCCTCGGGGTCATTGTCAATGGCAAGGGCATGACGAGCTCCAAAGAGGAGGGAGGCCATGGCAAGAATACCTGTTCCCGTACCGACATCAAATGCTGATGAGGCTTGAATCTGGCTCATGCTGTCCTGAATCAGTGCCAGTGCCATCTGGGTAGAGGCGTGTTGTCCCGTTCCAAAGGCCATGCCCGGATCCATCTCAATGACCTGCTGGTTGTCCGCTGGGGTAAATTCTTCCCAGGAGGGCTTGATGATCAGACCGGGAACGATCTCAAAGGGCTTAAAGTACTGTTGCCAGCTTGTCGCCCAATCCTCATCGGCCATGAGTGCTGTCGTAAAGGCGGGCAGGGGAGCCGCATAGAGGGCAAAAAGCTCGCTAAGTTGCGGCTGCACCTCGGACATAACCGATTCCACGCTCACCTCTTCGCCATTATCATTTGTCCCAAGTTGGAAAAAACCGCTAATGGTGGCCCCTTCATCGGTTTCTGGACTTTGCTCAACGCCCGACCCGCTGAGTATACCGAGTAAATCAGAGGCTGGTTCCAGCAGGGGAAGAGGGCAAAGGAAAGAAAGTTTCAGCCATTGGCTGGTGCTGTTTTGTGCGTTGTCTGTCATGGTTTCTCGAAGTATAGGGGGCTGTAATGCATGCAGCATGGTAGGAACTCTTTTTGTACGTCTATATTACCCTGATTGCAGACGGTCCGCGAGGCTTTCCTCAGGCAATGATAGACGGGGCGGGGGCGCCATCAGGTGGGCAGGCCAAATTGGTGATTGACAAAATCATCATTTAACGATTACTTAAGTCTCCCTGTTGCTGGTCACTACATTGCTCAAGGTGGGAGGTACGGCTGGTCGTTTAAGGGGGTAGAGGCCGACAGCGTCACCTGAGGATTCACATCCATCCGATGCCCATCGGAGCTCCCTTCCTGCAGACATTCCGTATTTTTCTCAGCTGATTGGATCAGCGGACTTTTTTCGCTTCGGCCTGTGTTTGGCTGCAACAGGATACCTGCGTATTTGTAATCGTTTGGATCTAAGAGACGAGGCTGCCATGGTTGATACCTCTGGACATCATATTGTCTACGGAGAGCTCCAGGATTATCTCACCGGAGCGACACTGCAGGATACCGACGACGAGCGGGTTCGCCAGGACCTGGCCCGACGTTTGGTTGAGCAGCTCGGCTATGCCAAAGAGGAGTTGGAGCCCCGGCTGAGCATTGTCTCCGACTATGCTAATCATGTGGTGACCACCATCGAGCTGACGGTCAGCGTGGAGGGAAAACGGCTGTTTATCCTCCGTTATGGCCCAGGTTCTCTGGTAACCCGAGAAAAGGCGGCTATTGCTGCGGCTCGTATTCTTGAACCCGCCTATCGTATTCCTCTGGCCATTGTCACCAACGGACGCGATGCAGAGCTCCTGGAAACCAGGCAGGGCAAGGTTTTGTCCACGGGAATGGACTGTATTCCGACTCGAGCCCAGGCTGGTCAATTGTTGCAGGAGTACAGTTTTGAGCCCTATACTGACCCGGAAAAGCGGGATCAGGCTTTACGTATCTTAAATGTTTTTGATCTGGAAGTTTGTTGTATGGGCAGTGGGTGTATCCCAAAACCCAACTAGTGCCCATCCAGAAACGGTCTTTTGGCCCAATTTCGGCGTTATGCGAAAAATTTTTCCTCGGAATATCATCTACATGCCTGTGGTAAAATTTTTCGCATGCCTTGAACTTGAACAAAAATCCTCATTCCTGGACGGGCACCAACTAATCACGTCGCAGCTCTCGCCTCGCGACTCATCGCCATAAACCCTTACCCAATGACGAAGATGGAGAATATGAGCAACTGGAGCAAAACAAGTTGGCACAATTTCCCAGCCCTGCAACAACCCAAGTGGCCGGACAAACAACGATACGATGAGATCGTTCAGACTATTTCCGAATTGCCTCCCTTGGTTTTTGCTGGTGAAATCAGGGATCTGAAATCAATGCTCGCCAAGGCGGTCAAGGGTGAGGCCTTTTTGCTGCAGGGTGGCGATTGTTCTGAAGAGTTTTCGCGCTGTACGGCTCCCAACATTCGTGAAACGCTGAAAGTTTTGCTGCAGATGGCCGTTGTCTTGACCTACGCGGGCAATAAGCCGGTGGTCAAGGTGGGACGTATTGCCGGTCAGTACGCCAAGCCCCGCTCTGCGGACATGGAAAATGTCAATGGCATGGAGATTCCCAGCTATCGTGGTGATATGGCCAACTCTGCCGAGCCGGATGCCGAGGCGCGTATTCCTGATCCTGGCCGTATGCTCAAAGGGTACCATCTCTCCGCTTCGACGCTCAACCTGCTGCGCGCCTTTACCCGCGGTGGTTTTGGCTCCCTCCATCGTGTGCAGGCCTGGAACCAGGAGTTTGTCAAACAGTCTCCCATGGGGCGTTCCTACGAGCGTATGGCGGTGCAGATCTCCAATGCGATTAAGTTTATGGAAACCATCGGCATCGAAACCGATATTCCACGCCTCAAAGAGGTGCAGTTTTATACCTCCCATGAAGCCTTGTTTCTCGGCTATGAAGAGGCTCTGACCCGTGAAGATTCCATCACCGGTGGTTGGTACGACTGTTCAGCCCATATGCTCTGGATTGGTGATCGGACCCGTCAGCTCGATGGTGCCCATATCGAGTTCCTTCGCGGTGTGCGCAATCCGCTGGGCATGAAAGTCGGGCCCAATTACGATATTGATACCATCTTGAAGATCATTGAGCGCCTCAATCCGGAGAACGAGGCGGGACGTATCACCTTGATTACCCGTTTTGGTTATAGAGAGATTGAAAAATACCTCCCACCGCTTTTGCGCGCCGTGAAAAGCTCTGGTCAGCAGGTGCTCTGGACCTGTGACCCCATGCATGCCAACACCTTCAAGGCGGACTCTGGTCATAAGACCCGTGATTTTGAGAATATTCTCTCAGAGCTGCGTTGCTTTTTCGAGCTGCACTGGGTCGAAGGGACTGTTCCCGGTGGCGTCCATTTTGAGCTGACCGGTGATGATGTCACCGAGTGTGTTGGTGGCGCCCGTAAGCTCTCCGATGCCCAGCTCGGTCAGCGCTATCTCACCACCTGTGACCCGCGGCTCAATGCCGAGCAGTCCCTGGAGATGGCCTTCCAGATTGCGGAGATGATTCGCAGCAGCTGATAGGGATCTCATTTCTCCAAAACCAAAAAATCCCGCTGTAAGCTAAGAATGCTTACAGCGGGATTTTTTTTATTCTGGATAAAATGAAATTTATTTGGGTCTATCGTCTTCTGAGGCAAAAAGTGAGACGATTTCTTCTCGGGTGGGGTAATCAAAAAGCAGCTGCCGGTTGCGGCTTTTTTTGAGGATGCGGCTGACCCGAGCCAGGGTCTGGAGGTATTCTCCACCCTTTCCTGCTGGTGAAATCATCAAGATAAAGAGATAAACATCACGCTTATCGATGGCGTTGAAGTCGATGCCTGCACGGCTGCGGCCAAAACAGAGCAGAATCTGATCCAGTCCGTCTATCTTGCCGTGGGGGATGGCCACTCCGTTGCCCACACCAGTGGAGCCCACCGCTTCCCGTTCCAGGAGGATTTTATAGAGCACCTCCTCGGTGAAACGCCCGCATTGGGTGGCGGCAAGCCCGGCCAGCTCTCGTAAGGCCCCGTCTTTGGTGGCGGCCTTCATATCCAAAATGATAGCATCGCTGTTCAGTTGGGGCATGAAATCCGCCTTGCAAAGGGTTATACGGTCTGGCGCCGATGTTTGACCGGAAGGATTTTCATTTGCTCCCGGTATTTTGCCACGGTGCGCCGAGCAACCGAGATGTTCTCTGTTTTCAGCAGCTCGGAGATTTTATTGTCACTTAAGGGCTTGGCAGGGTTTTCTCCGCTGATGAGCTGGCGAATACGGGTCTTGATGGCCTCGGCGGCAACAGTCTCACCGTCTGCATTGGGCACAGCGGTGCTGAAGAAATATTTTAACTCGTAAATGCCCTGGGGGCAGTGCACATACTTGTTGGAGGTGACGCGGCTGACTGTGGATTCATGCATACCGATATCTTCGGCTACATCACGCAGGATCAGTGGCTTCATGGCCGCTGGCCCGGTTTCAAAAAAGTCATGCTGAAATTTGAGAATAGATTCCATGACCCGGTAAATCGTGCGTTGCCGTTGCTCTATGGATTTGATGAACCATTCGGCGTTACGCTTGTTTTCACGCAGATAGCCTCGAGATTCGGTGTTGAGATTTCCTTTTTGCTTGAGCAGCTGCTGATACTCACTGGAGAGCTGCAGCTGGGGCAGGCCATCGTCATTAAGCTGGATAACAAATTCTCCATCAATTTTATGGAGGTAAACATCCGGGACCACGTAATTGGTCTGTTCGTTGCTAAACTCATTGCCCGGATAAGGAGTCAGTTCCTGAATGACTGCTACTGCTTCCATCACTTTTTTAACCGGAGAACCAACCTCACGGGCAATCTGTGCGTAATTGCGCGACTGGAGCAGTCCCATGTGCTCTTCAACGATCTGATAGGGGAGGGTGTCGTAATAATCGAGTCTGTCCAGCTGGAGCAACAGAGACTCTCGAATGTCACGGGCACCAATACCGGGCGGATCAAGGCTTTGAATGATGCGCAGACAACCTTCAGCATCCTCCTCGCTACACTCTCCGTAAGTGGCTATGTCGGCTATGGTTGCCTCAAGGAAACCATGACCATCCAGGTTGCAGATGATGAATTGGGTCAGATCAGCATCTTTTTCGTTAAGATCAAGGTGCGTCAGCTGCCACATGAGGTAGGAGTCCAGGCCCGGAGTGGCGGAAATAAAATCAAACTGTGAGGGGGCGTCGGCGGGAGGAGCCTCGTGGGCAAAGGAAAGATCTGTATCGAAACTGTTAGAGTAATCTTCCCAGTTGATTTCGGCAACCGAAGATGGGTCGTCGCCTTTGATCTGATCGGTGACGATTGCCTCATTTTTGGCGGTATTTTCTTCGGCATTGAGGGCTTCAGGGTTGTCTGCCTGCTCCTGCAGACTAGGAGCTTCTTCAAGCATGGGGTTTTGTTCAATTTCTGCTTGTAGGGCCTCGGTAAGCTCAAGGCGTCCTAACTGGAGCAACTTAATAGCCTGACGTAACTGGGGTGTCATTACCAGTTTTTGCGCCAGCTTCAGATTTTGCCTGAGTTCAAGAGCCATCGATCAGTGTTCCTGTCAAATCCCAACCTCTTGAATAGTCCCTTTGTGGGGCATTCAAGTCGTTGCCAAATTGTTCTATCAGATTACTTCTCTTTGCCGTATCTACTACAACCTACAGTTTAAAATTATCGCCGAGATACATCTTTCGTGCGACTGGACTTTGAATAACCTCGTCGGCAGCGCCACTGGTTAGAATTTGGCCGCCGTTCATAATATAGGCGAAGTCACAGACCTGCAAGGTTTCCCGCACATTGTGATCGGAAATCAAAACCCCCAGCCCCTTGTCTTTAAGGTCACGAATAATGCCTTGAAGATCCGCCACTGAGAGCGGATCAACACCGGCAAAGGGCTCGTCCAAGAGGATAAAGCGAGGCCGCGTAGCCAGTGCCCGCATGATCTCGACCCTTCGTCGTTCTCCACCGGAAAGCCCATGGCCCTTGTTGTTGGCAAGATATTCCAGTTTGAGCTCCGCCATCAGCTCCTCGATGCGGCGATTGATTTCAAGGCGTGAAAGCCCAAGTGGTTCAAGGACGATGCGGATGTTTTCTTCCACGGTCAACTTCTTGAAAACCGAGGCTTCCTGTGCCAGATAGGTGATCCCACGCGAAGCGCGTTTATGAATCGGCAGGCCGGTAATGTCTTCGCCATCCAGTAGAATGGAGCCACCTGTCGGCCGCACAAAACCCACTATTGAATAAAAGGTAGTGGTTTTGCCTGCACCGTTGGGGCCGAGGAGGCCAACCACCGATGAGCTGGGGACCTGCAGGTTAACCTGATCCACTACTCGTCGTTTGCGATATTCCTTGATCAGGCCGCTTGTTTCAAGCAGTGCACGTTCTGACATGAGGGTTATTTGGATTCGGGGTGAATAATGGCACGAACACGGCCGTTTTTAGAGGTATCCTGTTCGACCACCGAGCGTTTTTTATCCAGGTAATACGTAATGGTTTTACCGGCAACCATATTCTGTCCCTGCCAGGCCTTGGCGTCACCCTGCAAGACCACTTTGCGTTCAAGGGCGTAGTAATCCATCCGTTCCCCGGTGCCGAGCCAGTCGTCTTGGCTGACTTTGACATTATCCTTACAAATCAACTTTTCCACCCGGCTGGAGGATGGATCAGTCTCTTTACCTTGCGTGGGCTTGGCACTGTAATAAACAGTCATTTCATCGGCGCGAATGGTCAGAGTCCCCTGACGGGCGTCGACCTTGCCCAGAAAGATGACGATGTTGTCTTTTTCCTGCGAGATCATGCGGTTTGCTTCAATGCTTATAGGCTTGTTTGCCTGCTCGGCGCCAGCTGCCATGCTGAGCGGAAAAAGCAGTATGATGATCAGCAGGGGCAGCATCCGCAGGCGAATGCATTTTTTAAGCTCCATGGTCATCTCCTCAGAAATGCAAGGGGAAAAAGGGGGTTTTTGACTTTTGGGTTTATTTTTTGCAAGAGCAAGCAAATACTACTTGGTTATCCCTTAAATGTAAAGCCCCTTGAGTTGTTGAAGTGGAGGCTTTTGTAAAGACCTGAACATGCGAAAGCGTCGAGGAGCATAAAGATTCAGGTGGGGAGAAAACGCAGGAGTTTACAGGGGAGGGAAGGGGGGGTACAATGGGCGTCCGATAGAACACAGAGCATTCCAATCACTGGAATAAGGATATAGAACACATGATGCGAGAAGAGATAGCAAAAGCCAAGGTGTTGGTGGAGTCGCTGCCCTATATGAGCGAGTTCCGGGGGAAAACCGTGGTTATTAAATACGGTGGCCACGCCATGGTCGACGAGACACTCAAGCGCAATTTCGCCCTTGATGTCATCTTGATGAAATACGTTGGTATCAACCCGGTCATCGTTCATGGTGGCGGCCCGCAGATCAACCGCTTTCTGGAGAAAATGCAGATCACTCCTTCCTACGTGCAGGGCATGCGGGTCACCGATGGGGAGACCATGGATGTGGTGGAGATGGTCCTGGTGGGTAAGGTCAATAAAGAAATCGTCGGCCTGATAAACCACTGCGGTGGCAAGGCCGTTGGGCTTTCCGGGCGTGATGGTGATCTGGTTCAGGCGCGTAAGCTCACTATTCAAGGCAAGCCCACCAGTGAGGACCGTCCACCGGAACTCATCGATATTGGTCGGGTTGGCCAGGTGACCCAGATCAATCCGGAGATCCTCACCGCGCTTGACGAACAGGATTTTATCCCGGTTATTGCTCCCGTTGGCGTTGGAGAAGACGGCCAGGCCTTTAACATCAACGCTGATCTGGTGGCCGGTGCCATCGCCGCCGAGCTCAATGCGGTCAAGCTGATGTTGCTCACCGATGTCGAGGGAGTCAAGGATGGACAGGGAGAGCTGATCTCCACCATCAGTCGTGACCAGATCGATGGTCTGATTGACTCTGGAGTGATTCAGGGAGGGATGATTCCCAAGGTGAACTGCTGTAAATCAGCCCTGGACGGCGGAGTGGCCAAGGCACATATTATCGACGGACGGCAGGAGCACGCCATCCTCTTGGAAATTTTTACGCGAGAAGGTATCGGAACGGAGTTAGTGGCATGAGTAATCAAGAATGGGCAGAACGGGGAAATAGTGTCTTTATAGGAACCTATAATCGTTTTCCTGCAGCGCTGGTTAAAGGGAGTGGCTGTAAACTCTGGGATGCAGACGGCAAAGAGTATCTCGATTTTCTTGCCGGCATCGCCGTGTGCTCGCTGGGGCACTGCCATCCGGTGATCACCGAGGCGATCAGGCGCCAGGCCGGAGAGTTGGTCCATGTTTCCAACCTCTATCACACCAAGCCCCAGATTGAGCTTGCTGAACTTCTGGTCAATAACAGTTTTGCCGATCGCGTCTTTATGGGGAACTCCGGTGCCGAGGCCAATGAGGCGGCAATCAAGCTGGCCCGCATTCACTCTGGAGCGGGGAAATACGAGATCATTTCGCTTTCCGGCTCTTTCCACGGGCGTACCCTTGCAGCGGTGGCAGCCACCGGCCAGCCTAAGTTCCATCAGGGCTTTGAGCCGCTGCCCCAGGGGTTTGTCCATGCGGAGTTCGGAGATCCCAAGGCCATTGAAGCACTGATCACCCCGCAGACCTGCGCTATCCTCTGTGAACCGCTTCAGGGAGAGAGTGGGGTGCGCCCCTTGGAAGAAGGGTACCTGCAGGCGATCCGGGCACTCTGTGACAAACATGGGCTCCTGCTGATCTTTGATGAGGTCCAGACCGGTCTTGGCCGAACCGGTACCCTGTTCTGTCATGAGCAGCTTGGCGTGACCCCGGATATTATGACCCTGGCCAAGGCTCTGGGCAACGGTCTGCCCATTGGCGCCATGCTGACCACAGAGGTGATCGCCGCTTCCCTAGTTCCCGGCACCCATGCCTCCACCTTTGGTGGCAATCCAGTGGCTGCGGCTGCTGCGGTTGAGGTGCTGAAGATCATGCTGGCCGATGGGTTTATGGAGTCGGTGCAGGAAAAAAGCCGCTACTTTATCAACAAGCTGGAAGAGGTCGCTCAAAAATATCCACAGCTGGCCACTGGTGTGCGCGGGCGCGGGCTACTGCTTGGTTTGCTGTTGACCGACAAGGGCATTGAGCAGGGCATGCATATTGTCCAGAAGATGTTTGAAGACGGTGGGCTGATCAACTTTGCCGGTAATAAGGTGCTGCGTTTTGTGCCGCCTTTGATTGTCAGCACCGAGGAAATCGACGCCATGATAGAAAAACTCTGCAGAGTCTTTGAGAGTCTGTAACCTGACTCACGGATTCTGTTGTACAACCCGATTGTCGTACCATGGATAGTCTTTCTCTGATAGCTGTCGCGGTTGCCCTGGCCATGGATGCCTTTGCCGTGGCCCTGGCAGCCGGTGCAGTCCTGCACCCCTTGAGTTTTCGCCCCTGTTTTCGGCTGGCCTTTCATTTTGGCCTTTTTCAGGCGTTGATGCCGGTCATCGGCTGGTTGGCTGGGATGACTGTCCAGTCCTTTGTTGCAACCTGGAGCCACTGGCTTGCCTTTGGGCTGTTGCTTTATATTGGTGGGCGCATGATCTATGAGGCGCTCACCAGCCAGGAAGGTGATGAGCGGGCCAATGATCCCAGTCGTGGTCTGACCATGGTCGGGCTGGCGGTTGCAACCAGCATCGACGCGCTGGCGGTTGGGCTCTCTCTGGCCATGCTTGATGTGGTGGTCTGGATGCCCGCCCTGGTTATCGGCCTGGTTGCAGCGGGCTTTACCGTGCTTGGCCTCTTTCTGGGCACCCGTGCGGGGCAGCGCTGGGGCAAACGGGTGGAGGTGGCCGGCGGTCTCATTCTCATTTTTATTGGCGGTAAAATTCTTTTTTCTGCCCTCTTTTTGGAGAGGGCAGTTTTGCAGGTGTCTTGTAACCTGAATCCGTGACGGCGGGTGGGCACTGAACAACGCATCTTTTTAATGAGACAACGTTTTTTGAACAAATTCAGGTATTCCTCAGTTTCACCCGCCGCCCTTAGGGGCTAAGAGAGGCCGGGGATTCAGGGCCTAACTTTTCTACTTATACCTCCATTCCAGCAACTCCTGGCAAAATCCCTTTGCAAACGCCCTGTTTTTTTGTATCAATTGTTTTTTTTACCCAGAGAGACATCGATGGAAATGGGTTTTTTCCCTGATATGCTTGTCGTCGTTGTCGATTCTGGATTACCAGGAAGAGTACGATGAAGAAACATCTGTTGTCATTGGGCGACTTTACACGTGAAGAACTTCGTGCCCTTATTGATCGGGCACTTGTACTGAAAAACGAAGCAAAACAGGGCATTCGCCATCAGCAGCTTGCTGGTCGCAAGATTTGTCTTTTGTTTGAAAAACCTTCCACCCGAACCCGTGTCTCCTTTGAAGCGGGCATGTATGGCCTTGGGGGACAGGTTATTTTTATGTCGGCCAAAGAGTCCCAGCTTGGCCGTGGAGAGCCTTTAAAAGATACAGCTCGGGTACTTGCCCGCTATGTGGATGCCATTGTCGTGCGCACCTTTGGCCAGAATGTGGTTGAAGAGCTGTCAAAATATTCTGCTGTGCCTGTGATCAATGCCTTGACCGATCTGCATCACCCCTGTCAGGTCCTCAGTGATATGATGACGGTGCTCGAGAAGAAAGGATCGCTGGATGCAACCAAGGTGGCCTGGATCGGTGATGGCAACAATATGGCTAACTCCTGGATCGAGGCGGCATCGGTCATGGGGTTTCCTCTGAGCCTTGCCTGTCCTGAAGGCTTTGCTCCGAATCAGGAAATTCTGAGCAAGGCGACTGCCAGATGTCCCCAGGGAATCACCCTGACCCAGAGCCCGGCTGAGGCAATCAAGGGCGTTGATGTGGTCAATGTGGATGTCTGGGCCTCCATGGGCCAGGAATCTGAGCAGGAGGAGCGCCTTGGTCTGTTCAAAGATTATCAGCTCAACGCAGAGTTGATGGCACAGGCGGATAAGGACGCAATATTCATGCACTGCTTGCCTGCACACCGGGGCGAAGAAGTGACCGAAGAGGTGCTTGAAGGGGAGCAGAGTGTGATTTTTGACCAGGCTGAAAATAAAATGCATATTCACGCCGCGATTTTGGAACACTTTATCCTCGGCGCGCAAAAATAATAAGGTTCTGGTGATTCCCCTCTCATGGAAGAGGGCTCTGCGTATTTTCTTCGTCGCAATGTACGAATGGCGGTGGAAAAATCCCGATGCATGGCCTAATCTTCTACAGAGTCATGTCACCAGGTAAGCCTCAACACCAATACAAATCGATCTCATAGAGATCACAGAGTGGAATTATGTCGATCAACAAGATTGTACTCGCCTATTCCGGCGGGTTGGATACCTCGGTTATTTTAAAATGGTTGGCCAATGAGTATGACTGCTCCGTTGTTGCCTATTCAGCCGATATCGGCCAGAAAGAGGACTGGGATGCGGTCCGTGAAAAAGGTATGGCGACCGGTGCGGAAAAGGTGGTTATCTCCGATCTGCGCGAGGAGTTTGTCCGTGATTACATTTTTCCCGCCTTTCGCGCCAATGCGATCTATGAGGGCTCCTATCTTCTGGGCACCTCGCTGGCTCGTCCTCTGATTGCCAAAGAGCAGGTACGTATCGCTGCCGAAGAAGGAGCTGATGCGGTCAGCCACGGCGCCACCGGTAAGGGGAATGATCAGGTGCGTTTTGAGCTGAGCTACCTGGCGCTCAACCCTAAGCTGACCATTGTTGCTCCCTGGCGTATCTGGGATCTGAATTCCCGTGCCAAACTGGTTGCCTTTGCTAAAGAGCATAATATTCCCGTTCCGGTAACCAAGAAAAACCCCTACAGCTCCGATGAGAACCTGCTGCATATCAGCTTTGAGGGCGGTATTCTTGAGGATCCGTGGAACGAGCCGGATGAGGATATGTTCAAACTCTCCGTTTCACCGGAGAAGGCACCGGACACCCCTACCTATATTGAGATCGATTTCGAGCAGGGCAATCCTGTGGCCATCGATGGCGAGCGTCTTGGACCGGTTGGTATCATGACCAAACTCAATACCCTGGGCGGAGCCAATGGTATTGGTCGTCTGGATATGGTGGAAAACCGTTATGTGGGCATGAAGTCCCGTGGTGTCTACGAGACCCCCGGCGGTACCATCCTTCGGGCAGCACACCGCGATCTGGAAACCATCACCCTGGATCGTGAGGTCCTGAGTGTGCGTGATTCCTTGGTGCCGCGTTATTCCCAGTTGATCTACAACGGCTTCTGGTTCTCGCCAGAGATGCAGCTGCTGCAGAAAACCATGGATGAAGCGCAGACCACAGTGAACGGAACGGTTCGCCTGAAGCTCTACAAAGGCAACTGCATTCCGGTTGGCCGTAAATCAGATAACTCGCTCTACTCCGAGTCCTTTGCTACCTTTGAAGAGGACGAAGTTTACAATCAGGCGGATGCAACCGGTTTCATTCGGTTGAACGCACTGCGCCTGAAAATTCAAGCGTATCAACGGAACAAATAAACGTGGCTGAGCAACAAAAATCAGAGAAAATGTGGGGCGGTCGCTTTGCTGAGGCGACCGCTGCCTCGGTTGAGGACTACAGCGCCTCCATCCAGTACGATGCCCGCCTCTATCGCCATGACATCAAGGGCTCCAAGGCGCATGCACGCATGCTGGCCCGTCAGGGGTTGATCACAGATGCAGAATGCGATGCGATTCTCCAGGGCTTGACCGAGATCAAGGCAGAAATTGATCGTGGTGAGTTTGTCTTTAAGCCCGAGCTTGAAGATATTCACATGAATATCGAAAAGGCGCTCACTGACCGCATTGGCGCTGCCGGGGCTAAACTGCACACTGCCCGCAGCCGTAACGATCAGGTCAATCTTGATTTCCGCCTCTACCTCCGTGATGAGGCAGATACCCTGGATACGTTGCTTAAAGAGGTGCAACGCAGCTTTGCCCGTATGGCCCGCAAATATCTCGGTGCGGTGATGCCCGGCTACACCCACATGCAGCGGGCGCAGCCGGTCCTGCTCTCCCATCACATGCTGGCCTATGTGGAGATGTTTCAGCGTGATCGTGACCGTTTAGCTGGCTGCCGTACACGTATCGATGTCTTGCCGCTTGGTTCTGCTGCCATGGCTGGAACCGGTCTGCCCATTGATCGTCAGTTTGTTGCCGATGAACTCGGCTTTGCCGCGATCAGTGCCAACTCCATGGACACCAGCGGAGATAGGGATTTTGCCCTGGAGATGCTCTTTTGTCTCAACCTGATTCAGGTTCACCTGAGCCGTCTCTCCGAGGAGCTGGTGCTCTGGTCCTCCAAGGAGTTTGAGTTTGTTCGTATCGGGGATCGCTATTGCACGGGTTCCTCGATTATGCCGCAGAAGAAAAACCCGGATATTCCTGAGTTGATGCGCGGTAAAACCGGGCGGGTGACGGGCGCGCTCATGTCCCTGCTGATGACCATGAAGGGACTGCCCCTGACTTATAACCGGGATCTGCAGGAAGACAAAGAGCAGGTCTTTGACGCGTTGGATACGGTCAAGGCCAGCCTTTCAATCACTGCCGAGCTTATGGATAATACCGAATTCAACGTTGAACGTCTGAAGGCGGCGACCATTGGCGGCTTTATGACGGCAACCGATCTGGCCGATTATCTGGTCAAGCGTAACATGCCCTTTCGCCAGGCTCATGGTGTGGTTGGGCGTATTGTAGCCCTCTGCCAGGAGCGTGACTGCGAATTGATAGACCTGAGCCTTGCGGAACTGCAGGAGCATTCAGAGCTGATTGAAGCAGATATCTTTGAGGTCCTCTCTGTTGAAGGATCGATCAACAGTCGACTCTCGGCGGGTGGAACCGCGCAGGTGCGGGTAGCGGAAGCGCTGGCCAAGGTCGAACAACAGCTGGGAAGCAAATAATGAGACGGGAAGAACGGTTGGTTAAAACGGCACTCTCACTGGTGACGGCGGGTGTCCTTGTCTGTGCAGGTTGCGGGTTTAAAGACAAACCTGTCTCCCCCCAACAGGTTCTTCCCCAGGCTGTTCCTGATTTACGGGTCAAGCTCAACCCTCAAGGGGCAACGCTGAGCTGGAGCTACCCGCAAAAGACCATAACCGGTGAGGCCGTTGAAGAGATTGATGGCTTTGAGCTCTTTCAGGCCGAAATCCCTGAGGATGATTTTTGTCCGTCATGTCCCATTCCCTACCGGACAGTTATAGATGTGGACGGTGGCTATGTGGTGCCAGGAAGTACGAAAACCGCTGTCTATGAAGTGCGAGGCCTACGCCCAGGCAACCTCTATTATTTCAAGGTGCGCAGTAAAAGTGGCTGGTGGCGTGAATCAAAGGATTCCAATGAAATCTCTTTTCTCTGGCAAACACCTCCCCGCACTCCCCAAAGCCTGAGTGTCTTGAGTGGGGATGGTGAAAACACGCTGCAGTGGCAACCGGTCACAGAGCTCACCACCGGTGAAAAAATAAGCGCACCTCTGCAATACCGGATTTTTCGTGGAGTTGACGGAGCCGGGGTTGCACCCTACGGCTCGCCACTGACCACCAGCAGCTACCGTGATACCGGTGTAAAGAACGGTAGCCGTTACACCTACCAGGTGCAGGCCGAAAATATCTATACCCACGGCACCATTGTCGGCCCCTTAAGTGAGCCTGTTTTTGCCACACCCACCGATCAGACCGCGCCACCAGTGGTGAGCCAGATAGCCGCCATGCGCACGGAGATGGGGGTGAAGGTTTTCTGGGAGGATGTTTCCGCAAGCGATCTTGCTGGCTATCGGGTCTATCGGCGGCATGCAGGCGAGGCTCCTGTCCAGGTGGGAGAGGTCAGTCTTCCCTATACACTGTTCGTCGATCAGAACCCTCCATCTGGTCTTCTCTATTATTCGGTAAGCAGTTTTGACGACCAGGATCCGGCCAACGAGAGTAAACGCTCCGTGGAAGCAAGGGCCGAATAGTCTGCTCAAACAGGTGGCCTTCAGCAGGCCTCACGACATCCCACAACGATAAAGAGCCTTTGATGCAGCGAATTACCCGGCCGATCCCCTTTTGGAAAATGAGTGGAGCCGGCAACGATTTTATTGTCATTGATCATCGCCAACCTCTCATTGCCCCCGAGTTGATGCCTGAATTTGCCCGCCGGGTCTGTCGCAGAAAATTTTCTGCGGGAGCGGATGGGCTTTTTTTGCTTGAACCTTCTCAGCGGGCGGATTTTAAATGGCGTTTTTTTAATGCAGATGGGTCAGAAGCCGAGATGTGCGGCAACGGTGCTCGCTGTGTGGCCCGTTTCGCGTATCTGCACGGCATGGCTGCCGCTCGCATGCGTTTTGAGACATTGGCAGGCATTGTGGAAGCTACCGTGGCAGATACCCAGGTGACCATCGGTATGACGCCACCGCACTCCTTTTGTTTTGATCGTCAGGTAGAGGTGGCAGGCGAGCTTTTTATGGTGCACAGTGTCGATACCGGCGTGCCGCATGCCGTGATTTTTGTCGATGATATCGAGGCCACAGATGTTGTCGGTTTGGGGCGTCAGCTCCGCCATCATCCAATGTTTGCCCCGGCCGGAACCAATGTGAATTTTGTCGGTCAGAAAGAGGAGACCTTTTTCATTCGAACCTATGAACGTGGGGTTGAGGATGAAACCATGGCCTGCGGGACGGGGGTAGTCGCCACAGCCCTGATTGCGGCAGCGAAAGCAATGACCAGCTCGCCGGTGGAAATTATCACAGCCGGGGGTACAGCACTCAAGGTCCAGTTTACAGGTCTCAGCGAGAAAAGCGCGGAGCAGGTTTTGTTACAGGGGCCCGCCGCCCTGATCTATAAGGGCGAGCTGAGTCCTGAAGCGCTGTGGTGAGCGCTCAAGGGTTCAGGGGCAGGCTGCAAAGAGATCAAAAAAATAAAGAGTTACCGGCCGGAGGGATTGCCGCGCTGGGGGAAGCCTCCATTTGTTGGAGAAAGATACATGACAGGAGAAGAATGATGGAGCGATTTGAGGGAGCGATAACCGCATTGGTCACCCCCATGCGAAATGGCCAAGTTGATGAGCAGGGGCTGGTCGATCTGATTGAATTTCAGATTGCAAGCGGGATTCATGGTATCGTCCCCTGTGGAACGACCGGTGAATCGGCAACCTTGAGTTTTAAGGAGCATAAGCGGGTCATCGAACTCACGGTGCAGACGGTGCAGGGCAGAATCCCTGTTATTGCCGGGACCGGGGCCAACAATACCCTGGAAGCCATTGAGTTGACTGAATCAGCCAAGGAGTCAGGGGCTGACGCGGTGCTTTCCGTTGTTCCTTATTATAACAAACCCAGTCAGGAAGGCCTGTACCAGCATTTTGCCGCCATCCTTGAGGCTGTCGATGTCCCCATGGTGCTGTATAATGTTCCCGGGCGGACAGTCACCAATATGTTGCCGGCAACGGTCGCCCGGCTGTCTACCCACCCGAACGTGGTCGGCATCAAAGAGGCCTCGGGCAATCTCAGTCAGATCTCTGAGATTATCAAGCTCTGCCCGCAGGATTTTATCGTGCTTTCCGGTGATGATTTTACCGCCATGCCCACAGCCATGATCGGTGGCAGAGGCGTCATCTCGGTAGTCTCCAACCTTGAGCCTGCAAAAACCGCGCAGATGATGGAGGCGGCTATGGGGGGCGATGTGGCTAAGGCCAAGGCATTGCATTATGAACTCTTTGATCTGATGGGCGCCATGTTCTGTTATCCAAGTCCAGCACCAGCCAAGAAAGGGTTGGAGTTGATGGGTAAAATCGGCTCCAGTGAGGTACGACTGCCCATGACCGCAATCGATGCAGCTGGCGAGGACCGTCTAACCCGCGACATGAAAGGTTGTGGGCTGCTTTAATTTCAGCAGAGAGGAAACAGACTATGACCAAGGTTATTGTAGCCGGTGCAGCCGGAAGAATGGGACAGCGGATTATTCATATGGTCCTGAACCATCCCGAGCTGGTCCTTTCCGGTGCTTTTGAGCGTCCAGGCAGTTCGGCGCTGGGAAAAGATGCCGGAGCCATCAGCGGGCTTGGAGAGACGGGGGTCACCATCAGCGAGGGCATTGAATCGGTCATTGAAGGCGCGGATGTCCTTATTGATTTTACCTTCCATGAGGCGACAGTGGGATTTGCCCAGATCGCCGCTCAACATGGTGTGGCCATGGTTATCGGGACAACCGGTCTCAGTGGTGAGGAACTGACCACTATCAAGGGGCTTGCCGAGGGCAATTTTCCCTGTGTCCAATCGCCCAATATGGCCGTTGGGGTGAATGTGCTCTTCAAACTGGTGGAAAAGGCTGCCTCCGTTCTTGGTGACGCCTATGATGTGGAGATTGTCGAGGCCCATCACCGGATGAAAAAAGATGCCCCCTCGGGAACCGCACTGAAACTTGGCCAGATGGCAGCAGGCGCCCTGGGCCGTGATCTCGATACGGTCGGAGTTATGGAGCGCAACGGCATCATCGGCGAGCGCACCGATAAAGAGATCGGCATTCAGACCATCCGTGGCGGTGATATCGTCGGTGAGCATACCGTGTACTTCGCCGGGGCAGGCGAGCGAGTCGAGATCACACATCGGGCGACCAGCCGGGATAATTTTGCCCGTGGAGCAGCCCTGGCAGCGGCCTGGGTCGGTCAACAGCCCAAGGGGATGTATACTATGTTTGATGTGCTGGATTTGGCTAATTTTTAGACCGTGCCCATCCATAAATGGTCTTTTTGCCCAATTTCTGCGTTATGCTCAAAATTTTATCCTCGGAATATCATTTATATGCCTGCGGTAAAATTTTTCGCATGCCTCGGAGTCGGGGCTTACCTGAACTTGAACAAAAATCCTCATTTCTAGACAGGCACGGGGGGGAGCCCTTCCCTTAAAGGGATTGAGCAAAATTGAATAATGGAGAGTCAACAACACCAGGCGGTTATCGGCCTCGGCGCAAATCTTGGTAACGCGGGTCAGACCCTGCAGCAAGCCTGGCAGGCGCTTGATGCGTGCCCTGAGGTCCGCTGCACCCATTTATCCCAGCCGTATCGAAGCCAGCCGCTGGGTATGGAGAGTACCCACTGGTTCATCAATGCGGTGGGCATTGTGACCACCACGCTCTCCCCAGATGCACTGCTTGGCACCCTGCAGCGTGTGGAATATCAGTTTGGGCGTCGTCGTGATTCCAAGGTGAGGGGATACCTGGATCGTCCCCTTGATCTAGATCTGCTCCTCTATGAAGAGTGCATCCTTAATACGGCACAGCTGACGCTTCCTCATCCGCGAATGTCCAGGCGACGATTTGTGCTTGCTCCTCTTGGCGAACTCGCAGGAGAGATTACGATTTCGCCTTTTGCCTGTTCTGTATCGGAGTGGGCACGAGTCCACCTGCAGCAGGTCACTGATCAGCAGGTTGTTGTGTCCTCGTGGTAGCGTGGGAAGCTCTGCGTCGGTTTTCATGGATGTAACTGCAATACGGTTAGACTTTTGAAGAGGCAGAGCTATAATACACATGCTGCAGAGAGCCTAAAGCTAGGAAGAAAACAGAGACTATTATGACACCACTTCGCCTGTTAATCCTGGCCATACTTGTTTATATTGGATGGCGTATGCTCCGCCGAAGCCTGAGTAACAATGCTCAGCAATCGGTTTCACCGGAGCCACCACCTGAAGAAGATCCTCAGGATGTGCTGGTAGAGGATCCCGTCTGCCACCTCCTGATCCCAAAACACCAGGCGCTTCGATTGCGTCAGGATGGAAAAACCTACTATTTCTGCAGCGAACAATGCTGTGATCAATTTGCTGAACAAAGCCAACAAGGAGAGCAATGAAGTTTTTTATCGATACCGCCAACATTGATGAGATTAAAAAGGCCCTGGCCCTGGGCATGGTCGATGGTGTGACCACCAACCCGTCTCTTGTGGCCAAAGAACCTCGTCCTTTTCTGGACATCCTCAAAGAGATATGCTCCCTGGTTGAAGGACCTGTCAGTGCCGAGGTTGTCAGCCTGGATGCCGAGGGCATGGTTGCCGAGGCTCGCGAGCTGGTGAAAATAGCGGACAACATCGTCATCAAAATTCCCATGATCGAGGAAGGCCTGAAAGCGGTTAAGATTTTGAGTGCCGAAGGTATAAAAACCAACGTTACTCTGATCTTTTCCAGTGCACAGGCACTCCTGGCTGCCAAGGCCGGTGCCTCCTATGTGAGCCCCTTCGTTGGCCGTCTGGATGATATTTCCATTAACGGTTTGGACCTGGTTGCCGATATAATGTCAATACTGCGTAACTACGGGTATGCCACCGAGGTTATTGTTGCCTCTGTTCGCAGCCCGATGCATGTGGTTGAGTCAGCGCTTCTTGGTGCTGATATCGCCACCATCCCCTACAAAGTCATTGCCCAGCTGGCCAAACATCCGCTGACCGATATCGGTATGCAGCAGTTCCTGGCGGACTGGGAAAAACGGCAGAAGTAAGGTCAATTTCGCGGCCATGCAACGCTCCTCTGGTTTGACTGACTGGAGGAGCGCGCAAGGAAGAACGAAACTTTCACCTTCTGGTCAGATCCTGTCCCCAATCTGAGGGTGAGTGCGCCAACTTCTGTAGCTGAGAGAGATAGCCCATGCTACCACGGCTTAGCCTGACAGTTTTTCTTTTTCTGGTCGTTGTACTTCCAGGGCCCGCAGGCGCGGCAATGTATGCCTACGTTGATGCTCGTGGCATCTGTCATTACACCAATGTCCCCGGGACTGGTCGCTATAAGTTGAGTAAACGTCCACCACGACGAGTCAGCTCCCCAGAAGATGAGCTTATTCGAACGATTACTCGACATTCCCGCTCCGCAATGGCGCCTGCCAAATCGGCTCACCACTCCTCCCGTCGTCTCCAATCACGCCTTTCCGATCGTGGCTCAGGGAGCGGTCCGCATGCTTTAAATCGTTATATTCAACTGGCCGCACGAGAGCACAATCTCGACCCATTGTTGATCAAGGCGGTGATTCAAGCGGAGTCAAATTTTGATCCCCTGGCTATCTCCCCCAAGGGAGCTCAAGGGCTCATGCAACTTATGCCTGGAACCGCCCGTGACTTGGAGGTTCTGGATCCTTTTGATCCCGCCCAGAATATTAACGGTGGGGCCAAGTATTTACGTTCGCTGCTTGACAACTTCGATCAAAATGTGGAATTAACTTTAGCAGCATACAATGCAGGCCCCGGGCGAGTGGCGCCACATAACGTCATTCCCAATATTTCTGAAACAAAGAATTATGTGGCCAAGGTTTTGAAGAATTACCGTTCCTACAAGCGGGAAAGTCGTTCTCGATCTGCCAAAAATATCAACGTCCGCAAAATGGTAACCATCAATTGAAGTATCGTTCCAAAATTTTTAATGTTCCTAACCTGATTACAGGCAGCCGGTTTATTTTCTCCGGCTGCCTGATGTTGCTTTTACTTCTTGAGCAAACCACCAGTGTTGCTTTCTTTGCCTGGTTGGTCTTTTCCATTGCGGCAGGCTCAGATTGGATTGATGGCTACTATGCACGTAAGTATAAGGAAATAACCGTGCTTGGTAAGCTGATGGATCCTCTCGCTGATAAGGTCCTGGTAACCACCGCCCTGATTATGCTTATTCCCACAGGAAAGTTGCCCGCTTGGATTGCTCTGATCATTCTTTGCCGGGAAATTGTCGTGACCGGCTTGCGCGGAGTGGCTTCCTCTTCAGGCGTTGTCGTAGCGGCCAGCCAACTGGGAAAATGGAAATCTATTATCCAGTACATTGCCCTTGGTACCCTGATCTTTCCTCTTGGATTATTACCCATTCCCCAGCTGCATCAGATCGGGCTTGCTATTTTGTATGTTGCTTTGGTGATGACGGTCTGGTCAGGAGCGGATTATTTTTATAAGCTACGCCGTATTTTTCTTGAAGAAGCGGAGTAAAGTGAGCCCTGGTTTTTGTTTGGGGCAGCAATCCCCCCGAGTGCTCCTTAGAATCCGATCTCAGGGGCTTTGAGCTCCCCAAACTCTTTGTTTCTTTTCATAAACATTGCTGTATAGGAACACTGGGGAATTACTTTTTTTCCTTGTCGCTTCGCATCTTCAAGCGCAAATCGTGTCAGCAAAGCGGCCAGGTCTTTTCCACGGAGCTCCGGTGGCACAAAGGTATGGGTGAAAACGAGCACATTGTCCCCTTGCTCTCTGTATTCAAGAAGAGCAACTTTTCCCCCATCAGCCAGTTCAAAACGGTGCATCAGTTCATTTTTAACCGGTTGCATTGTCATTTTTTCCCTCCTTTTTTCTGTTTCAGGGTATCTTTCCCATCACTGCACAATTACTCACAATACCAACATGCTTTAGTTGTGGATGTATGCATTCTTGTATCTGCCTTCAAGCAGA
The DNA here is from genome assembly GCF_963664075.1 of uncultured Desulfobulbus sp. NCBI lineage: Bacteria > Pseudomonadati > Thermodesulfobacteriota > Desulfobulbia > Desulfobulbales > Desulfobulbaceae > Desulfobulbus > uncultured Desulfobulbus sp. The sequence continues at coordinate 4,403,867 of NZ_OY760916.1, forward strand.
TCACGAGAAAAACAGCGAATTTTTTAACCTGTCACGAAAGCAACAGAACTTTCGTTATCCATGGTCCTCTTTGAAAAATACAAAACAAAGCAGCGGCTGACGCGTCTTTTGAAACGTATACGGCGCCGAGGTGAGCTGGTCTATTTTTCTGGTAATAGGGTCGATCTGTTGCCCCATGGGGGTGATTTTTTTCCCGCCTTGCTTGCAGCCATCGATCAGGCAGAGACTTGCATCTGTATCGATTTTTATATCATAAAAAGCGATACAACTGGAGTACTCCTGGGGAAAGCTTTGAAGAAAGCTGCCCAACGCGGGGTCAGCATTGTTCTCATCTATGATGCCTTGGGATCGTTTGAGACCCCAGAGGCCTATTGGAATGACCTCCAGTTGCATGGGGTGGAATGTATTCCTTTTAATCCTCCCTCTTTTGCTCGATTCCGTTTGTTGGATATTCGTGATCACCGCAAACTGGTTGTGATTGACGGGGAGAAAGCCTTTGTCGGTGGCCTCAACGTGGGGGATGAGTATTCAGGCTTTGGCGAAAATTATACCCGATGGCGCGATGTGGGGATGCGCCTGGAAGGATCCGCCGCCAGAGAACTCCAGCGTATCTTTGAAGAAACCTGGCAGCAGCTTGGCGGTCATTTCAATCATTTCCCGCAGCCCCCGCAGGAGGCAGTGCAGGGAGAGGCAGATGTGGTGATTGTCAATGGGCGCCCCCATATGAACAGGCCTCGGATTCGTAACGCCTTCCGTTTGGCCATGTCCGGAGCAGAAACAAAAATTCAGATCATGACGCCCTATTTTGTCCCGGGGCCACGGGTCGTGCGCTCTCTCTTGCGGGCGGTTCGCCGTGGGGTGTGCGTTCAAATCATACTTCCTTCCATCAGTGATGTTCCTGTGGTGAAGATCGTTGGGCGGGCCTACTTAAAGCCTCTTTTTGCGGCCGGTGTTGAGATTTATGAACGATTGGGGACCATTCTCCATGCCAAGGTCATGGCCGTGGATACAAGCTGGGTGACCCTGGGCTCGGCCAATCTGGATGCGCGCAGCTTTCACCGTAATTTTGAAATCAATGTCATCGTGGCCAGTCAGCCCTTTGGCCAGCAAGTGGATGCTCTGTTTCAGGAGGAGTTGGAGAAATCACAACGCATCGATCCGCTTGCCTATGAACGCCGAGGTCTCTTTGAGCGTTTCTGCGAATGGCTGCTTTCCCCCCTGGGACGTTATCTCTAAGCTAAGTCCGTGATGGCGGGCGGGTGTTCACGAATACAAGGTGATACATATCGTTGCCGTGGACCAGAGCCAGGCACTGCTTGCTTTTCAGGGAAGCCGATGGTATCCATCAGCACCATTTTTCAATTCATCGATTGGATTGTCAGTGAAAGACGTAACTCGTGCGCGGGCATTGCTCATTTTTTGGCCGCGTAAATTTTATCGTATTTGAATATGCACAATGAGTCTTATGAGCGAATATAGCATCGGCATTGATACAGGCGGCACCTACACCGATGCCGTCCTTTTAGATAGTGAAACAGGCAAAGTCATTGCCTGGCATAAAGAACGCACCACCCACCATGACCTCAGTGTTGGCGTCGGCAAGGCGCTGGCAGGGTTGCTGGCGCAATCTGTTGGCCCCAGTGAGGTCACCCGGCTTTCGGTGTCTACCACTCTGGCGACCAATGCTGTGGTTGAGGGACGTGGAGCTCGTGTTGGCCTTTTTGTTTTGGGTTATGTACGCCATTTCAAATTACCGGTTGTGGCCAATATCTTTGTTAAAGGGGGCCATACCATCACCGGCGATGAAGACGAACCCCTGGACATCGAGACTCTGATTGACACCATTCCCGGGCTTGCCAAAGAGGTGGACAGTTATGCGGTCTGCGGAGCCATGTCGATTAAAAACCCCGCCCATGAGCTGGTGACCCAGGAGGCGATCAAGATGATCGACGGAGGCAAGCCGGTCTTTTGCTCCCACCTGGTCTCAACACATCCCGGTATGCTGGAGCGCTCGGCAACCGCTTGCCTGCACGCCAAACTCATGCCTCTGATGGTGGATTTCCTGGCCTCCATTCAACGTTCCATGCTCAGTGTCGGCTTGGAGTGTCCGGTGACTATTATCTGCGGTAATGGGAAAGGTGAACCCCTGGACGCCATCGCGGAGCAGGCAGCCGTGACCATGGCCAGTGGACCAGCGGCGACGGCACGGTTTGGTGCCGGAGACAGTGTCAGCACAGCCCTGGTGGTTGATGTCGGGGGCACGACCACGGATGTCTGTCTGCTTAAAGATGGCGAACCGCTGCTCAATAAAGAGGGCTGTGTCATCGGTCATTGGCGAACCCATGTGGAGGCAGTCGATATGTACACCGCCGGTGCCGGCGGTGATAGCCATCTCATCTGTGTTGATGGCCATCCAGAATTGAAAAAAACACGGGTGCAACCACTGGCAATGACCACTGATTTGCCGGATCCTGCAACCTGGCTGGAGCTCGGGCTGAACGAACAGCTGGTTGTCCCGGTGGTGGGGCTTGCCCCGGAAGTGGTTGCCGCTGACCCGATTCTTCGTTTTCTGGCCGAACATGGCCCCTGTTCTCCCAGCCTCATCGATGAGAAAACCGGCGTTGGCGGCATTGTCCTGGAAAAACGGCTGGAGCGGTTGATGTTTCTCCAACAGCTGGTGCTGGTTGGTTTTACCCCCACCGATGCACTCCATGCTCTGGGGCGCATAGAAATAGGTAATGCAGAGGCCAGCCGTGCAGGCGCCGCTGTGCTCGCCAAAACGTTGGGAATCAGTATGGAGGAGTTTTGTCAGCAGGTGATCACCGTGACCGAGGATGCCATTGAAACCATCCTCCTGAATTACCTGGGGCGGACTGTCTGGAAGGGCGATCAGAGTACTCCCTTTCTCAATCGCCGCGAAAATGAGCTGTTTTCAGTCCAGTTTGCACTCAAAGTACCCTTGATTGGTATTGGTGCCGCTGCCCGCAGCTTTTTGCCTGGAGTGGCCAAGCGGCTGGGAACAACAGTCCAGTTTCCCGAGTACTGTGAGGTAGGTAATGCCATAGGTGCCGCGCTGATTGGAGAAAGCAAGGGCAACTGATGCCTCGGCGATCACAGGGGAATCCCAGGAAATACTTGAGAGTCGGTGTCCCGAGATCACTTATGCTGGTACGGTTGGAGACAGAGAGCAAGGTTTTTGCTTTACATCAGGCCGAGATTGGTTATTCTTATCTGAGAACTACTCTCAAAAGTACCTGGAGCTTATCCCATGGAATTTCTCCTCAGCCAGTTTGACACCTACCTCCAGTCCTCTCTGATTGTTTCGGTTATTATCGCCTTTGTAGGCGGTATGCTGGCGAGCCTGACCCCCTGCGTCTATCCGATGATTCCCATCACCGCAGGGGTTATTGGGCACGCCAATGTGGGGGGCTCGCGCTGGCGAGGATTTAGTTTATCCTTTACCTATGTAGTGGGGATGGCCCTGACCTATGCGGCCCTGGGCGTCTTTGCTGCCGCTACCGGAAGATTTTTTGGGGCTATCAACTCCAGTCCCTGGACCTTTCTCGTGGTGGGCAACGTAATATTGCTCTTTGGTCTGGGGATGCTGGATGTATTTGAACTGCCAACCTTCGCAGCACGAATTGGCACCAAACGCTTGGGGCTGGGGGGCATTTTTCTTGCAGGGATTTCCTCTGCCCTGGTTGCAGGCCCCTGCACCACACCGGTGTTGGGAACCCTGCTTGCCTATACCGCATCCACCCACAACAGCTTGCTTGCAGGCGGAGTGCTGCTTTTTGCCTTCTCTTTGGGTATGGGGGCTTTGCTTTTGGGGGTGGGGACATTTTCTAGTATATTGACCTCTATTCCCCGTTCCGGAGCCTGGATGGTCAAAATCAAGAAAGGTATGGGCATATTAATGATAGGACTGGCTGAATACTTTTTTGTGCAGGCAGGAAAGCTCTTTTTCTAAAGGATGAGAACCATTATGTTACAGCCCCAGATCAAGTCCCTTGTATTGAGTTTGTGCCTCTTATTGCTGCCAGCATCACTCTGGGCAGTCCAGGAGGGGCAACAGCTAATTCCTTTTCAAGGGACCGACCTCAACGGAAATCCGATTGACCTGACAAAGACTATTGGCTCAAAGCCAGTGCTGCTGGTTTTCTGGGCATCTTGGTGTCCCAGTTGTCGGGCAGAGGTGCCCAAAATCAACAGTCAGTTCGAGAAATACAAAGGCCAGGGGTTGGAGGTCATTGGAGTGAATGTGGGCTACAATGATTCAGTGGAGCGTGCCCAAAAATTTGCCCAGAAATACAAGATGGCCTACCCTTCATATTTTGATACCAATGGTCAGGTGACAGCCAAATACAGCCTCATTGGTGTACCCACCATTATTCTGGCGGACAAACATGGGGTGGTTCGTTTTCGCAATTTTATGACCCCGGATATCAGTCAGGAAAATTTTGCGAGGCTGAGTGCCGATTAGTCTGAATAGAAGACTTCTTCAATAGAATTAAAAAAGGGACAGCCCATATTGTATTTAAAAATACGATGTGGGCTGTCCCTTTTTTTTTAGGGCTCGTCATCAGGTGCAATGATCAGGTAGGCCTCCTGCACCTCAGGTGGGATGGTAATGGGGCGGCCTGTCTTCAGGTCACAGAAGATGAAAAGAGTCTCTGCCTTTGCCAGGATTACTCCATCTTCGGGACGGATGAACTTGTATTTTCTCAACGACCGAATTTTTTGAAAATTTGCTACCCAGGTGAGCACTTCAATGGTTTGCCCAGCGTAGGCCGAGTGATAGTATTCGATGCTATGGGAGCGAATAATCCAGGTTTTCCCTAAACTCAAAAAACGTTCCGTGGGCCAGCCCAGGCTGGCTGAGTGGTCGATGGCCGCATCCTGCATCCACTGTACATACTGGACATTGTTCACATGCTCATTAACATCAATGGCAGATTCCGGGACCACCAGTGTGGTTGTACCAAATCCTTTCATTGGGCATTAGGCGTCGTCAGGCTGGCCAGGTTACGCCCTGTGGCTGCCTGAAGCCGATGTTTTTGCAACTGGTAGGAGACCAGGGCCTGGGCATAGCGACCGTGGGTCGCAGTCAGATCCCTTTGCGCCTCGTTGAGCCGAACCAGAGATGCCTCCCCAGCCTCATATTCATTTTTTGCAAGATCCCTGTTTTCCTGAACCAGTTTCACGGTTTCCCTCTGGAGGCGTACCTGTTCTTCTGCCGCCTGCAGAAGCGCCAGATCTTGCCGGATTTCAGCGGCAACTGAATTGCGTAACCCTGCCAAGGTATAGACGGCTTCCCGTTTGGCCTGTTCGGTTTCGATCATGCGTGCCTTATCTGCGCCACCGGCGTAGAGATTCCAGCTCATGTTGATCCCAAGGGTATGGCCAAAATCGTTGCTGTCCATCCCCGTATCACCTTCCCGTGCGCCTTCCAGAGCACCAGCTATCTGCACCTTCGGATACAGCGGAGCTTTGGCCATGCCTTGAGCCGCATCCGCCTGTTGAATCATTGCCTCAAGTTGGCGAATGTCGGGGCGCTGGGCCAGAGCCTCGATGATCAGCGTATTGACATTCTCAGTGTTACTTGTAATGGGACATTTTTTATCCAGTGATTGCAGACGAAGCTGGGAGGGAAGGGTGGCATCGTCTATTCCCATGAGGGCTGCCAAACCGTAGCCTGCGGCCTCAAATTCACGTTGAGCACCGATCAGAGAGGTTTTGGCCGAATTTACCTGTACCTTGATGTTGAGCACATCGCCCCAAGGGCCTGCCCCCACATCAAAACGGTTTTGCGCATCTTCTAATTGTCGCAGATAAAAGGTCTTATCGGCCTGGGCTATATCTATTTTGGTCTGGGCGAGTTGTGCGTTGAGAAAGGCCTCGGCCACGGAGTTGACCAACAGCCGTTGACTATCGGCCATGGCAGCCTGATTGGAGTTTTCATCAAAGTTCGCCTGTTTCTCTCTGAAGTTTCGGTAAAAACCATCAAAGAGAACCCATGTGGCCTGAAGACCGGCACTGTAATTTTCAAGGTTTTGGTCGGCTGTGCCACCCATCGGTACGACCATCTTTTGGTTATAGGCGTACTGATTATTGGAGAGCCGTTGACGAGCGGCACCTGCGCTGAGGTCCAAACTCGGCCACCAGGCAGCAGTTGCCTGGCGCACTCGTGCCCTGGCCTGTTCGATTCGAGCTTGAGCCGCAGCCATGTTGGGATTTTTGCTGAGGGCGATTTCTTGGGCTGTATGTATTTCCAGGATTTGTAACTGGGAAAGGTCGAATGACGACAGGGGCTCTGCCTGAGCAAAGGCAAAGTGTAGGGGCAAACAGATACAGATAACGATAAAGAAAAGGGGCAGAACAATACGCTGCATGATTTCCTCCGGGGGCCTTATTGCTGTTGTAACTGCTTGATGATTTCTTCCACATCTTCGGGGCGGTCTACACCGAAGCCATTATAGTTCGTCATGACCAAATGAATATTTATTCCCGCCTCAAGGAGCCGAAGCTGTTCAAGTTTTTCGATGTCTTCAAGGGGGCTCGGCGGGAGCAAAGTAAAGGTTTTCAAAGCTGAGAAACGGTATGCATAGATGCCAATGTGCAGATAATAGTCGGTTTGGGCATGTTCCTCGTCACGAATATAGGGAATTTTTGAGCGGGAAAAGTAGAGGGCAAGGCCACGATTTGAGCGGACCACCTTAACTCGATCTGGATTTTCCGCCTCTTGGGCATCAATGACTCGGGCTAGGGTAGTGACCTGGGTGGAGGGATCGTCAAAGGGAGCGACCAGCTCCGTGAGCATCGAAGGGTCTAGAGCAGGCTCGTCACCTTGAATATTGACGATCACCGCCTCATCGTCGAGTTTGAGTTGTTCTGCAGCTTCTTTGATCCTATCCGATCCACTGTGATGGTCCGGAGAGGTCATGACGACAGGAACATTGAGCTTCTTGGCCGCATCAAAGATACGCTGGTCGTCTGTTGCCAGCCAGACCTGTTGTAATTTGTTGCAACTCATTGCTCGTTCGTAGACACGGTAAAACATGGGTTTACCAAGGATATCCACAAGCGGTTTTCCCGGGAACCGATGCGACTGATAGCGGGCCGGAATGATGCCGTAACAGACGGGTGAACTCATGTGTGCATTCTCTTTTTTGTACTTGAAAGTATTGATAAAATTTCTTGGCTGACTATTTTTGTCCCCCCCTGACGGGTGTGGAGATAGTCACGGACCAGTGTCAGGGTTGTCTCGCGAGAACTCGGCCTCTTGAGATCAGCAAGTAACAGCTGGCTCAGTTCAACCTCATCATGTACCTCTCTGACTAATCCACAGTTTAAGATATCTCGGCCAACCCAGGAAAAATTTTCCCAATAAGGACCAATGATTGTTGGCACACCAAAGGCTAAGGGTTCGAGAAAATTTTGGCCTCCCTGGGGAACGAGAGATCCACCGACAAAAGCAGTATCCGCATACTGGTAGGCCTCAGCCAGTTCACCAAAAGTATCCCAGACAATAACCGAGGAGTTAGGTGCAATATTTTTGATTTTTGAGCGCTTTTGAGCCAAGATACCTTGCTGTGCCAGTGACTCTATCCAATCGTCAGCCCATTCAACGTGTTTGGGAAAGAGTCCTATAACGATATCAGGGCTTACCTGTAGAATAGCATAAATGGTCGCAAGAATTTTTGCCTTTTCTTTTTGGCGAATGGAGCCCAGGACAATAAAGGAGCATTGCTCTCCTACCAAAGGGTGATTGGTGTGTTGAGCTGAAGCAAGAGCCTTTGGCTGAATCCGATCAAATTTCAGGTTGTTGAGCGGAGTAACGCGTTCAGGACCAATGAGAGACGCAAAACGTGTACAATCCGCTTCGGATATTGCCAGGACACGTTTTGGACCATAATGCTTGAAAAAAAGGCGAAAAAAGCGATAGCTCCTGAAGCTTTTTTCTGACATGCGTCCATTTATAAGAAGTACGGGCACCCCAGCTGTTTTGGCGGCCATAAGATACCCTGGCCAGAGCTCGGTTTCCACAATTACTGCAAGGCGCGGGCGTAAGATGGCGAAGGCTCTGGCCATTGTGTTGGGCGCATCAAGGGGAAAATATCTGATTGTGAGCTTGAGAGCCTCTTGTGATGTGGGTTCAAGCTGTCCCCAGATTTTGTGGAGGCTGTCGATCCCCTGCTTGGTTCCCGCAGTTGCCAGGGTGGTGAGTGGGGAATTGGTTTTGGTGAGCCTGGCCAGCTGGGTCAGTACCATACCGCTGAGCATGGACTCACCACCGGAAGCTGACTGTATCCAGATATCAACGGGACCGGGAAGTGGTTTTGCCAGTGTTCGTTCTTCCCAGCCAAGAGTCATCCGTGGACTTTTGTGGAGGAAAGGACGTACGCAAGCCCAGAGGAGAGTATAAAAAATAGATAAAAAGTTGGCCATATAAACAGGAAGATACAGATTTTGTCCTTGGGGGAGGATCATGTCTGCAAAACCTAGCCTGTACGGGAGATCTTTACAACAACAAAAAAAGGGAGGCAAACCAATTGGTTCGCCTCCCTTTTGTTCTTGGTCGCTTTCAGGCGATTTTAATAGAGATCGAGTTTTTTCAGCACCGAGACCGAGACAAAAAAGGAAACGGCGAGAACCGCTACCCAGGAAACACAGAGAACGATACTCATGATACTCATAGGGGCTACCTCATAAAAAAGCTTGGACTCTGGAGAGGTAAGCTCTCCAGAGCAATCAGCAGGATCACTTAATACGCGGCCCGATCGCCGGTATCCTCAATTTTAATTTTGGTCCGATTCATTGCCCACCAGACGTAGGCAATGTAGGCCAGAACAAAAGGAATACCCAGGGCGACGTAGGTCATAACCTTCAGCGTGTAGGGGCTGGAGGAGGCATTGTAGATGGTCAGGCTGGACTGCAAATGCGTTTTGGACGGATAAAAGGCCGTGTTGTTGTATGCAGGCAGCAGCAGGACGCAAAGACCAATGAAAACAGTGCCCAGACCTCCAAGCCAGATACCTTTGGTTGTGGTTGTTTTTGCAGTCTTCCAGGCACTGTAGACAACCAGAGCCAGGCCAGCAAGCAGCAGAAGCAGCAGCCAGGGATTGGCCAGCAGGTTAAAGAAGTATTTAAAGCTGACCACTTCGATGACACCCTGCTCATTGATACCGTAACCGCGCATGAAGAGGAGTGAACCAACGATAATCAGGCAGAAGGGCAGAGAGCAAATCAGGTTCTGCAGACAGGCCTTGCGCAGGCGGGGCTCCATATCTGGAACCTCGCCCAGCTCGATACTGTTGATCAGGTACATGGCACCCAGGGTGCGGGCGTTAAAGACCAGAAACAGTCCCATGGCGATATTGAAAATCGAGGAGAGCGAGAGGCTGAGAGCAGCTTCCAGACCACGGAAAGGGTGGGTCCAGGTAACGAAGTTGTTGCCATCGAGCTGGAAGTTGGAGCCGGTGAAAAAGGTTCCAACCGCAGCACCAATCAGCAGAATGCCCACCACACCGTTGATGAAAAGAAAGCCCTCATAGACGAGGCTCCCAAGAATATTCCAGGGTTTACGGCGATACTCATAGCTGACCGCCTGGATGATAAAAGTAAAGAGGATTGCGATCCACACCCAATACGCGCCACCAAAGGAGGTGGAGTAAAATTTGGGAAAAGAGGCAAAGAGTGCTCCACCAAAAAGGACCAGGGTTGTAAATGTCAGCTCCCACTTGCGGCCCAGGGAGTTGATGATCAGATCTTTCTCAGTCTGGGTTTTGGCCACCTGCCAGAGCAGGCTCTGCCCACCCTGGACAAAGGTAAGAAAGAGAAACAGCGATCCGACCACGGAACAGAGCAGCCACCAGAGGTGTTGCAGGGTTGCATAATCCAGATTTTCAATCATCTTAGTTTTCCTCCGGTCCGATGTTGATCTGTTTTACCATGATGCTGATCTCGGCAATGAGCAGCAGGGTAAAGAGGATCAGGAACATATAAAAGGTGGTTTGGACGGTGCCGCTGGTCAGGTTGGTGCGGGCAACGGTGACGGGCAGCAGGTCCTGAATCGCCCAGGGCTGACGGCCAACCTCAGCAACAACCCAACCAGCCTGGGAGGCAATCATACCCAAGAGGTAGGTAATGGTACCAAAGCCAAGGAGCCATTTTTTCTCTTCCAGTTTCCCTTTCATGGTGAAGTAGAGATAGCCAATGAAAATGATGGGGAAGAGGGTTCCCAGGGCAACCATGATGTGAAAGGCGTTAAAGCTCAGGGCAACCGGAGGTACAGCCGCCTCTGGTTTGTTCAGGTAGCCATAGCCCAGGAATTCCTTGTTGTCGTTAAAGGTCGCCAGATGGCTCGCGGCGGCATCGGCGTCACCATCCTTTTTGGCCTGTTTGTAGGCATCCAGGCTGGCAATGGCATTTTTCCCTCGTTCCATCTTCTGGGCAGCACCCAGGATACCCTGCTCAGAGTTGCCATAGACCAGATCCTTCATACCCGGCACATAAGAGCCAAAAGAACGGTTGGCCATGAGCGACAGGGCTCCTGGTATTTTGACGTGAAACCCTTCAAAAGGCTCCTGGGTATCAAACACTTTCTTTTCAGGGTTGATTATACCAAAGGCAACCAGACCGGCATTGGTTTCACCTTCATAGAGTCCCTCAAAGGCGGCGAGCTTCATCGGCTGCACCTGGGCGATTTCATAGGCAGACTCATCACCATTAAAAATGGTGAAAACTGAGGCAATCAAACCGATAATTGCGGCTACGGCAATCGAGCGCTTGGCCATCATGATATGACGTTTGCGCAGCAGGTAATAGGACGAGATAGAGATAATGAACAGGGCGGCCATCAGCATTGAGGAGCTGGTGGCGTGGACAAATTTATTGACTGCGTAGGGGGAAAAGGCCACCTCGGTGAAATTCTGCATTTCAAAGCGGGCCGTATCCGGGTTGAAGGCTTGACCAACCGGGTGTTGCATCCAGGCATTGGCGACCAGAATCCAGACGGCTGAGAGGTTCGATCCCACGGCCACCATCCAGGTGGAAAAGAGGTGAAACCCTTTGGAAACGCGGTTCCATCCAAAAAACATGACCGCAAAGAAGGTGGCTTCTAGGAAGAAGGCAAAGATACCCTCAATGGCCAGAGGGGCGCCAAAGATATCGCCGACCATCCATGAGTAGTTGGACCAGTTGGTGCCAAACTCAAACTCCATGATGATGCCGGTAGCGACACCGATGGCAAAGTTGATGCCAAAGAGTTTCATCCAGAATTTTGTCAGCCGCTTCCACTCTTCACTGCCAGTTTTCACATAGATGGAATGATAAAAGGCTATGATCCAGGTGATTCCCAGAGTCAGGGGCACAAAGATCCAGTGGTACATCGCGGTGAGGGCAAACTGGGCTCGAGCCCAGTTGACCATGCCGAGGTCCAGGTTTTCGATCATAATTTCTCTCCTTTAACGGGGGGGGGTATATAACCATGGGCAGGCCGAGTCAGATTGTCGATGACGTGGTCTGCCCGTTGCGAATCAGTTGTAAACTCTGTTGCCAGGAAATTGGGGAAGAAAAAAAGTTTCAAGACGGCAAACATTATAAAGAGTTTAAGGCCAATAATTTTCCAAAGTGTGCGGCCCACGGTCATCTGGCGAAATCCATCCCGGTAAAAATGGAACACACGAAGCAGCAGGCCTGGGGCTGTTAGTGGATTTGCGCTCATTGCAGGTCACCTCGGGCGGAAGTGTTGGTTTCAAGCGATTCGGATTCGAGCATGGATTTGGGGAAGGGCAGGCAGGAACTGTCTAGGATCAGTTGGTCAAAGGTGACTCGCCGCAGCGTGTCACGCAACTGATCACGGGCATCCAGCCAAACCCGGTGCACGGCGCAGTGGTAGCTTACCTTACATCCGGCAGGGCGGGCAATGCAGTCGTTTAAGTATATCTCGCCGATCATGGTCTCCACCACATCCAAGAGGGTGATGGCGGCAGGCAGTTTACTCAAAAGAAAGCCACCTTTGGCCCCCTGGCGGATTTCGATCAGCCCGGCCTTGGCCAGGTCCTGAGCAATTTTTGCCAGAAAATGAATGGGGATATCGGCCTGGGCAGCAATCTCCTGACGGCTGGTCAGGACACCCCGACCACGGCGACTGAGATAAATGATACAACGTATGGCGTATTCGGCAGCTCGAGTTAATCGCATAAAACGGTAGTAAAAGGATAAATAAGATTAATATGGTCTCATATATTTTAATTGAGAACGGCTGTCAATACTAAAAGTGGAAAATTATCAGGGAAAAAGGGTTAAAATCTAGAAGGTTAAGAAAGTACGGAAAAACAGGCCCCTTCAATGGGGCGCTCGAAAAAGAGCGCTTTCAGGCAGACTGAGAGCGCCCCTGTTTTTGGAGAATACGGTCGCGCTGCATCCCCATTTCCAGCATTTCAAGGAGATAGGTATCGCTGCGATCCAGGTAAAATGAGAGTGCGGGAGCAAATTTTCGGCCGACCAGGCCATCAACAAAGACCTGGGAAATTTCCCGGTCGCGTTTCAGGATCAGTTGAGAGCGGTAAAAAATAAGCCATTCTTCGGTGGACATGGTCAGGACAATGCGCTGTAAGGCCTTGCGGGCACGTGGTTTGTACATCCAGATGTACATCAGGTCCAATGCATTGATGATAAAGACTTTTTTGAGATCCTGGGCCTCCTCGCTCATGGCCTTGATCAGTGATTTAGGGGATTGCAGAAGATCAAGGACGTCTTCTTCGGGAAAAAGCATATCCAAGCGGGCAAAAACTGAGAAAAGTTGTGATATTTTAGCCTGGTAATCGGCCATACGCATGCGAATGTTACTTTGGCGATCCGCCAATCCTTCAATCACTGCGGCAACGCAGTCTGAGGCGAGCTTGGAAATAATCGCCGCCCATTTCTGTAACCCGGCTTCAACCCCAGGGACCATGGCCATATGCAGCATGACGCTCAGAGCCTCGTTGAAGACAAGAGCCAGGGGGATGGAAAGAATGGAGCGAAAGAAGTTGCCAATGGCCGCACTGCGGGGGAGGCCCCGCAGAATATTGTGGGTGGAGATATAGATGCCATTGGCCAGTGCCATCACCGAGTAGAGCAGAATGGGGCTGGTTGAGGTGGTGATTCCCAGTTGATTCTGTAAAAACAGGGTCTTGACCAGATAATCGAGAAGGGGGACAGAAAAACCGGTGAAAAAGAGAGAGTCGGCAATCCGACTCCAGCTCACCAGGGAATTCCAGGGAAGCAGCGGCGAACGTTTCAACCCTCCGCCCCCAAGGATGGACTGAATGATGTTTCTGCCGCCTGTGATGCCAAACCAGATAAAGGCACCGCAGTAGGCCAGCACCCACCAGTCCTTGGTCAGGGCAAAGGTGAGGAAGGCTGGAATGAATCCCCCAAGTACCTTGAGTGTATTTTGGAGATGGGTGTTGAGGTAACGAAAGGGTTTTTCAATGGTTTCTTGGTGTTGTTGTTCCTGGGGATGAATATTGACCTCCGGAAGGCGACGAATGCCTCCCAAGGGAACAACATTGCCCTCGGTTCCTGGATGGATTTCAAAGCGATCCAAAGACCAGTCCTGTGAGTAGATGACATTGCGTTGATTCCAGCCGGGAATTTGAGCAAGAATCCGCTGTTTCCAGGTAGCGGTGACCGGCTTGCAGACACGTTGGTGCAGATGTTTGAGCATGCGTGCTGTCACCGGAATCAGGCTGTGATGACCGGCTCGGTGGTCTCTGAGCACCTGGGTAATGGCCCGTTCCGGCAAGGTGTCCAGGCAGACCAGGCCCATACCGTACTGGAGTTGTGACTGCCCGGTTGAGCCTGTACCGATGCGGGAGCCCAGGTAGCGTTTGTTGTAAAAGTTGTGAAAGGATTCCAGGTCAAAAAGAATATCCAACAACGCCATCTTTCGTTGATTGGCCGCTTCCCGATCGCTTAGGCACCGCTGTTGTTCCTCAGCGTTTGCCCCTCTCTGCTGGATCTGTTCGCAGCGCTTTTCTGCCAGGACTCGGGTCTGCTCAAAATCCCAGATGATGGTCCGAATAATCCGTTTGAGTGCGATCACATTATCTTCATTGAGCGCTTTCTGTAGGGCGTTGATCAACTCATAGTTGCGATCGGGGCTGGTGATATCAACCGCTTCCCCGGCAAAACCACTCCCTTTGGAGGAGGCCAGTGCGGTCATCCCGTGAGAGGCGTCTTTTAAATTGAACGCTTCGATGTGGGTGATACGACCTCGGCAGAGGTAGAGCAGCTCCAGGGTATCCTGAATGGTGAGGTTACTTAAATTGAGGGTAAAGCGAGAAGTGGAGAGCATGGTTCCCAACCTGGCCAGCAAGGCCTGGGGAGAGAGCGTCAGCAGTGCGGGCATCCCCTCTTCCTGGGGGACGAAGGGGTTATGCAGTGAGGGGTTTTCAACCGGCTGGAGAAACCGTCCGATGAGTGTTTCCAGGCTCAGCGAATGCATCTTTTTGGCGCAGGTTGTAAGAAGATCCTGGCGGGTCTGGCTGTCTTGGGGATGCTCCTCATAAATTAGGGCGACGCGGGTATCAAGGAGTTGGTGGTAGTACTGTTGTATGAATTTTGCCAGATGCAGCAGGGAAGGCTGGCCGCTTCCCACAAACTGGATGAATTCTTCCCGCCTGAAAGGCGCACTCTCCACCCCCAGATCTTGGTCGAGCACGAGACGGTGTCGATTGTTAAAGGCCTCGAGAACGTCTGTAACATACTGTTGCTGATACTCAGAGACCGCACGTCCCTCCGCCATGAGCTGGGCTATACTTTCCTGCCCAAGAAACTGAAGCAGATTGTCTTTGTCAAAAAATCCCTCAAGTTCCCAGATAATACGGACAAATTTGTCTCGAAAACCGGCGGAGAGTTCGATGCCGATACGCACATGGATATCTAAGATAGCCCCAGCCTCGAGGAGTTCTTCCACCACTTCGGGCTCGACATGGTTGTAGTAGACCACCGTGATCTGGCGGATACCTTTGATCCAGGCATCCATCAAGAGGTGGGTCGGAGATTTGCGGCCTTTGGTGTTGGCATCGTGCACATGGTCATCAAAAGCAAACTGATTCCAGGCCTCAGGCATTTCCAGCAAGTGGTATTTGGCTAGCTGTTCCCGAACCAGGCGCGGTTTTCCGGTATAGGCCATGCGAAAATCATGGGCCAGTTTGAGCTGCTTGAGCTCATTGCCTTGGCTGCGCACCAGCTCCTTCATGATCTGCATCAAAACCCGGGCGGTGTTTTTGTGATAAAAAGTGGTTGCAGAACTGAAGACTTCGTCCCGGAGACTACGAAGGGCTATGATGCGGTCACCCGCCTTACCGGCTTCCAGGGAGCCGAGCAGGCTGACAATGGCGTAGGCTATGCGTAAACCAGCCGGGGCCGCCATCTCTTTAATGCCATGGGGGTGGAGCGCGGTGGCCATGAGAGAACTCAGCGAACGGGGACGGGTGTTTCTTTTAAGGACATCGTTGACGATATTGAGCAGCTTGTGGTCGTTGCTGTCAAAAAATAGTCGCGATGTTTTTTTACGCATGCCCTGGCTCCAGACAACGGGTTAAAAAAAGAAACAGGCCTCTTGAGCTTACCGTGAAGATGATGAGGGCCTGATTGAGGATATGGTTAAATAATCTATTATACTCGTTCACATAAAGAGGAAAAGATGCAGGCCGGTCAAGGAAGCCCCTCCCCGGACATTTTACTTTGGGTTAGGTAATCGTTCTCACCTGTACCGATCCATTCTTCCTTGAATATTGTTATGTTTTTTCAGTAGAGTATATAGATAAGGCGTTCGTTTGTCAGTCTGGATTACCCACCCAGAGGATATTCTTGTCCGAATCATCCACGGAGCAAAAATTTATGCCAGCATTCCACCGGACATGGTTGTTTGTGTATTTTGTCCTTCTTGCCGTTGTCTTTGCCGGAGGCAGCTGGTTTCTGCGGCATGAAGAAGAGCAGATCCGTCGTCAGGTGACTGATCAGCTTGAAAGTATTGCTCAACTCAAAATTCATCAGATTGAACAGTGGCGCAATGAGCGTTTGGGGGATGCCCAGGTGCTTGTTGATGCGCCTTTTGCCTCAAATCTTCTTGCAGGGTGGCTGCAGAAGCCAACAGCGGAAATGACGACAGCCATACTGAGCTGGTTTCAATCCCTGCAGAAGAATTATCAGTATTCTGATGTACTCCTGCTTGACGCTAAGGGAGCAGTTCGGCTGAGTTTGTCCGAGCATGCCATGGTGCATGAGGACATTCAAAAACAGATCTCCACCGCTGTCCATCGTAAAAAGCCCCTGATCTCTGATCTGCACAAGCCCCCGCTTCTCCCTCCCCATCAGGATGTGATCAGCCCTTTGTTCAGGCGGGTGCATGGCGCGGATGTTCATATTGGCACCATTTTATTGCGAATCAATGCATCCACCTTTCTCTACCCCATGCTGCAGAGCTGGCCGGTTGAAAGCAGAAGCGCGGAAACCCTGTTGGTCCAGCGTGTCGGCAAAGAATTGGTATTCCTCAATGAATTACGGCATCAACGAGACAGTGCCCTGACCCTGCGTTTGCCACTGGCTCAACAAGATCTTCCGGCGGCGAAGGTGATTCAAGGCCAGCGTGGTGTCGTCAGCGGTCTTGATTACCGTCAGATTCCCGTTTTGGCCGTGGGGTATTCTGTGCAAGGGACCAACTGGTTTATGATTTCCAAGGTTGATACCCAAGAGGCGCTGGCGCAATGGCGAGTGCATGCCGTCTATATAGTGGTGCTCATGAGTGGTGCCGTTATCGCTTTGACTGCCGTTTGGGCAATGATGTGGATGCGCGCACGGAAGGAACAGTACAAACATGCTCTGGAGTTGGAATATGAACAGCGGCAGATGGAGGCACGATATCGGACTATATTGCTCAGTGTTGGGGATGGCGTTATTGTCTGTAACAGTCAGGGGCGAGTTGAACTGATAAACCCAGTGGCCGAGTTGCTGACAGGTTGGTCAAGCAAAGAGGCCATGGACAGGACGGTGGATGATGTCTTTCATCTCGTGCATAGCAAGACAGGTGAGCCCCGTGAAAGTGCAGTCCATGAAGTCTTGCGCACAGGAAAGGTGGTGGGATTTGCCAACCACCTTTGCCTGCTCACGGCCAGTGGAGAGGAATATCCCATCGCTGAATCTGCGGCTCCAATCAGTGATGAACAGGGCCAGATGACTGGGGCTGTTCTTGTTTTTCGAGATCAGACTGAAGAGCGAAAAGCCGAAGCACGTATCCTGCGCACCACCAATTTGTTGGAGCGAGCAGAGAGCATGGCAAATATGGGGTGCTGGGAGTTCGATTTCGCAAGCAAAGTCGTCTGGGCATCTCCCTCGGCTCGTCACATTTATGGGGTGAGTAACGAACGCTGGACCATTGAGGAGATCCAGGGCATACCTCTTTCCCAGCATCGATCGATGTTGAATCGAGCTCTCAAAGAACTGATCCAGGAGAATATTCCCTATGATGTCGAATTCCAGATTCGTCGGCCAACAGATGGTGCCTTGGTGGAGATCCGTTCCCAGGCGGAATATAACCCGGATGCCAATAAAGTTTTTGGTATTATTCAAGATATTACAGAGCGCAAACAAGCGGAGGCTGAAATACGCGAAAGTGAGTCGCGCTATCGCAGTCTCTTTCAAAACAATCATGCCGTTATGCTGCTCGTGGATCCCAAAAGTGGCCAAGTGGTGGATGCCAACCCCGCAGCGATAGCCTTTTACGGCTGGAGTCGGGAGCAATTGCTGCAGATGAATATCGCCGAAATAAATGCCCTGACACCCGATGAAGTGCAATCGGCCATGCAAGAGGCTAAAGACAAGCAGAAAAACATCTTTTTCTTTCGCCATTACAAGGCAGATGGATCCAGCTGCGATGTGGAGGTTATATCCGGGCCGATTCGCATCTCCGGTCAGGAGCGCCTCTATTCCATTGTCCAGGATGTCAGCGATCGCAGAAAAGCGCAGGAACAGAAGGAGCGTCTTCAGGAGCAGCTGCTGCAGGCGCAGAAGCTTGAATCTGTCGGACGTCTTGCCGGGGGCGTCGCCCATGATCTCAATAATCTGCTCAGCCCCATCCTCGGGTACAGTGAGGTCCTTCAAACGGAGCTGGAGGCGGGAAGTCCCCATCACGGATATATCGAGACAGTCTATCAGGCCGCACTGCGGGCTCGCGATTTGGTTCGGCAGCTGCTCGCTTTTGGCCGCAAGCAGGCCCTCTTTATGGAGCATGTGGATCTGAATCAGACTATTCAGCACTTTGTGCCTCTCTTGCGGCGAACCATTCGTGAAGACATTCTTATCGAACCGGCGTTGACAGCTCGACGGCCAACAGTACATATGGATGTCGGACAAATTGAGCAGGTGCTCATGAACTTGGTGGTCAATGCCCAGGATGCGATGCCAGATGGGGGCACTATCTGGTTGGAAACAGAGTCAGTTGAGCTTGATCAGGACTATGCGGACAGTCACACTGATGTCTGCCCCGGTCCCTATGTCCAGCTCACGGTGAGCGATACCGGATGTGGCATGCGTAAGGAGGTTCTGTCTCAGATCTTTCAGCCCTTTTTTACCACCAAGGAAGATGGACAGGGGACCGGGCTTGGCCTGGCAACCTCCTACGGTATCATTAAACAGCATGGTGGACATATCTGGGTCTACAGCGAGCCAGGTGAGGGGACCACCTTTAAAATTTACTTACCGATAGTCAGCGAAGAAATAGAAAAAGCAGACTCCTCTGAGGTGGAGGTCTGTGAAGCCGGGAAAAGCGGCCGGCTTATGGTGGTGGAGGATAATGAAATGGTGCGAGAGTTGGCCGTGGATATCCTCACCCGTTCAGGATATACGGTCTTTGAGGCGGCCAGTGGGGCTGAATGCTTGAAGCTCCTGCAGCAGGAGGCCGCAGACATAGACCTCCTGCTCACTGATGTGATCATGCCGATGATGAATGGCAAGACCCTCTACAAAGAGGCGAACAAACTGCTTCCAGGGCTCAAGGTACTCTACATGTCAGGCTACACAGAAAACGTGATCGCCTCTCGCGGGGTGCTTGATGCGGGCATACATTTTATTGCAAAACCATTTCGGCCAAGCGGCCTGGTGGCCAAGGTACAGGAAGTTCTTTGTCAACCCCAGTCCCCACTTCCTACGAGGTAGAGAGCTGAGACTAGCGTATTGGGGCAATGAAAAGTAACTGCAGGTCATGGTCGGGACGAAAGTTTTTTCGGGTGAGTTCGAAACGGGTTGCGTCTGTCTTTTTGAGCCCATCCAGGCAGAGAGAGAGAATGTTGTTGGGTGAGCCCTTGTCAATGGTGAGGTGAAAGGTGTCAATGGGCCCGTGCCAGGTATTGGCTGTGGTCAGGACATAATCGAGGTAGATCGCCATGCCGTTGCCAGCCATCTCTTTACTTTGTTGACGATAGAGCCGTTTGACAATTCCTCTGCGGGTATAGCCATCAATGCAGTACTGCTGGATCAGTTCTTTCTGGTAGGGGTAGAGTTCACTCTCTGACTCTGGCCAGATAAAGATGCCACCGGGCGGTGCCGGGATATAGCTGTGCTCAATGACCATATCCTTTCCGGCGGGAAAACTCTGCGGCCAGTGATAATTCAACTGGATTGACCAGAGCGCTGTCGGAGGCACGCCTTTGTAAATTTCAACCAGGCCCAGCTGCACAAGGCGTTGTTGTTGGGCAGGGGAAAGTGCCTGGAGAACAGAATTGAGTTCCTGTGGGTTGAGAGAGAGTGGGATGTGTAGCTCTTGCAGCAGGTGAGTGATGTCCTTTCCTGGGTGGTCATATCGACCTCCTCCCTTGGCTCGCTCGGAATAGGGTGGTTCGAGAATGGCTCTTCGTTCGGTGCGAACAGCAATGGGCATACCATTCACCCGAACAGTGAAATGCACCGGGTTGGATGATTGGAGCTCTTGTTGGTCAAGAGCGAATTCGCTGTTATTGAGATCAGAAAGAGAAATGGGAGGCAGGGGAAAAATGACCTCTCCTCGTACTGTTACGCTCCCCTGATTGTGGAAGAGATAGCGCACCTCCACCTTGCTGGGGCTGAGAAAGAGATCTTCCCGGACCATACGCACGGCATCGGTATGACTGAATTGGAGACCGGTTGCGCTGAGTCCACCAAAACCATCGTTGGCAAAAGCGGTAGTCGGCGTCAAATAAATCCAAAAAAGGATAAGAATTTTCTCTAATTTGAGCATTTGAGCCCTGATTGCATGAAGGTTAGAGTTTAAAGAGATTAACGATCCCTTGAAGTTGTTCAACCAGACTCAAAAGTTCTTCTGCCTGCTGATTGACCTGGGTGCTATTTTGCCGTAAATTTTCTGTAATCTGACTGACTTCGGTTATCTCCTGGGAGATTTCCATGGCAAAGGTGGAACTTTCGCCAACATTGGCATTGACCTCGGCGATACCACCTGCTGCCTGGTGGACATTGGCGGTGATATCGTTGGTCGAGGTGGATTGTTCGTCAACAGCCGTCGCTATTGTCGAGACAATCTCGTTGACATCGTTAATGATGACACTGATTTCCTCTATTTCTGTGACAGTCAGACCGGTTGATGTTTGAATTGCACTGATGCGTTCCCGAATTTCCAGAGTCGCAGCTGCGGTTTGCTTGGCCAGCTCTTTTATTTCATTGGCGACAACGGCAAAACCTTTACCAGCCTCACCCGCCCGAGCCGCTTCAATGGTCGCATTGAGGGCAAGTAGGTTGGTCTGTTCGGAAATTTCAGTGATGGTTTCAGTCACTTTACTTATTTCTTGAGCAGCTCCTCCGAGTTGATCGATACGACTTGAAGCGCTCTTCGTTTTTGTTACTGCCTGATGTGCAATCTGCCGTGCTTTGGAGGTATTGTCGGCAATTTGGTTCACCTTGGAGTTGATCTCTTCCGTTGCGTTGGCGACAAGAGTTACATTGGAGGCCGCTTCTTCAGAGGCATCGGCAACCGTATGCATGTTGGTGCTCATTTGCTCGGCCGCCGCAGCAACGGTGCTCGATCTGTTGAAAACATCGTCCGAGCTGATTGACATCTCTTCAGAAACAGAGGTGAAATGGTCGGCTGAGTTTCGTAATGAGGCAAGGCTTGTGGTGATCTCGCTCACCAGGTTATGCAGTTTTTTAACGAAAATATTGAAACAGTTGGCCAACTCTTCAATTTCATCACCCGAGTGTACTTCCAGTCTCATTGTTAGGTTGCCGGTTCCCTCCGCGATATCTCGGAGGCCATTAACGGCTTTGTTGATCGGTGTGACAATGGTTTGCGAAGCCAGAAGAATGACAATTGCCACCAGGAGGAGAGAGCCAGCCAAAAGGTAAAACGACTGGTTGCGCATGGCGACCGCCGCCTGGAGAAATTCATCAGACGATTTACTGTAGGCCACAGACCATCCCTTGAGCGCAATGGGGGCAAAGCCCGCTATTTTTTCCATCCCTGAATAGTAGTAGTCAAGAACACCGGATTTTCCGGCCAGCATGGCTTGGGTGATCTCGTTCATTCCGTCGAGTGTTTTGATATCAAGCTTCAGTTCCAGTTCTTTTTTAGGATGCGCAATAATAATGCCCTGGGAATTGGTCATAAAGGCATAGCCGGTTTTGCCCGATTGTTCACGGGTGACGATGGAGGTGATTGCTTCTGCTCGCATGGTCACCCCCAAAATTCCCAGAAAATTACCGTTGCTCGAGTGAATGGGGCCAGCTGCGACAACCACAATGGTCCCGTCGGCCTTGGAACGGATGGGGTCGCTGAGGACGACTTTGTTTTCCTGTTTGATTTGTTTGAAATAGCCGCGATCACTGATGTTGATTGCGCCAAATGTTGTTTTCTCACCAAACATGGCAGCAACAATATTGCCTTGGGCATTGGCGATATATAGATCGGGGTAGGTCTGTTTAAAGGCGGTGGAGACCTTGACGACTTTGTTTTGCAGGGTCGCGATATTTTTAGTGCTGTTTTTGATGCCAAGCTGATTAATTTGCTCCATTAAATCGACAAGTTGGCTGTCATTGGTGAGGATGGAAACCGCGTGCTCCGCTCCGTTGAGGATAAGCGTCACTTCCTCTGCCAATTTAATGGCCATGGATTGAGCATATTCTTTGGAATTTTGGGTCAGAACTGCTGTGGCCTTATTGTTACTGATGAACATGGTTAAGACCATAGGGACAAGAATGATTAAAACACCGCCAATCAAGAGTTTGATCCGTATTGACTTTATTCGCATTGCAGCACCCCATATTGGTTTATGCACAAATGGGAATCTTGAATAATTACTTTTTCTTCCAATCCCTGCGTCACGCTTGAAATCTTATCCTCGGAGGTAAGCGTAGACTCCGATATCAAGCATATGCCTGCGGTAAAATTTTGCGCAATTCTCGGAGTCTGCGCTTACCTGGCTTTGATTGAAAAATCTAATTATTCAAGACACCCATATATCTGACCGCGTCCTGAAGTTGTGGAGTGTCTTCATGACACCCTAAAATCATATAGGTAGGGACAGCAGTTTGTCAAATGGGGCAGGAGGAAGATCTTGACTCGCGAATTCAGGTTATTCTCTGCGCTCTCTTCGCAGCATAGCCGGTAGGAGGCTGAGGATAAACCATCCGCAGGCAATAAGGATAATTGTGGCACCGGTGGCGGTTCGTGCCCAGTCCTGTGCAGAGAGGATGAGTCCACTGAGCGAAGAGCTCAGGCTGATCAATAGCGCCCACCAGAACATGGAGCCCGCTGAGCGAGCAAGGTTGCGTGCGGCTGCAGCGGGGACGATGAGCATGGCCGTCACCAGAAGCACTCCCATTGCCTGCACGGCAAACATCACGATCAAAGAGAGAAGTGCTGTAAAAATGTACTGGTGGATGGCTACGCGAATGCGGTGCGCTTTGGCCAGCGTCGGATTCAGACCAATGTAGAGCAGGTGGTTGTAGCTTTTTATCTGAAATCCCATCAGGACAATAAAAAGCAGAATGAGAAAGAGCACCTGCCCGTCAGAGATGGTGAGGATATCACCGTATAAAAAGCGTTGCAGGTCTCGGGCGAGTGAGCGGTCCCGACTGACAATGGCCAGACCAAAGGCGACCATGGCTGAAAAAAAGACCCCGATGACCGTGTCGTTCGAGAGACCCGAGCTGCGCTGCATGACCATGATGCCTAAACCGACCAGCAGCCCAAAGGCGGGCATGGACCAGCTGGGATCAATCGCAAAGAGCAGCCCCAGGGCAACGCCGGCAAAGGCGGAATGACTGATGGCATCGGCAAAAAAGGCCATGCGGAAGTTGACCACCATAATTCCCATGACCGCCGCCATGGGGGCTAAAAGCAAGAGGCCGATGAACGCCTGCTGCATGAATCTGGCCTGGAGGCAGTCAAAGGGAAGGAATTGTCCCACCAGGGCGTAGAGAGCACTCAGATCAATCATCGCATTTTCCCTGGCAGCAGGGGGCTGAACAGACAACCCGATTATCTGGCATGGCCCGGGAGCGGACCAAGCCCATGTGCATCCCGAAAATAGCGGTTAGGTTTTCAGGGGTCAGGGTTATGCGGGGGGGACCTTCGGCAGCCACCTTGCGGTTGAGGCAGATGACATGGGTGGCGTGATGGGTCACGGTGGCCAGGTCGTGACTGACCATCAGTTGGGTGAACCCCTTGTTGACGCGCAGTTTATCCAGAAGCTCGCAGAAAATAAGTTCACCTCTAAAATCCACACCCGCTGAGGGCTCGTCCAGAACCAGCAGCTCAGGATCCTGGCGAAGAGCTAAGGCCAGGAGCACCCGTTGGAGTTCCCCACCAGACAAGGCGCCTATCTTGCGCCTGGCCAAGTGTTCCGCCTTAACCTGGGCCAGTATTTCCCGGGAGCGGTCCTCAATTTTGGGCAGAATGCCAAACCAGAGGGGCTTTTTTTGAAAGCCCATGGCAAGAAATTCGTTCACAGTGAGCGGCATCCCTCGATCAAAGGAAAGACGCTGGGGCACATAGCCAATGCGCAGAGGACGTTTGCCATCACCGAGGATAATGCTGCCGCTGTAGCTGATCTCCTGTAAAAGGGCCATCAGCAGTGTTGTCTTCCCCGCCCCATTGGGACCGATAATGGCTGTACAACTCCCCTTGGGGACACCTGCTGTCACCGCATCGAGGATGGATATTCCTCCCCGTTCCACCGTTACCTCATCAAAGCGAATCGTAAGGGGAAGGTCTTCAGGTTGAGGTTGATAGAGAGGAAGGGGATTAGCGGCTGCCAAGAGTATCCACCAGTGTTTTGAGGTTGGTCTGCATAACCTGCTGGTAATAGTTCATGGGAGCCTGTTCCGGACCGGTTGCCACAGGATCAAGACGGGCGGACTTGATTCCCGATTCTCGAGCAAGTGTTTGGCCAATGGCTTCGGGGTACTGCGGCTCAGTGAAAATAGCTCCGGCTTTGGAGGCTTTGATGGTGGCGACAATTGAGAGCATCTCGGAAGCCGAAGGATTTTGGCCGGCATGAGCCTGAACCACAGCGACAACCTCAAGCCCCATATCCCGGGCCAGATAATCAAAGACACCATGCTGGGTGACAATACGGTTATTTACAAGCCGGCTGCCCGTCTGCGCCATCTCTGTGGCCAGGTCGCGCATTTGTTGGCTGTAGGCAGCACCGTTTGCCTGCAGTTGCAGGGCTTTTTCCGGGAAGGCATGGACCAGGTCCTGAGTAATGTTTTCAGTGAGCAGTGCGGCCATGGCGGGGCTGGCAAAGAGGTGGGGGTTGGGGCCGGCGTGATGATGATGTTCTGCCTCCGTCTCTGCATGACCGTCATGGTGCTCGTCGTGTTCTTCGTCACCGGGCATGGGCAGGGGAGTGATTCCACGGGAACTGTCAATGACCTGGAGTTTGGCGTTGGCTTTTTTCAGCGGTGCCCCCAGGAACTCTTCCAACCCTAAACCATTTATAATCAGCAGGTCCGCCTTGGCCAGCTTGCGCATGTCCTGTGGTGTGAGCGCATAATCATGGGGGCAGCCTAGCCCGGCAGGAATCATCAGCTCAAGAGAGATGCCCTCAATCCCCTGGGTGATATTGCGGGTGATCTGGTAGATGGGAAATGTGCTTGCCAGGACCTGTCGTGTCGCCTCTGCCCGTGCGAAAAACGTGGAATTCAGGACTGTCAGGCAAACAACGAGGGTGAGCGAGAAGAGTCGAGTACGCATGAGAACCTCCATAGGGGTTTGCTCCTGCTTGGGATAGTTAAAAGAATACAATCGGGCTTACTCAACGTAAGCAGACCGATAACCCTGCTGATTCGTTGTCTGGGGATGGCTTGTCTTGCATGCAGACAACCAGTACTCTGCAGTGGGGCAGGATGATTTATTTTTCCACCCAGATTTCCTGCTGCACACAGGCGGCATCCTCCTGCCGCATTATCCGGTACGATAAAACCCCTTCCTCAAAGGTGCCGTAGGTTGCATGTCGGGGAACTTTCAACGTTCCCGTATCATCAAGTTCCACCATGACGACGATGTCGCCTCCATTTCCCAGGGTCAGTTCACAGGGTATCTTGCGCATAGGAGCTATCCGTTTCTTGTTGTTTGCTCTGTACCAGTTGCAGAGACTTGCTGATGCCCGTCTGCTGATTTTTTGGCTGTTTTTTCGCCTCCGGGACTTGTGTTGTCAGTTTCAGGGGCAGGGGAGGGCTGTTTAAGGCTTTGAGGATGCTTTCGTCGCGGTTGTACAGATCTGTTTTGAACATCACCTTTCCCTCACTGACATTGGAGGTCAGGTACATCAGATAGATGGGCAAAGGCTGTTTGAGCATGATGGTTGTGGTTTTGCCTGAGGCTAGAATTTTATTCATCCTCTCCGGCGTGGTGGGGTTGCCTATATCGTTGGTCAGGATCAGGCTGCCAAGATCAAGCGGGTTCTGTACGCGAATGCAGCCGTGGCTAAAGGCACGACGTGTCCTACCAAAAAGGCTTTTTGACGGTGTATCATGCAGGTAGACGTGATAGGGGTTGGGAAACATGAATTTTATTCGGCCCAGTGCGTTATAGGAGCCTGGTGTCTGGCGAATCATATAGGGCAGATATTTCCCCTTGTATCCTTCCCAGTCGATTGTTTCCGGATCAATCTGATTGCCTTCATAGTCCAGGACCCGAAGATTGTCTTTAGCCAGGAATTCAGGGTCTTTGATAATGCTGTGGATGGTCTCATTTTTAATGATATCCGGCGGAATGGTCCAGGTCGGGTTGAGTACCAGGTAGGTAATGGCCGAGCGAAAGATTGGCGTCTGGTGGTAGGGCTTCCCGACCATGACCTTGCTGGTCCAGACCTGTTGATTGTTGTGATAGTACTGCAACATAAAACCGGCGATATCAACAATCAGGTTGGAGCTGGGCAGATCGTGGATAATCCAGCGTGTTCGCTCCAGGTTGACGCGAAGCTGTTTAATCCGTTGTTCAACGGTAATATTCATCGCGATCAGAGTTTTGGGGCCGATGACACCATCGACTCCCAGGTGATGCCGTTTCTGAAACGATTTCACAGCTGTGACCAGCGCCCCATCGTAGAGGGTGCTGCCAGTGTCGGGAATATCGATGTAATCGCCGGTCATGCTCAACCGCTCCTGGATCAGGGGCACACGATTGTCCTGCATTCCAGGGCGAAGGGAGCCGGCGGCAGGGATCTGGGGCCAGCCACCACGTCCGGCAATTCCTTTATAGGTACTAAGCGCTTCTTTCAGGGCTACATAGGCCTGGTGATGCGGGGAGAGTTGATCAAGAAAGGCGCGCACTGTCCCGGTTTGTAGTGCCTTGAGGCTTCCGTCCACTGGGGAGAGCCGAGGTGCGGTCGATTCGAGGTTATGTTTTTCATCGACCTGGCTGGGATCGACTTTACCGTAGCGTTTGTGTTGGCCCAGAAGAATGAAGGCGTCTGAAAGGAGCAGGTCGTTCTGGACGCGCTGAGCTGTTGAGCCCATCTCCTTGGGATCGAAATAATAACGGCTGATTGTTTTGAGATGATAGTCGTCAGGAATGAACCCTTCTTCCCGTGCATTGATAATGGCAGAGAGTAATTGGGTGATATTGTCCTGATTGGTCCACAGAGGGGCGAAATTATTTTTTCTATACAGATCAAGCAGATAGGCCGTTGCGTAGAGTGGTGGTTCTTCCGCACTTTTTTGGGGACCATAGTAGGCCTGTTCCAGGCGTTGCTGAATCAGCTGCTGTTCAGGCAGGACGTTTACAGTCAGGCTTTCGTCGGGGGGAGCCGGTTCGTTTTCCTCAGCTTGCACGAGTAGAGCAAGCGGAAAAGAGAACAAGAGGGTGAGCAGCGCAACCAGTAGGGAATGAGTACAGCGTCCTGCGGGACTTGACGACAACATGGGAAATCTTCCTGAATCTTGACTGATGGGGTCCGTGAGCGGAGGGTTATCCTCTGATCAGAAGGTGCCGCTAACGGGATGGCCCTGGATGAATAAAGGACGGGCAATATTGACTGTTGATCCAGGGCCGTGACGACAGATGAACGGCCAGGGAGTCTTGCAATGTAGGTTTGAGTGTAAGAAAAATTATATATCCTTCTGTTTTCTATTGGTTTTACGGTTCTGGCATAGGGCAGATAACCGTGCCTCTCTGTTTTTTCTGAGACAACCGGTAAAAAAGAGAATGAAACTCAAACACTGTGTTCATTTTTAAGGAACAACGACGATAAAGACAAGAAGATATACAAATTTTTGAATAAAAATTTTATTTTCCCTTCCTCTTTGACGAAAATAGAAGCGCTGACTATTAGCAGCAAAGGCTGTTCCGGTAGAGAATTGGCAAAGCGAGTGAGCAACAATGCTCATTTTGCCGCAGAATTTTTCCGTCGCAATTTCATTCTTTCTTGGGGATCTTGCCGGTTTTGCCTTATGCTTTGAAGAGAAATTTGTGGTTGGCGTCCAAAGAGGTGAATCCAATCTGGACCCGTGAGTTGTTATCGATATGCTAGGCTGCATGATGTAGTGCTCTCCCGTTGGCACGGGGGTGGTGAAAAATGGGCGTCGTTTTTCTCTGCGGATGTATACAAGTTCGGAATTTTCTTTTCTATGGATTGAGAAAATCTTTTTGAAGGAGTGCTCCATGGTGTTTGCTGATGTCTCCCCGGTTTTGGTGTGGTTTCTTTCGGGAGTGGCCTTTTTGGGGTTAGAGCTTTTGCTCCCCGGGCTTATTGTTTTTTTCTTTGGTCTGGGGGCCTGGTGCGCTGCCTTTGCTCTCTATTTTATTCCCATGAACCTGGCTTCGCAGTTACTCGTTTTTTTGGGAGCAAGTTTACTCTGCTTGCTGCTGCTGCGTTCCACTTTAAAAAAAGTATTTCTTGGCCGAACCCTGGATCAGGATGGAATGGACACATCCCTGTCTCTGCAAGGTACTGCCGAAGTGATCGAGGATATCGTCCCCCCTGCCTTAGGCAAGGTGAAATATAGCGGTACATTCTGGCAGGCAAGTTCTCATTCACCCCTGCCTAAAGGAACCGTGGTGCGTATACTTGAAAAACAAAATTTAACGCTCGTCGTTGGCCCTGCCGACACACAAGGAGAGGCATGATGGATAGTTTTCTGGTTGGAGTATTAGCGCTTGTAGGCTTTGTCGTTATTATCTTGCTGAAGACCGCGGTGGTGGTCTCTCAGCAGTATGAATATGTCATTGAGCGGTTGGGAAAATATAGAACAACCCTTGAGGCGGGATTTCATCTCCTGGTCCCTTTTTTGGATAAGGTTGCCTATAAAAGGAGTTTGAAAGAGGAATCCATTGATATTCCCGCCCAGACTTGCATAACCGCAGATAACGTCACCATGGAAATTGATGGCTGCCTCTATATGCAGGTGATTAACTCGCGGTTGTCTGCCTATGGTATTGAAAATTATCATTATGCGGTGACCCAGCTGGCACAGACAAGTCTGCGCTCAGCCATCGGCAAGATCAACCTGGACAATACCTTTGAGGCCCGTGAAACGCTGAATCAGCAGGTCGTGCAAGCCCTTGATGAGGCCTCGCAAAACTGGGGGGTCAAGGTGCTGCGGTATGAAATCAAGGATATCCAGCCTCCACGGAGTGTACTGGATGCGATGGAAAAACAGATGAGGGCTGAGCGAGAGAAACGGGCTGAGATCGCCAAGTCAGAAGGCGAACGCCAGGCAATGATTAACCGGGCAGAAGGTGCGCGTGCAGAGGCAATTGCCCGTTCAGAGGGTGAAAAGATGCGGCGCATCAATGAGGCAGAAGGTCAGGCCCAGGAGATATTGAAAGTTGCCGAAGCAACCGGTGAGGGAATTCGTCGTGTGGCGGAGTCCTTAAGCTCCCCCGGTGGACAAGATGCAGCTAATCTGGATGTAGCGAAAAAGTATATCGATCAGTTTGGAAAACTGGCCAAAGAGGGCAATACCATGATCTTGCCAGCCAACCTGACCGATGTTGCCTCCGTGGTTGCTACGGCTCTGACCACCCTGGAGCGAACCAAAACTGTACCAAAAGGACCAGACGCCACGTAAGTACAAGAACACATCTTCTTATTGCAAGCCGTTGCTCGTTTTTTGAGTAGCGGCTTTTTTCTTTCCCAGGGCCTGGCTTTCAGCTCGACAAATCTTCAAGGCTTTGTTGCACATGCTTGGAAGAGGAGCAGGAGTCAGGAGGCGTTCTTCTTCTCAGTTGTCTCTGGAGGGAAGCTTAATGACTGCTTCTGGATGAATCAAACGGGCAAAGGTCAAGAGGGTATCTGCAAAGGTAAGGGGCGAAGGGCTGCAGACAAGCTACGTGATCGTTTACCAATATCTACCTCTTGCTAACAATTCCGTCATATTTTACTTCAAGTGAGCCCTCTACTTACCTCGATGGTATATCAAACTTCCCTAACAAAATCTTTTTGCATTTTTTGGTGAATTGTATTAAGTCGAAAAAATTGCAATTTACACGCAAGAATCTAGGGTTATTGGGAATGACATAGCGTCATTGACTCTTTTTAAATCTACTCTATATTGTCCCCAAAAATCCTAAATACGGGTAATGTTTATTGTCAAGATAATGACCGTAAACAATCAACATTACAATTGAAAGGGATTGCACCGTTCTTTAAGCTGTTAAAAATGAGTGAAGGACATCCTGAATGAAGCATTGGATAATTAGAAAACATAGTTTTTTAGGACGATCTCAGCGAGTATTTCTCTGCTTGCTATTTTTTATCCTTCTTCTCGATTGTGCTGTGGTGCAATCAGGGCAGATTAAAGAAAACTCAAAAAAAACGATCACTGCTGCTTTAGTGCTATTATTGGGAGAGGATGTAGATCTTCCTGTTATCAAAATATCTTGCCCTGCCAATAATTCAACTATTAAAACAAGAAATCCCTCAATAAGTTTTTCTTATGCAGCCGGCACCTTTGACATTGATTTTTTATCTCTAATTGTAAAAATCAACGATGTTGATATTACTTCTTTGTTTAATGTTTCAGCAACACAAGCAACTGCAATAATTACAAATCCATTGCCAGCTGGATCCAACACTCTGTCTGTATCGCTTAAAGACGAAGATGGAAATGTAGTATCAAAAACGTCAATATTTACTGTTGATGTTTTTAAAGTAAATATAATAGCTTCTCCTGATGAGGGGAGTACTCCTTTAGAGGTATTATTTCAACCCCAGATTGTGGGGTGGCGATCCCCTTACAGTTATCAATGGGACATCGATGGGGATGGAAGTGTTGACGATACACGAATGTCATTTACACATATTTATAGCGACTCAGGATCCCATCATGTTTCCTTACAGGTTGAGGATAGTAGAGGGGAAACTGCCACAGCAGATACGACGATTAAAGTCGTTACCCCCCCCACTGTCATTGCTGCAGCAGAACCAATTTCCGGGACCGCACCACTAGAGGTCTCTTTTTCCGCAACGGTGGACGAAGCCGATGGCTCGATTGTCCTATATGAATGGGATTATGATGGTGACGGCACATACGACTTTGCCAGTCAATCTACCGCTTCAACGTCTCATACTTATAGCGCTTCAGGTAGCTATACTTCCATTCTGCGTGTGACAGATAATACCGGGGCGACTGCAATAGATTCAATTGAAATCTCGATTGGCATTGTCCCGGAGGCATCTGCCGAAGCCTCACCACAAGCTGGCACAGCTCCATTGGAAGTTGAATTCTCTGGCAGCGCAACTGATGGTGATGGTAGCGTAGTCTTGTATGAATGGGACTTTGATGGCGATGGTGTTTATGATTACAGTAGTTCATCAACAGGAAGCGTTTCTCACAACTACTCTTCTTCTGGTATTTTCAACGCCACCTTAAGAATTACAGATAATGATGGGTTAAAAGATACTGACTCAGTTCTTATCTCCGTATCAGGGGCTCCAACCTCCTTGCCAGGTGCATATCCTAGGACCGGCGACAGGCCGCTTACCGTTACATTTTTTTCAGATGGGAAAGATCTGGATGGGAGCCCGGAATATTATGACTGGGATTTTGATGGTGATGGAACACGCGATAGTCGTCTCATCGCATCAATGAATACTACATATACATACGAGCAAGCAGGAACATACAATGCTGAATTAACTGTAATTGATGATGATGGCTTGAGTACTTCTGCCACAATTACGATTGTTGTTACTGAACCCTCTACAGTATCAGGAACACCATATGTAAATGCTGTAGCTTTCCCGTCAAATGGGGCGGTTCCTCTAGAAGTCCTGCTTTCTGCCACGGCTTCTGATGCGGACGGCAGTGTTGCTAAATATGAATGGGATTTTCAAAATGACGGGATTTACGATTTCACAGAATTGGTAAATCCAGTTTCCTCTATCGGAGAAATTATAGATGTTGGATCTTATAGCAGTCCATATATTGTAGATATCGATAACGATGGAGATCCAGACATTTTTGTTGGAGCAAATTCTGGAACAATCAACTTCCTCCGAAATGATGGGAGCGCTGATCAGCCTGTTTGGACCAATACAGGAACAATAAATGATTCTGAAGGTAACACTGTCGATGCAGGATCATATAGTAGTCCTGCTGTGATCGACTTGGACAACGACGGTGACCTGGATCTCGTGATCGGAGAAAGTGGAGGACGAATTTACTTCTACCAGAATGATGGGGATGAAAGCGTACCCGTCTGGACTGCGGTTGATTATCTGAAAGATAGCAGCGGTACGACTATTGATGTTGGATATTACTCTTGTCCCTCGTTAGCAGATATCGATAATGACGGTGACCTGGATCTTTTTGTCGGACACAGTGGTGGCACACTCATGTTTTATAGAAATGATGGTACATCATCTTCTCCTGTATGGACGGAAGTGGGATTGATCGAGGATGTTGAGGCATCTCAAATCAACGTTGGATCCTACAGCTATCCGAACTTTTTTGATAAAGACAAAGATGGAGATCTGGATCTAATTGTAGGAATGTCAGACGGACGTACAGTAATGATTGAAAATACCGGCAGTAGCAGTGTCGCAACCTGGGCTTCGTTCTCTTATCTGCAAAATGAGGATGGAATAGATCTGGATATTGGCTCGTGGTCCAGGCCTGCAACTATCGACATAAATTCTGAGACAACATTGATTATAGGTGAATCAAACGGACGCTTAATTCTTTATAAAAACACAGATGAAACGAACCTTGTTTTCACACTTGAGCAGCTCTACCTCGGATATGTCGGTGCAGCTAGTTATGGGGTATTGGCCCTTGCAGATATTGATAACGACTCCGATAAAGATTTATTCATTGGAGACTCTGACGGGACTATATATTTCTACCGGAACTCAGGCACACAAGGTGCTCCTGTCTGGACTGGAGAAGGACTTTTAAGGGATGATACAGGGACGATAATTGACGTAGGATCACATGCAACATTGACGTTTGCGGATACCGACGGGGACAATGACCTTGATCTCTATGTGGGAGAGGACTCTGGCCATGTCTATCTCTATCGAAATGACGGGAGCCCTATTTCTTCTGGTTTTATCAGTATAGGCGCTATAACGGATTCTGAGGGCACCGTGATTGATGTCGGATACTGCAGTTATCCAGCTTTTGCTGATATTGATAATGACGGAGACTACGACCTGTTTGTGGGCGATTCTTACGGCCGAGTATATCTTTATCGGAACACAAACGACGGTAGCTCTTCAATATGGTCTGCTGAAAACTATCTCCATGACTCGTCTGGCAATGCCATTGATGTCGGTTCATACAGCACACCCTGCTTCGTCGATTCCGACAATGATGGAGACATGGATCTTTTTATTGGCAACAGTTACGGAGCAATCATCCCTTACAAAAATACAGGAAACGTATCAAGTGCAATATGGTCCGAGGAAGACCCATTGCAGGACTCCTCAGCTACCCAAATCGATGTCGGTTCTTACAGTACAATTGCAATTGATGACATAGATTTGGATGGTGACCTAGATTATTTAATATCTAACAGTTCAGGAATCATATACGTCTATAAGAATGTCGGAAATGTATTGCACTCTTACACGAGCATAGGCAGTTATACCGCAACGCTGCAGGTAACTGATAATGATGGTAATACTGCTACGGATGCCGTCCTTATCTCTGTAAAAGGCCCAGGGATCCCTACAGCTACTGCCCACGCCACACCACTTTCAGGAAACGTCCCGCTCAAGGTGAATTTTACTGGTTCAGGTTATGATCCTAATGGTAGCATTGTCCTTTATGAATGGGACTTTGATGGGGATGGAGCTTTCGACTATTCCAGCACAGTTTCTGGAGACACCACTCACACATATGAAACTTCAGGTACTTTTGATGCAACATTCAAAGTAACTGATAATGAAGGAAATTTTTCTTCTGAGGTTATCCCCATTAGCAGTAATTTTGTTATCTCAACTACAAGGGAAGAAATCTTTAATCCGGTAGATGGAGCAACGGCTCATATTAGTTTCACAATTGCTGGTGAAGCAAATGTTACAAGTCAAATAATAGATTCCGATGGTAATGTAGTAAAAACTTTGGTTGATAATGAGCAACGGACGACTGGTACATACAATGATAATTGGGATGGAACCGGTACAGACGGCGACATTGTTAAAGATGGGGTGTATTATTTCTATATAGAATGCGAGCAAGACGGAGTTATTACGGTCTACGACCTCAGGGAAGACGCCACCTATCAGGAAATAACACCCTCCCGCTCCTGGCCCAGTTCATTCTCCCCCTACGAAGATGATGTCGTTGAAGTAAGTTATACCATAGACACCCCTTCGGTTGTCAGTCTGTATTTCTGGAAACGGGACTACGACAGGGAAGAATCTTCAATCGCCCCGGTTCGCACACTGTTCATCCGCGATCCAAGAGCTGCAGGAACCTACACTGAAGTGTGGGATGGGGTCGATGACAACGGGGTTGTCGTCGGTTCATGGGATGGAGGGTATCCCATAACACTCTGGGTTTATGAATTGCCGGAAAGTGCCATTATAGTGACAGGTAATACGCCTGTTATCAACAATGTAGATGCTGAGCCGAACTACTTCACGCCTGTGTACAATCCGTACGCCCAGGATTCGGATAACTACACATCGGTTTCTTTTGAACTCTCAAAAGCATCCACTGTCACCTCCTGTGTCAGGAATGAAAATGGCGTGATTGTTAAAACGATAACAAGAAACAACCTGCCCGCCGGTCAGAATACAATTCTCTGGGACGGCAAGGACTTTGACGGCAATCTGGTGAAAGGCGGTTCCTACAGTATATCGCTCAAAGCCATAGACTCCAGCAGCAACCAGTCTCTAACGCGTTATGCCACTGTCTATATACACTACTAACCCCACAAAGAAAGGACCTTTAGACAGCTTGTTTTCTAGCAAAAAACGTAACTACTCACACCCTCTAAAAAAAGCTCAAATCCAAATAAATAACTTGACAGGTTTTTGCCGGAATTTTTTTCAATAGCCAGGGATGCCAACAAAAATGCCCATCAACGCGCCTGGTCGTCTCTAAATCGTTCCAATATTGCGTTCCGATAGCAAACAGATGCGATAGCGTTCAATCGTTCAACTCATGGGCGCACAGGAGGTCGAAAAAAGCCATGGTATAGTAAACCCATGGGAACAGTAAATAAAATAAGGGTTCGCGAAGAAGTCGATCTCCTCAAACAGGAATTTGAACAGCTTTGTTCCGACGGTAAAGTCTCCTCTGAGATACGGGTCCTGTTCAACAGTCTGTTGGTTGTCGTCGAGTTGATACTCTCTATCTTTCTTGAGAAGACAACGCGCAAGGGAAACAAAAACTCGAGCATTCCTTCTTCGCAAACCGAGAAAGACGAAACTGCGACCAAGCACTGCACCGCTACCGGCAGGGGGAAACAAGTCAATGGGCGGGTTGGTAATACACGCGTCAAAGAATCGGTCACCACTGCTCAGGTCGAGGTGTGTGATATCTGCGGAATGGTGCTGGATAGCGTTGCATGCCAGGGGCATGAACGTCGGACAAAAATCGACATCGTTTTTGAAAAAGTTGTCGAGCACATTGACGCAGAAATAAAGCAATGCCCCAATTGTGAAGCAACAGTCAAGGGGCGTTTTCCTGAGGATATGCCGGGCAAGCTGCAGTACGGCAATGGGCTTAAAGCGTTTGCCATTCATTTGGTTATCAGCCAGATGGTCGCTTTAAACCGGGTTCAAAAACAGATAGCAGCCATGATCGGTAGCGTAATCTCCGAGGCCAGCCTGCTCAAATTTGTTTTGCGCTTGTACCAATCACTCGAAGCATGGGAATCCAGAGCTATTGATAGGCTGCTGCAGGCTCCATCCCTGCATGTGGATGAAACCTCGTTTCGGGTTGAAGGGAAGAATCACTGGATTCACGTCTATTCTTCCGGCGAAACAACCCTGAAAGTACTGCATCGAAAGCGGGGCAAGGAGGCAATCGAAGGATTGAATATCATCCCTCGGTATGGCGGGGTGATCATCCATGATTGCTGGGCATCATATTTATCCTACGACCATTGCGGTCACGGACTTTGCGGCTCGCACCTTTTACGAGAGTTGACGTTTGTCGTTGACTCTAACCAATACCGGTGGGCCCGCAATCTAAAAGCGGTGCTCCAGCAAACGTGTCGTACGGTGGCTCAACGTCCGGAAAAATGTCTTACCGAACGGGAGTATGCCAACCTGCAGAAGCGCTACCGTAATATCCTTACGCGTGGCAGCAAGGAGTTGCCCAAGATCCCTCCGAAACCACAAGGGAAGCGCGGCAGGATAGCCAAATCCGATGCGCACAATCTTTGGGAGCGATTACAAAAGCATGAGGCGGCAGTCTTGCTTTTTGCCAAAGAACCACATGTACCGTTCACCAACAACAGAGCGGAAAGGGATCTTCGCATGGCTAAGGTAAAACAGAAAATATCCGGTTGTTTTCGACGTAAACAATATGCCCAGGCTTACTGTAGGATTTCAAGCTACCTGCAGACCATGGCAAGCCAGGGGATCAATCCTCTTGTCGCTATCCAGTTGGCACTGGCAGGAACTCTGCCTGATGCCGAAGAATAGGGGTGAGTAGTTACCAAAAAACAAGAATAAAAGCTGTAAGGTACTAATCATTGCAATGGATAGCAATATGCTGAGATTTCATAAAGCGACAGCATGTATTACCCTTTTTGCCTTTTTCCTCAGCCTGTTTGCAGGAATTGGAGTTATCACCCCATCAGACGCTTACGCCTACGACGCTCCTCCAAAAGATCAGGGGCATACAGGGCCGGACCCTGAAGATCCTGATAACCAGGAGCCTCCCTGTGAGAAATGTCCCACCAAGGGAAAAGCGTCACCTGGATCTCCAGTACATCTACGGACAGGTAATTTCTATTACTCAGAGCAGGATCTGTATATTCCGGCTATTGGCTTTCCCCTTGAGATTACCAGGCATTATGATTCCCAGAACGAATTCGAAGGACCTTTGGGCTATGGTTGGTCCTTCACGCTTTTCATGGAATTGATTATCACAACAGATGAGGGTGCGACCTCCGCCATCGTTCGAAAAGGAGACAATGTCCGTCTGAAATTTGAGGAGAACGATGACGGTACTTTCACCCCTCCTGCAGGACGGCACGAATCTCTCATTGTAAATGAAGATGGGACATACGATTACGTCAAAAAGCCAGGCACCTGTACATCATGTGCAAAAACCGCACATTTCTCTTCAAACGGACGCCTGCTCTACTGGAAAGATCCCAACGGTAACCAATTAACCTATGCGTATGATGCTTCCGGCAAGGTTGCGACAATAACCGATCCAACGACAAGGCAGATAAGCTTCACTTATGGAACAAATAATAAAATAGCCAAGATTATAGATCCGATGAACCATGAGTATGTCTACAGCTACGACGATTCAGGGAATCTGACGGCGTATACCAACCCCTTGGGCAGCACGACGACATACGCCTATGACGATAACCATAATCTGACCTCCATTGCCGACCCCCTTGGCAATACTATCCACACCATCACCTATGACTCGAACCAGCGGGTTTCTACATATACAGAAATAGGGGGAACCTGGACGCTTACATACTACCCTGATTCCAACCAGACAAATCAACGAGATCCCAACGGGAGGACCTGGTGTTACTATTACAATGATACCGGACAATTGATCCAGAAGAGGGATCCTTTGGGGTACAGAATTTACTATACGTGGGATGAGAACCAGAACTGGCTAAGCACCACGGATGCAATGGGTAATGAGACAACCTATAGCTATGATGAAAATGGAAACAGGCTCACCGAAACAGACCCACTAGGGAACACTACAACAATCACGTATAACACCACAACCAATAAAGTTACTACCATTACAGATTCATTAGGCCGTATTACTGCTTATGAGTACGATGCTGGAGGGAATGTAGTAAAAATTACTAAGGATAAAGGTGGGGGGGGAGAAAGTTCTACGGTTTTGAGCTACAATACTATTGGTAACCTTCTTAGCGCGCAAGGTCCTTTAAATAATACAACATCGTTTGCATATGATAGCTACGGAAATATAATCAGAATCACCAATGCCTTAGGAGAGGCCAAAACGTTTACCTATGACCACTTTGGCAACAGGCAGACCGAGACCGATGCTCGAGGGTATACAGCAACGTATACCTACGATGCTCTTAATAGAATTAAAACTATTACCGATGCACTTGGCAATGTAACCTCATTCACCTATGATGCCATTGGCAATCTGACCACAGCGACAGATCCATTAGGCAATACCACTACCTTAGGCTACGACACCTATGGTCAGCTAATTACCGTAACAGATCCATTAAATCATTCTACCAGCTATACCTACGATAGCCGTGGAAATCTGAAAACTGTAACTGACGCAAACGGTAATACAACCTCGTATACATACAATGCCGTAGACAAAATCACGTCATCAACCAACGCCCTAGGCAACTCAACCTTGTTTGCCTATGACGGTAATCAAAATCTTATATCTATTACCGATGCTAATGGCAATAAAACTGCCAATACCTTTGATGAAAATAATAGACTAATAACAATAACCTATCCAGACTCTACTTCCGAAACCTTCACGTATGATGCGGTTGGAAATCTGGCTTCAAAAACAGATAGAAATAACAATTCTATCACCTATATTTATGATACGTTAAATAGGCTTACCCAAAAAACGTATCCCGATTCAACCGTAACCAGTTATTCTTATGATCTTAGAGGCAATATCCTCTCTGCCACAAATGCAGATGTGTCTTATGTCTTTACCTATGACGCCTTAGGTCGAGTCACGCAATCAAGTAATTCAACCCTTGGCAAGACAGTCTCGTACTCCTATCAGTCAGGGGATTTGCTACAATCAGTAACAACCCCAGAAGGCAAGGTAACAACTTATAGCTACGACGCTTTAAGGCGGATGTCTTCCATGGTCAATGGTTATGGAGAGACCACCGCATATACTTATGATAAACTATCAAGAATTACCGGAAAAACGCTCGTAAACGGTTCAACTACAAAATACTCCTACAATTCTGTTGGAGATTTACTGAATCTCCGAAATGCAACGTCCACAGACACAACAATATCAAGCTATACTTATAGTTACGACAATGTTGGCTACCGAACCTCAATGACCACTGTCGCTGGAACTCACAATTACACCTACGACAATATTTATCAGATAACTCAGGCTACACACCCATCATCCCCAGCTGAGTCCTACAGCTACGATCCTGTGTACAATCGGTTGACATCTGCCGATTATAGCGATTGGACTTATAACTCAGAAAACAGACTGACGAGTTATGATTCTGCAGGCTATACCTATGATTCTAACGGGAACACAATCAGTAAAACTGATACCGGATTATCAGAAGTAACCAACTATCAATATAGTTACGAAAATAGACTTAAGAGGATTGATTACCCTGACGGTACGTATAGCAGCTATACTTATGACCCATTTGGTAACAGGATCTCAAAAAATGTTAACGGGACAATTACCCAGTTTATTTATGACTTTTCCAAACAGCTACCTGATGTTGTTGAAGAATATAATAGTGCTGGCATGGTTAAGGTAACATACACACATGGACCGAGAATTGACGATATTACTTCCATGAGAAGAGGAGGAAAAACTTATTTATATTTCTCTGATGCACTTGGAAGCGTAACGGGATTAAGCACCATTAACGAAGCGGCTGAAAATAGCTATGCATATGATATTTATGGTAATGTCGTAAGCAAAGCTGAGGCGATTGAGAACCCGAATGGTTTTACTGGTAGGCGACTGGATAGCGAATCTGGACTAATGTACTATAGAGCGAGGTATTACAATCCAGAGAGTGCACGTTTCATGACAGCTGATCCAATTAGGTTTTGCGGAGGTATAAACTTTTATTCTTATGTTCAGAGTAATCCATTTAATATAACTGACCCATCAGGACTAACAGCTGATTGTCCAAAGTCCATCTTTGGAATAGCGTGGGATCCGACTTTTTTTCGCTACCCAAATAGGGCTGGAGAAGAAATGTATCATTGCGGATACACTTGTTTTCTGGAAGACAGACCCAGCTATTGCCCAAATGATCCAGGGGCTGAATGTTGTTATGATGAAATAGGTGATCTTGTCGGCAATAACCACAAATACGCTAAATGTGGAGGGAGCAATGACGATTATCTATGCAGAAGTGTATTAAGTACTCCAATTGACTGTTTAAAGCATGCGAGCCCGTTAGATAGAGGTGGAATTTACCATCGAGGGGCTGAGGCAGAAAAAGAAACGAAGAGGCATTTTTGCGACCGTAACCCAGATTCGAGCAAATGCCTTATAAAATGAGAACAGAAAATATATTGAAAAAATAATTTGGTATATTTTTCTTATTCTAAGAAGACACTCATTCATTAATGAGCAGACACCTTGAACCTTCAAAATTTTGTTTTCTTAGCATGACATATTTTAATATATATTCGAACAATACATCGGAAAAAAATGGTCAGGAGCTTTCAGTCCGAGGGACAGTATATCGAATACCACCCACCAATAAAAAGTGACCGGGGGTAGGTATTGCTATTTGAATTTTCCAACACCAGGTATATAGAAAAAAGGAGTGAATAGGGTCGCTTCCTAGTTTTTTAGCCAAAAGGTCTAAACGAGTTTTCTGGTTAATCCCCCAATTGGGGTGTTAGCTGAATGATGGTTCGATGAGTGCCAAATGTGAAATTCACCTGCTTGTCCGGAGCAATGGTTGAACAACGGCTTGATTTTGTAACTAAGAAAATCATCCAGGTAAATATAGGTCAGTTTGTAAATCACCTGAAACGAAATTTATCAGTATTCATATTTTTTACTTTGATTTCAACGAATTATATATCACTAAAATTCGCACATCTTCAGTTTTTTGCCAAATTAATGCTTTAAGCGAAAGGGTTTTGGTGTTTTAGGTCAAATACATATAATATTTATATTCCTCCGTGAATTCTAAGGAGTAATTGATGAAAAACATACAGATTGTCAGTATATTAATTTTTTTATGTGTTTCAGTAGTTTACGCATCAGTAGTAACTATTCTCGATCAGAAAGTAACCCCATATTTAGTTAGAGTTGGAGAGCCTGTAATTGTATCATGCAATGTAAGCCATCCGGGTGGATTACAAGCCATTAAAACGGTTGCCGCTAGGTTATCAACGAAACAATTGAATACCTCATACCCAAATCTATATGATGACGGAACCCATGGCGATGAGATTGCGGGTGATGGAATATATTCACTGAAAATAACAGCTCCAACGAAAAGTGGAGATGCAGATATAGTATTCACAGCAGTCGACACAGACAACAATGAAACAGAATCCGAGCCGGTCGTTCTGTTTGTTCTCTAATTCTCGAAATCCTCTAATAGGTAAATTGAATTTCATTTTAACATCTTTAATTCTTCTCCTCTTACCTGCGTTTATCTGTCTTGGCAATGAAACTGATCAAGATGCAACAACCAGCAGTTCAGGAAGCATCATCTTTTCCACCTACGCAAATGACTCATGGGAATTGTGGTCCATTGATCCAGACGGCAAGAACCTTATCCGCTTAGCATGGGATAAAAATGACCTTCACTTTCCTAGCCGATCCTCTAAAAGCCCTTATATAGCCGGTTCCAACAACAAAAGAGAAATTGTGTTAGTAAGCCCCGGGGAGCAAGTCCAAAAGATTGAAGCTCTGCCTGCAAATTGTGACCATCCTGCATGGGCCCCCTCCGGAGATAAGTTGGTATGTGCCTGTTACACTGCTGTCAACCGGCAAGAAGACAGTGATCTCTGGATATATGATGTAACTCATGACACAGCCGGTAAGTTGATACAACAAAACCATATCCAGAGCTATCCAGCCTGGTCGCCAGATGGAAAGCATATTGTCTACACCAGCGGTCGCCGCGTTGGAGGCACGAGGGTCGTAGAGTCACTCTGGTTGGTTAAGGCTGACGGAACTGATGCAAAGGAGGTTATTTCCGATGGCTACTACAATATTCAGCCGGAATGGTCGCCAGACGGTCAATGGATCGCCTATGCATCCAACAAAAGCGGCAATATGGATATCTGGGTAATGGCCAGGGATGGGAAGGAGGCAAAGCGGTTGACCTTTGATAGTGCCTATGACTCTGATCCAAGCTGGTCACCGGATGGTTCCAGATTATGTTTTTCCTCAACAAGGACAGGTCAAATGGAGATATGGGTGATGGATAAAGACGGAAAAAAACCAAGACAATTGACTGGATTATCAGAGCCTGCTGGTGAAAGCATGCACCCATACTGGCAGAAATGAGAAGAGAAAAAAATGAAGAAAATACTCTCCTCCGATTTTGCCATCTTTGTGAGCTTGTTTCTGATCCTCACTAACTCTCCACCCTTATACGCAGCTCCTAGCCCAGCCCAAAACGAAGTCAACCCCATATCCAGCGACTCTATACAAACAGCTGAAACAATACCTGCTCAGGCCTCAGAATTGATCATCTCTGGCATACGCCTGAGCAGCCAGACTTTTTCTCCCTCATTGGGGGAATCCATCACCCTTTCTTTTCAGCTCACCCAACCAGCCAAGGCGCTTGTTCAATTCTTTGATGCTGATTGGCAATTAGTCAGGGAATTCATGCTCGACGAGCCCTCCGCTCAATCTCCATCCAAGGTGGAGTGGGATGGAAAAGACCTGGACGGAAATATCGTACCGGACGAGGCTTATTTTTTTACGATCGAAGCCTACGGTTATAGCGGAAAACTCTCTTTTTATGACCCTTCCACCTTCTCAGGAGGGAAAAACATCACCTTTCCCGTTCTCTTTGATAAAACCGAGCAGGCAATACCCTACCACTTGGATCAGGATGCGAGAATAGTCGTTCGGGCCGGTGTCAAACAAGGTCCAATGTTGAAAAATATAGTGAATTGGAAGCCCCGGCCCAAGGGAAATAATAAGGAATCCTGGGATGGAGACGATGAGTCCAAGGTTCTCTCCGCTGTGGCAGAAAACGACTTCACTCTCGTAGCTGAGGGCATTACCTTGCCTGAGAACAGCATCATTACCAGGGGAAACCACCAATATACCTATTTCACCTATAAAAATACTATAGTAACGGAGAGGCCACAAAAAAAAGATCGCTCTAAAATCGACAGCAACAACACGCAATCTGTTGCATTACGGTCGGTACAGCCCAGATACAAGGGGGTGGACATCAGCTTCCGAATGAAAATTCCAGAGGCTGCTCAATGGAACGAAGATGGAATTCCAATAATAAGCGGCACGCTTCCATTAAAAATCTATATCGATGATGCAGTTAAACGGTATGTGACCGAACAGCGCTACGAGATCATATGCTATGTGGACAATGAATTCGTTACCGAGCAGGAAGAAGGGTATTCGCCGTGTACCTGGCTGTGGAACTCGCACAACACGTCCAACGGCGAGCATGTGCTTACCGTGAATGTGGCAACATTGACCGGTAATATTGCCTCAGGCAGTATGAAAATACTCGTGGATAATTAAATAGATAGAGGGGTGAATTGAAAGTCAAGAACTGTTTTTTACTCTGTGCCTGTCTGGTCCTATTGTGGGGGAATACTGTTTTTTCCGCTCAAAAAGAAGTCATTGTCTATACCTCAGTAGACCAGGTGTTTTCCCAGTCTCTCCTGCAGGAATATGAAAAACAGACAGGGGTAAGAGTAAAAGCGGTGTATGATGTTGAGGCCGCTAAAACAACCGGATTAGTCAACCGTCTCATAGTTGAGAAAAAACATCCCCGATGCGATGTTTTCTGGAATTCAGAAATCGGCAAGACTATAGTATTACGTGAAAAAGGCGTGTTAGCACCCTATGCTTCACCTTCCTCTGCGGGTATTCCATTATTTCTCATTGATAAAGAGAAGTATTGGACCGCTTTTGCAGCCCGTGCCCGGGTGTTGGTTTACAATATTGATATGTTAACGGAAAGTGAGCTTCCACAATCCATCTTTGAATTGACAGATCCCAAATGGCGGGGCAAGGTTGCCATGGCCTATCCTCTTTTTGGGACAACGGCCACACATACGGCTGCCCTGTTTACTCTTCTTGGCGAAGAAAAAACCAAAAGATATCTGCAGGATATGAAGAAGAATGACGT
This sequence comes from uncultured Desulfobulbus sp., assembly GCF_963664075.1. Classification (NCBI taxonomy): domain Bacteria; kingdom Pseudomonadati; phylum Thermodesulfobacteriota; class Desulfobulbia; order Desulfobulbales; family Desulfobulbaceae; genus Desulfobulbus; species uncultured Desulfobulbus sp. The sequence continues at coordinate 4,448,055 of NZ_OY760916.1, forward strand.
TGTAATAGTTGATGGCAACTCAGTGGTCAGGGATCTGGTTGTGGATGGACGCCTTCCCATTGGGGTCACCGATACGGATGATGTTAATGTAGCCATGCAGTCGGGTAAGCATGTAAAGATGATCTACCCCGATAAAAACGGTATTGGTACTTTACTGATACCCAATACGGTTGCCCTCATTAAAGATGCTCCCCACCCGGAGGAGGGGAAAAAATTCATCGATTATCTGCTGAGCAGAGAAATCGAAAGCAAACTGTCTTTTGGTGAATCTGGGAACATTCCGGTACGAGACGGTGTAAAGACCCCACCTTCTGTACCTTCGTATTCTTCCATCAAGGCTATGGAGGTAGATTATTACAAGGTCGCGGAAACGATGCCTAAAGCGGCCAGGTTCTGTCAGGAACTTTTTGTCAGATGATGGAGTAGATGACACCGCCACGTTATTTTAGTTGGACAGCGATAAGTCTCTTTATCATCCTTGCTGTTTTACCTCTCGCATATCTGATTATTACACCGTTTCTTGATCAACCAGGAGCGTTGCCATTATGGAACACTTTTGAATACCGGCATTTGTCCCTGGTCGGCAGCAGTCTTCTTATTGCATCGGGAACAGGTATTCTCTCCTTGATATCTGGCGGGAGCCTCGCTTGTTTTATAAGTAGAACTGATATGCCAGGACAGAGATGGTTAAGATATACATTCATAACTCCACTCCTTATCCCACCTTACATACATGCGATTGTCTGGGAGCATCTGGCTCCTGTGCTCCAGAGAGTCTTCCATTTCAATATCCACAGCATTGCCGGAGTTGTCCTGGTTCTGTCTCTGTCCTATTTCCCCTTCGTGACAATAACAACCATGGCAGGCCTGCAAAATATTGACCGTAACAAAGAGGAAGCCGCTTTGCTGGTCAACGGTCCCCTGGCGATGCTTCGCCGGATCACCCTGCCACTTTGCCTGCCAAGCATATTAAGTGGGACACTTTTTGTTTTTATTTTCGCCGTTATTAATGTGGGTGTACCTGATATTCTCCGGGTCAGGGTCTATCCCTTGGAGGTGTTCATTCAATACAGTGCATTTTATGATAGCTGGAAGGCAGTATTGTTGTCCTTGCCAATGGTTACAATCACTGTAGCTTTAATAATAATACAACGCTGGTTCATGGGCGATCAGTCATACATCAACATAAACGGAGGAGAACTCTCTCCCATCCGCTTTAGGCTTGGACAATCGGGAAAGATCTGTGCTCTTGCCTTTTCACTTCTCATTGGCTTCGCCTTTGTACTGCCCATTGGTGTTTTATTGATTAAGTCGGGGGGCATTTCTACATATGTCCAGGTGGTTGGTTCATCCTTGAAACCAATTCAGCTGAGTTTTTTTGCGGCAATTACCGCGGCTTTGTTTACCGCAGTGCTTGGGGGTAGCCTTGGATATCTGCAACAGCGCCTGGAAAAGCACGCCCGGTTTTTCTTATCTTTACTGATATTCTTCCCGCTTGCGATCCCAGCCACAACGATGGGGATTGGCCTGATAGGAGTATGGAATCACGGCTCCCTAGATTGGATTTACGGCAGTGTCGCTATCATGGTCATTGCGCATATGGCAAGATTTACCCCCTATGCTGCGGCTGTGATACATTCCGGTGTAGAACAGGTTCATCCCAGATTGGAAGAAGCTGCATTGCTTTCAGGGGCCAGTTTCTTATCCATCTGGTTGTCTATTTTTATTAAATTAACAAGGCGTCATCATGCAGCAGCCGCATGCATTGTATTTATTCTTGCCTTCGGGGATTTGGGAACCACATTGCTGGTTTGCCCGCCAGGCATTGAAACAATCCCTGTTAAAATTTATAACCTGATGCACTATGGTGCAGATGATATGGTCGCTGCATTATGTATTATCCTGCTGCTCCTGACTTTTACGACCTCCTCGGCATTTCTATGGATTCTGCGAAAGTGATTTTTTCCAAGTGATAATGATCGAAATAGAACACATTCATAAAACGGTCCAGGGGAAAAAAGTACTGATAGATTTTTCTCTGCAGGTGGATAAGCAAAAAATCGTGGCCTTGATCGGACCATCGGGTTGCGGGAAAACATCTTTATTACGTCTGATCGCCGGCCTTGATGTTCCCAATAAAGGGAAAATCACCATAGAGGGTATCCCCGTTAATAATCCGAAAATTTTATGCCCTGCTCATCAACGAAAAGTGGGAATGATTTTTCAAGATCTTGCCTTATGGCCTCACATGACAGCACGGCAACACCTGCAATACGTCTTCGGACAACAAAAAGCAGCTAAATTCAATTTTGATGACAAAATTGAAACAATGTTGTCAGCCGTTAATTTAAACAGTCACGCAAGCCGTTACCCACACCAGCTTTCCGGCGGAGAGCAACAGCGTCTGGCCATCATTAGAGCTTTGGCCCAGGAGCCAAACTACTTATTAATGGATGAACCGTTCAGCAGTCTTGACCCGATATTGAAAACAGAGATGGAATCGTTCGTCTCCCATGTCCAGAAAGAATCAAAAATCGGGATCCTGTATGTCACCCATAATTTAAGAGATTTAGAGCAAATAACAGACAAAATAGCAGTCATGAAGCATGGTCGATTGGTACAGTTTGGAGACAGAAACGATGTTCTCAGCCGTCCTATTAATGAATTTGTTGAGAAAATGACAAATATTTCAAACCAATGATCAAACAAACTACCTTAAGGACAACTACGATATTACTCATAGCTCTTACCCTCTTAGGGGCCTTTTTTCCATGTTTAACCAAAGGGGAAAATCCAGATTTCGTTTTTTCAACATGGGATATATTTGAAGCAGACAAACTGGCTTCCATATGGCTCATAAAGCGTTATATAAACCCAGAAGCTGAAATCAAAATCTACCCGAAGGGAACACATATCAAGGAGGGGATACCATTTGATACACCTGAGGCAAAATTCAGGCGCTATCATAATGCATCAACCTATGCTGTCCTTATGACGCACTACGACATTAACGATCCGACCTGTGAATATATATCCAGAATTATCCACGATATAGAGATAAACACATGGGGGGTAAAGGCGATGCCCGAATCAGATATGGTCAACCAAAATATTTTGCAGATTATTAAAGAATCATCCAATGTTGATGAAATCATGATTCGAGGATTACGTGTTTTTGACCAATTGTCTAAATGAAAAAAGATGCGTAATTAGATGGTTATCATATAAAAAAATCTTCATCATTTTTAATCAAACATTTTGAAGATCAGGTGGGATTGATTCAAGCTCTTCATGTAACCTAATAATAAACAAAGGGGCTAATCCTGAATCCGTGACGACCTTAGACAGTCCACCGCGTTTGGGTCTGTCGGGTACGATTGCCAGCCTTGCTGGCTGATGCTCATGTGTATAAGCCGTACGCTACGGTTATTTTGGCGTCTTGTTCATTGAAAATTCCACAAGTTGGCACAGTGAAGACGCAGTATTTCTACATTACCCTGAATTTATTATAAATTTTATCTAAACAACCGGAGCCAAACGATCATGCACAAAGCTGAAGGCGGTGAAAGCAGGGCAATGTCGGCTGAAACGTAATTTTACTCGCCTGCCGGTGCAGATCAGTCGTGCTGCCAGGTACATCAATTCCTGAATTACGGTGCGCAGTCTTCTTCGTTTTGCTGAATGCCGCACCGGTCCGAAAGGTGCGATCAGGCCCGCTTGTCCGATAAAGCGAAGAATGTTGTAAGCAAAAGCGCCTAACGTCATGACCAGCGCGTTGGTAGCAAACTTGCCGCTCGGGAGCCGTTCGAGATCCAAATCGGTTTTGAACTCGCTATGGAATTGTTCCGAGGTAGCATGCTGGCGATAAAGTTCAATCACATCTTCCGCGGCTATCGCAAGGTCGGTCCACCACTCCTCAAGGGTAATATCAGGTTTAAGGAGAAACTGTCCTGTTTTATCGATGGTCAGTTCGGTTACACGAACGATACGCTGTAAAGTGTAGGTGGTACCTTTGACTGCTTTCTGCTCCTCCACGAGAATGGTGCAAACACGTTTGCCTTTTCTGGGTGTCTTTACTTCCCCTTGGGCAAACACCTTGTCGCGCCAGGCTATAGGGTCGTTCTGCCTGGGGTTCCACTTAACGATGTAATGTGTATTTTCGGCGTCCTCCAGGGCGATCATGGTATCGAGGGCATCGTTGCCTGAATCTGCACGAACGAGCAGTGGTTCTCTGGTGAGTTCGCGAGCAGAGGAAATCACACGATTGATGAAATCAACAAATCCATTTTGGCTATGCTGGCTGCCAGGTCGCAGTTCCACTTCCAGGCACCAACCCTCTTTACCGAGATAGGCTGCCATGGGAGCATAGCCATCGTAGTTTTTGTAGGTACGGCTCACACCTTCTTTCTTGGTCTTGGAATTATCCTGGGGGAAAACATCCACATCCAAAGGGATAAGACCGCTTCGGCAACCAGAGATCGGGGCTTTAAGCCGTTTGAGCATGGTTCGCGAACAACGATTAATTGTCGGAACAAGACGAGTCCCGGACTCATCGAGACGCTGCCGCAACCGCTCGACCGAAGGAATACGGCCTATACCAAGGGCTTGCTTGAAATAATCGTCCTCTCGCATTGAGGCGATAGCCTGATAGTCACTCTTCCCCAGGCAAAGTAGACCAAGATAGCTGCGAAGTACATCGATCTCGGCAATGCAGTTCCCACCCTTGGCTAGGCGGCCAACTTGCCGACTGAGGTCGCTGTGCCGGTTGATGCAGGCACCGACCAGAGCGAGCCCGGAGTGACTGGTGTAAAATTCTTCGCTGCTTTGCTCGAGTATAAATCGCTTCATGTTTTCACCTTTCGAGTGAGTTTTTTGTGACAGGTATACATTGCAATATTTTAAAGAAAAATCAATAATTTAACTGCATGATCCCTGCAATTTTATTGATGAGTCATCACGGATTAAGGTATGAATCAAAATAACAGTTGTTGTTATTTATGATTCGTTGCCAACTTCATTTGTAAGTCGATAGAAGTTCATATGAAGTGAGGGTAAATGACCGTTTTTTCTATAGTAATAATTGTAAAAAATATTTTCAGTAATCGGTATACGTGTATAATGTCTTGAATTTTTCAGAATAAATCGTCAATTCAGCGATTGTTTAAGAAATTAGGAGCTTTTTAGTGTGTTATCGGTATAGTGATATGCGTATATATATACAAGTCTGCGCTCAGCCATCGGCAAGATCAACCTGGACAATACTTTCGAGGCCCGTGAGACGCTGAATCAGCAGGTCGTTGATGCCCTTGATGAGGCCTCGCAAAACTGGGGGGTCAAGGTCCTGCGTTATGAAATTAAGGATATTCAACCGCCTCGCAGTGTATTGGATGCAATGGAAAAACAGATGAGGGCGGAGCGGGAAAAACGGGCCGAAATAGCCAAGTCAGAAGGCGAACGCCAGGCAATGATTAACCGGGCTGAGGGGGCTCGTGCGGAGGCAATTGCCCGTTCAGAGGGTGAAAAGATGCGGCGCATCAATGAGGCAGAAGGTCAAGCCCAAGAAATATTGAAAGTTGCCGAAGCAACCGGTGAGGGAATTCGTCGTGTGGCGGAGTCCTTAAGCTCCCCCGGTGGACAGGATGCAGCTAATCTGGATGTCGCGAAAAAGTATATCGATCAGTTTGGAAAACTGGCCAAAGAGAGCAATACCATGATCTTGCCAGCCAACCTGACCGATGTTGCCTCCGTGGTTGCTACGGCACTCACTACTCTGGAGCGCACCAAAACGGTGCAGAAAGGGACCGATGCCACATAAGTACGGCATCTATGCGCTTCAAGCCGTTGCTCATTTTTTTGAGCAGCGGTTGTTTTTTCCCGTGCCAGATTCTCATGGCAAGGTGTTTTTTGCTCAGTTGGTTCGAGTAGGAAGCTCAATCACTGCTTCAGGATGGATTAAACGGGCAAAGGTCAACAAAGTGTCGGCAAAGGTCAGGGGAGAGGGGCTACAGACCAAGTCCGGATTGAGCGGATAGACCCGCTGATCGCGCACGGCATCAATGGTTGTAAACTGCAACCATCGTTTTTTCTCCTGGGCCCCAATCCCATGTTCCGACCCCATGACCGCAATGATGATAACCTGTGGATTGAGAGCTATAACCTGTTCAATTTTCATGGAGCCCTGCCGCTGGCCACCGGCAATGTTTATTCCGCCAGCAAGTTCAATAAAATCATGGGTGAACGAGTTGCTCACAGAGGAGAACAGGGGGCTGGCTCCCACCTGGAGAAAAACCCTGGTTTTGGGGAGATTGGCGACGGCGAGGCGGATTGCCTCTACTTGCGCCTGGGACTGGGCAATAAGGGCTTCAGCCTCTGTGTGCAGACCCAAAAGCTGTCCGAGTCGGCGAAATTGTGAGCAGATATCGGTAAAGGAGGCTGGTTGTCGAAATACTTCGACGTGAAGCCCAAGTGAGCGCAGTTTAGCAATCTGTTGGCGAGGATTGAGATTGATAGACAACACCAGCTCAGGGCGAAGACTGACAATCTTTTCTATGCTCAACTCCTGCACAGAACCGATTTTTTGAATATATCTGGCAGATTCGGGGCGTTGACAGTACACCGTATCCCCGACCAGTCGTTCACCTGCACCAAGAAGAAAAATATTTTCGGTGAGCAGAGGACTGAGTGAAACCACGCGGTCAGGTGCTGTGACCTGTTGCTCTCCTGCCAAGAGTGGGGACGCAAACAAGAAGAGCAACAAAAAAACGAGGCCTGAATGTGGCCTCGTTATGGACACCAAGTGGCGCAGATTTTTATCAGGGGACATGATTTCCCCTGAAACGGGATGAGGTCAAAAAGGTGTGGATTGCATGTTTAAAGGACATCATCATCGTTGATGTTGCTGCTGTCCTCATCAATCTCATCGTCGCCGTCGAGATCATCGTCATTGTCGTCGATGTATTTCTCATCCTCTTCATATTCATCCTCGTCAGGAGAAATATCAGGAGTAGATTCATCGGCGGCTCGTACCGCTTTGGGAATTTTGGATTCCGGAAGGACAAATTCACGAATTTTCTCAACCTCATCGGAGAGAAGCAAATCTGCTTGGCAGACCTTGCAGGTTTTGACATGCTGGTCAACAAACTGCATCATGCGGGCCGGAGCCATGGTTTCTTGTTTCACCCGAAGGTACCAGTCCTTGATCAGGCGAATTAAAGTCTCACATTCCATGAAAAATCGAGGTGTGTGCTGTTAGGGGCCGAGGCCCAATTTGAATCTGAATGGCAACAAACAGTTGTGTTTTGAACAAATAATTATTAATTATAAAAAACGCTTTCGCAACCACTGAAGTACTCGAAGGGGGCAAACATATACCTTCTTCTCTTCTGTGGGCAACAAAAATAGGTACCGTTTGTTGCAAGCAAAGATCGTTCAAACGGAAGTGGAAAGGGCACTGGTGGCTCTCCCGGACTTCAAATCCGGTGTGCCGGGCGAATAACCCGGTAGGTGGGTTCGATTCCCATGCACTTCCGCCATTTTTTGAGTATTTTCAAGACCTCTTGCCGCCCTATTCTAGCCTGAATCTTTTTCAGCTGTCAATCTTCTTTTCCCCTGAATTTGTCAAGAAAAAAACCTGGTTCGATTCATCTTGTTCGCCAGAAATAATCGTCGTGGGTTTCGTTAGAGCTGTTTCAATCCCCATTCCTCGGAAATCGCTGCATAAAGTTGACAATTCAGTAGACAACCCGCTTTTTTTAAAAAAGGTGGTCAGTCTTCTTGTAATCCACTTTTTCAAGCCTCGTACCAGAATTCGAACGAGTTCAGGGAGTATCCCGCTTGCGCATAGTTTGGAGATAGCTTTGGCAGGTTTTTATCAGCCTTGACTCTAAGCTGTGGTCACGTGCAAGTTGTTCTAAAGTCACATGGGGCGTCAAGCCCCCTGACAAATGTTCATCTAGGGCCATGGCAGTTCGAAGAATGCTGGCACCTTGTGTGGCGCGTTCTGTTTTGTAAATAGCAGATGCGCTGCCCCTTGAGGGGATAATATCATGTGCCAGTCCGATCATTGCGATCACCTCCTCAAATCCTGGAACTTGCGACAACAGCTCGAGGGTGACGCCGGGGTATTCTGCGAGCAAAGCTTTTTGTTCAGGAAGAAGAAGGGCACCTTGTCGATGGGCATGCAGGATGGCTGGAGGGATTGCCAGGTAGCCAATACAGGAGAGCATCGCTGCCATTTCTACTAACCAAAGCTCAGTAAATCCAGATTCCCGGGCTATATGCAGGCAATAACGCTTGAGCCTGTTGGTTGTTGCCTGCGCCTCTGGACGCATTTGGCCAAGAATCAGAGAGAGCAGCCCCACAACACCAACAAGGGTTTCTTCGATCATTTCCTGGTTAGCATTGACCAGATGATAGTGCAGGCTGGCCTCCTGCAAGGTCGTCAGCAGAGTTTGTGTGTCGCAGGGTTTTGTTAAAAATCGGAAGACCTTCCCTGTGTTGGTTGCTTTGATGGCAACGTCCTGATCAGTATGCCCGGTGAGGAGAATCCTGACAGTCTCCGGACTGATGTGACGTGCTCGCCGCAGCACCTCAATGCCGTCCATCTGGGGCATCTGCAGATCCGAAACAAGTACGGCAAATGGTCCCTCTTGGCGAAGCAACTCAATCCCCTGCGGTCCACTTGTTGCAGTGAGTACCTTAAAATCCCTTCGTAAGTTGCGCTGCATGCTTTTCAGCAGATTCGTGTCGTCGTCAATGAGAAGAATCTTGGTGTGCATAGTTCTTAGCTGGCCTGCGTCGGCTTGAGGGGGAGTCGAAGAATAAAGGTTGTCCCTTTACCCGGAGTAGAATGGAGTTTGATTTCTCCACCATGTTTGTTCACCATGATGTCGTGGGCGATGGTGAGCCCTTGACCGGTCCCTTTGCCGACTTCTTTGGTGGTAAAGAAAGGGTCGAATACCCGTGCTCTGACCTCCGCTGGAATTCCTATGCCATTGTCTGTAATCAGGATTTCAACCCAGTTGCCGCTGGAGCGGGTGGCTACGGTTATAAGCCCAGCGAGTTCAGGCTCCAGAGATTTTCGCGTCTGTATGGCATGGGTTGCGTTGATAATGAGGTTTAAAATAACCTGGTTGAACTGATCAGGAAAGCAAGGGACCATGGGTAAACGTTCTTCAAATTCTGTCTCCAGCTCGCTATCGTACTTATATTCATTTCGGCAGACGATAAGGGTACTTTCAATGGCATGGTTGATGTCTGTTGCCTCGCGCTCATGCCCTCCAGGATGACTGAACTCTTTCATGGCGGCAACAATTTTTGCCACACGCTCTATACCATCAAGGGTTTCCTCGATACTGGCGGGAACTTCTTCGAGTAAAAATGCCAGGTCCTGATTTTCAAGTTCATTTCTGAGGGCGGGGGGAACGGTTGTATGCTCCGTGTTTTCCAGGGTAACAAGCAGGGGCTGCAGTTCAGCAAAGGACTGCCCAAAAAATGAGACATTGTTCTGTACATACTGCATGGGGGTGTTGATTTCATGGGCAATACCTGCGGCGAGTTGGCCAATAGCCTCAAGTTTTTGGGCTTGGAGAAGTTGTCGCTGCAGGTTGGAGAGTTCAGTGACATCTCTTTTGATGGCAACGTAATGTGTAAGTTCGCCCGCCTCATTACGGACGGGAGATACGGTGGCATCTTCCTCCATGAGGGTCCCGTCTTTGCGGTGAATGTTAAAACGGCCATGCCAGGCCTTCCCTTCATGCATGGCCTGTCGCAGCTCATGTTTAATCTCATCTTCAACCTGGTTATCGCGAAAGACCAATGGAGGCTCGCCTAGCAGCTCCTCTTCGTTGTAACCACTGTTGCGAATTGCGGCAGGATTGACATACTGAACGAGTTCATCGGAGGTGGAGGTAATATAGATTGAATCTCCGGTCTGTTCGATCACGGTGGCCAACAGCCGTCGTTCTTCCTCGGCCTGGCGTTCATCGGTGATATCCTCAATCGAGACCACCGAGGCAACACCTTGCAGTACCCCAATAAAGACGGAGTTACAGCGAAAATATCCTGTGAAATGATCCTGGTGCATTTTAATGGTAAAGGAATCCCGATTGTCCTGGGCTTTGATCATCTGAGCAATAAACCGTTGTTCACATTGCTCCGGGGGGATGGCAAAGTGATTTGCCCAGGCGGTAACCAACTGGCGAAAAGCGCGATTGCTCTCTACAATCTGCAGCTCAGCAGAGAGGGCAACAAGCCCACTGGGAACGATATCGAACAAGGTTTCAATGTACCCTTTCTGTTCGCCGATTTTGTCCATGGCTCGACGAAGATTGGAGATATCCTTCGCCCCGGCAACAACGCCGCTAATAACACCTTCTTCGCTTTTGAGGAGCTTGATGTTAAAAGACATGGGCAAACGCCCACCGTTTTTATGGCGGTAGCAGAGCTCAATATTGCGTCGTTCTTCATAATTGAGCCGCGTGGAAGCATCTTCGCTGGTGTAAAAGGCAAAAGCCCGATGAACGTGGTCGTCCGTATCGTGAAAGAGATCGGTGACTTTGCGCCCAAGGAGTTCTGTCTCTTTGTATCCCAGTAAGTCGCAGGTGGCTTGATTAACTCGTACAACAGTGAGGTAGGTGTTGACTACAATGAGGGTATCCAGAAAATCGCGAATAATGGCATCCGATTCTTCTTTTGCCTTTGCCAGGAGGGCAACAGATCGTTTGCGCTCTGTGATATCCAGGTGTATGCCAAAAGCTCGTAAGGCATTTCCCCGGGCATCCTTCTGGACAACTTTGCCGATATCCTGAATCCAAACCCAGGAACCAGATTTGTGTCGCATACGATACTCGGCGGTGAAAACAGGTGTTACCCCAGTGGCATGGGTCTCGAAAGCGGCGATTACCTTTTGAGCATCGTCAGGGTGTAGTCGTTGTTTCCAGTCATTGAGGTGCGCCGGGTGCTCTCCTGGAGACTCCCCCAGCATGGACCAGTATCGTTGGTTACATTCCACCTGATTATCAAGAGGGTTCCAACTCCAGGTTCCCAGCTGTGCTCCTTCCAACACCAGTTCCAGTTCTTCTTTTTTTTCAGCGATGGCTCGTTCCCTGATATTCGCCTCGATCAATGAAGTCTCAAGCACCAAGCGTCTGGAACCCGCACGAAAAATGAGGGTCGCAGAAATAAAGGCCGCAACCGACAACACAATCAGGCTTGCGAGAGAATAGAATTGATTCCGTTGCTGATTCAGGACACTGCCCCCCTCCAGGACGAGTAATTGCATGGCATATGCCTGGATGGTCGTGAAGAAAAGTGTTGATCCCCTTACTTGATCAGACGTTTCCTGAAGCCCTAGTTGGAAGGGCTGAATTTGCACCGGAGAGACCTGGCCAGAGGCAAGGTCCACCAGGTGTTCAACCGTTGGGGTGGCATCGGTAAAGGTGTGGTAGGCCACTCTGGAATTTTGGGTAATGATCAGGGTGCCGCGCAAATCTCGCAGCAGGTAATCTACAAACGTTTGGTATTGAAGGCTGCCCTGAACAAACCCTTTGATCTCGTTGTTGAGAAAAACAGGGCAGGTGAAGCAGATAGATTCGTTCCCAGGGATAGTGATGGCGACGGTGTTTTTTTCAAAAAGACTGAAGTCGGTGGTCGAACGTCGCCCTCGATGGGGTTGCATTGGCCATTGGGTTAAAATTTCACCATCCTTTGTCAGCAGGATTAATGTTGAATAAATGGGAGTTGTGCCTAAGAGACTGTTTTCGATTCGTTCTTTAAAAAAGCGTTCGATATTGTTTAAGCTGGCCCGTAACCCGTAGGCCATGGTCATGCCCAGATCTTGATTGATAAAAAAACTGGTTACCGCAGTTCCGCTGGCCAAAGCCCGAAGATCATTTTCCCGTTCACTGAAAAAATATTCCAGGCTTCGCCCCCGGTCTTCAAGGTTTTGCTGAAAGCGTTTGATGTTTGCATCGTGGAGCGAATTTTGAGCAAGGTAATTAACGATGATAAGGCCGCTGATCACAGCGGCCATGCAGGCCAGTGCCAACAGGGAGAGCAGGTTGGCTGATGAAGGTTTGGTCAGCTTGTTGCTTAGAGACATGGAAGTGCTGGGCAACGAAGAGCGTCTTTCCCCTGGAATGTGGGGTTAATTGAAAAAATTAGGATAATAGGCAAAAACGTCAGGATAATATTTTTTGACCAGCTCGACATAGGTACCATCCTGCTGTAGACGTTTGTAAAATTGGGCAAAAGCTTTTTGCAGTTCTGGCGAATCTTTGCGAAATCCCACGCCCATGACCTGTTGTTTGGAGACTGGTCCTATAATTTTGACCTGACCAGGCCATTTAACGAGGGCAACAAGAGCATCTGCGACGTCAAGCAAAGATGTGTTGGCCTCAGCTTTTAAGACTGCCGGGGCAAGCTGATTCAAGGTGCCATTAAAAAGAATAGGCTTGGCATTTACGGCTTCAAGATCATAAAGCTCAGGATCCAGACAGGTGCCTCCGATTCCTAAAACTGATTTTCCTGCAACAAGAGTTTTGACCTGAGCGATATCTGTATCTACATCACCACTGGGCATGATGGGCTGTAATGGTGATTGAGCTGCGGTGATCAGCCAGACCTGGGTTGGGAAAGTAGGGGCGGAGTAATCAAGAAGCTTTTGACGCCACGGCAGGACAGTGAGTCCATTGGCAATGACATCACCTTTGATGGGCATGCGTCCCATGACATCCACCTCATCCCCATGCACGGTGTACTGTTTGCCTGTAAGGTCACTGATCACATGTTTCCAATCTGTCTGCACATACTCGTAACGAACGCCAAGCTCTTTGGCAAAAAGACGCATGACTTCTACATCCAGGCCGTGGTTTGCTCCGGCAACAAAATTTGCATAGGGGACACCGAGATGGCGAAGGACACCGTCCTTTTGAATTTCTTTGAGATCTTTGGCCAAGCTCAGGTTAAGACTGAGGGTGAAGGTGAGTAACAGGATAAACGCAGTGAGTAACTTTTTCATTGGTGGTGTCTCCTCTGAAATATGCTTCTCTTGAATTGATAAAAATATGGTAGCATGCGCTCTTGCTGATGAACAGGGGTGAACGTCCGATTTTACGGCGAAAAGCAGATTTCTTCCTGTGGGCTTGCGTTCGCGAAGGTTGCAGTATTCATTTATTGAGTTATCTAGGAATCATTATTGTTTTAGTGGTTGCAATAAATCTGTGATACACTGTTAGTACCTACACTCAGCTCAGAGCTGGAAGCTTTGCAAATGCAAGGTTGTGTTTCTACGAATGTTTAGATTTTATTTTTTTGGAGGAGTCACCCATGGATAAAAAGATTAATTGGGACTCGATTCCTTCCCTGGAAGGATTAGAAGTTGACTGGGAGTATGAAAAAAAGAATGTCCAAGATAAACGGGCTTTTGTCCGTCTTGATCTCAATGCTATAGGGCAATTGTTTGAGTGCAGTGAAATACCCGTCAAAGTTGCCACTGTGGAACGGGTACACCAGGGGACATTGCTTGACCTAAGTACAGGTGGAGCAGCTGTTTTACTGAACAAGCCTCTGACGACTGGTCAGCCCGTTAAGATCGGTTTTATTCTCAACACTGTCCGTGTCTTGGCTAAGGGGCAGGTGCGACATGTGCAACAGATTGAGCAAGGGGTCAAGGTTGGAATTCAGTTCATCGATTTGGAAGAAAAAGTAGGTGAATTTATCGGTGGGCTTTATGCCTCCAAGGTGTTTCGCCATGCCTATTGAGGGCACAAAAAATGGGGCTTGGGAAAACCCCATTTTTTGTGCCCTCAATAGGTATATCTTAATTCACCTTAGCCCGCAGTTTTCCTGAAGGCTTAAAGGTAACCACGCGTCTTGCATCAAGCATCAGTTCCTCACCGGTTTGCGGATTCCTTCCCCGCCTCAGACGCTTATCTTTGATTTTGAATTTGCCAAATCCACTTAATAAAAGATTATCGCCAGCAATAAGAGAATTCTTGGCCAGATTGAGAAAGAGCTCCACAGCCCGGGTCGAACGCATTTTTGTCATCTCGGGATGCGAATGATAAATTTGGCGAACAAGATCAGCTTTGGTGATGGTCATGGAATCCTCCTTGCGTGTTGGTCAACCAGTCTATTGGCAGTATATTCTCAGACCCCTTGAGCAAGTGATGCGCCAGTTCATAATTTGCGGAGAAAAACCGTATAAAATCATTGATTTAAGAATAAAGATGAGGAGGGGAACATGGCCATCGGACGGGCAGTTATACTCTCCTGATCCCTCAAATTGATAGAGTAAAAAGGCAATGCTCTCAATTTGAAAGGGTAAGTTTTTTTATAGAGTGTCCCTGAAAACCTGGGTTGAGTACTGCTCCTTTTGAAGTGGGGTGATGAGCTTTGGGCTTCCTGGCAGGTTGTTGACATAGGCAAGAAAGGCCTCGGCATAGTCCAAGCCGACATCGATACGTCGAGCACCGGTGATTGTTTTCAGGGTTGTGAACGAATCGTTGCCATCAGCCAGGAAGGAGATGGTTGCCACCTTATAGGTCTGATCAAGCCTGAAAGGCCTGTACTTGCCATCTTTGCCCCGAATTTCCAACTGGGAGATCCGACTTCCTTTGGGGTGATTCAGGTCGATATTCCAGCGGAGGCCACCGGCATAGGGATAGCAGCCGGTGTTCTGTCCCGGCCCGACAACACCCTCCACCGCATCTTCAAGCGTATCTTTTATTTCCTGTCCTGTCGCATTGAGCTGGACCAGAGTGTTTTTAAAGGGCAGCACTGTATAGATATCTTTGACTGTAATCGGGCCGGGAGCCAGATCGATACGTACGCCACCACCGTTTTGCAGAGAGAGATCGGCATCAAAAAATCTGCGGCCCTGTTGCAGAAAGGCCTCTGCCACGAGTTGTTGCATATCGCCACCATGGGCATTGACCCGTGGATTTTGGTTGCAGACATCACCCAGAGTGGAGCGGGATGTATCCCGCTTGCTGCCCGGGACACGGCGGAGGCAGAGGTTCTCCTCTGCTTTTGCAATGACCTTGTCGCCCAAAGCCTCTTTCTCTTTTTTGTACGGAGCTAAAGTCGCAACTGCGTTCGCATCCGGCGCGGTAATTCGGAGTAGACCTGAGCGTTGTATATCCTGCCTGAGCGCAGCCTCTTCCCGGGCTGTGAGCGCTTTGCCATCTTTGTGCTTGAACTGATCTCCAATGAGCAGCCAGGGCGTTCCGTTGCATTTTTTGACATGCCCCTCGGAATCAAAGCTCAGGTGTAACTCGCCCACCACATACCCGTACTGCCAGGCCTGGGCGATGCATACAGGATTTCCCTCACGGTCAACGGTTCGTGTAGGGTAGGGGCCTTCGGGAGTGAGTCCGTACTTCGTTAGGCTTTCCGGACCCAGCAGGGAATGGGAGTCGCCACCGACAATGGCATCGACCCCGGAGAGTTGGGCGGCGAGTTGCTGGTCCCGTTGGTAGCCGATGTGGGTCGAGAGGATGATTTTATCCACACCCTGTTTTTGGAGTTTGTTAATCTCTTTTTGGGCACTCTGGGCCTCGTCGAGAAAAATCGTATCAGGATTGGGTTGGGAGGAGTGCTTGGTCTTGCCGGCAACCGTCAGGCCGATGATGCCAATTTTTTCACCGTCGCGCTGAATAACGACAGAGGGAAGAATGGCCTCTGGCGGTTGGGCATCATGCAAGGGGGAGCTGGTGCCAAAACGAACATTGGCGCTGAGCATGGGCGTTTGACAGGTCCCGCTGTGCAGGTCGCCCATCAGTTTTTTGATACCGGCGTCGGTGTTGTCAAACTCATGATTCCCAAGAATGAAACTGTCAAAGCAGACCGTATTCATCAGTTCGCTGTCAGCCTTGCCTTCGCTCAGGGTAAAGTACAGATCCCCGGTGCTGGCATCGCCACTATGCATTTTGATCACGTTGGGAGATTGGGCGGCCAGCTCACGCATTGCTGTGGTCACCCGGGGAAACCCACCCCGCTTGAGGCTGATCGGCTCCCGTTTTTCTCCCGTGGAGAGCCAGAGCTGTGCGGTTTCATCATCGAGATGCGAGTGATGATCGTTGATGTGGAGTATGGTGAGAGAAAAGTCCTCGTTGTGATGGGAAGACTGCACGCTGCCACTGCACCCGGCTAGGAGGGAGCAAAAAAACAGTGTGATGCAGGATAAATAGAGCTGGCTGTGTCCCAGCAAAGATTTTGTCAGTGAATGATTCATGAGCTAAGGATATGATTTTTGAAGAAGACGGCTTCTGTTTTTATGTCGTGAACGATATACTACCGAACAAGTCAGGACGATCAAAGAACGTAGATAAGGTATTGTATACTCAACCCGTCCGAACCACCTAAAAATATTTGCTCACGCTCGACACTAAAACCTGCTTGAATTTTATTGATCCTTCGGGTAGCCTTGGGCCAATTTGGTGGCCGAGATAGTTGCCAAGTTTTATGAAAAACGCAATGTGATAACAGTGGGTTACGTTGCGAGTGTGTCTTTTTGCGCTTCCCTGCAAAAACGACTGTTGTTTCCCTCTGCCCCCATACCTACAGGCACCTCCGTGGCAAGTCATTCCCAGCAGTCCAAAAAATCCGTTGTTCGGGAGAACATAGAGGCAATTGTTATTGCTGTCCTCCTGGCCCTATTTATTCGTACCTTTATTGTGCAGGCGTTTAAAATCCCCTCAGGCTCCATGTTGCCAACCCTGCAGATTGGAGATCACCTTCTGGTCAGTAAGTTTATCTACGGGGTGAAGATGCCCTTTACCGGAACGACCCTGATCCCTATCACTGATCCTCAGCCCAATGATATTGTTGTCTTTCAATATCCCAACGATCCGAAGCTCGATTACATCAAGCGCGTCATTGCGGTTGCCGGAGACACGGTGGAGATCCGCAATAAAAAAATATTCATCAACGGCAAGCCCTTTGAGGATAAACACGGTGTCTTCCGTGATCCCTTAATCCACCCGGCAAGTATGGATCCCCGGGATAATTTTGGTCCGGTGAAGGTGCCGGAGCATAAGATTTTTTGCATGGGAGACAATCGGGACAACTCCTCTGATGGCCGTTTCTGGGGCTTTGTCGACCTCAACGCAGTTCGTGGTAAAGCCTGGGCTATTTATTGGTCCTGGGATGTGAATAAATCTTTGTTTTCGTTGGACCGACTCCAATCCATCCGTTGGGGTCGAATTGGCGATATCGTTCATTGATCACCGGAGGCACCATGTCAACCGGCTACTATTTTGCGCACCGCCACATTCTTGGGATAGAGCAGTTATCAGCTGAGGATATCAGTCATATTCTCCATACTGCAGATTCGTTTAAAGAAATTTCGGATCGGCCCATTAAGAAGGTCCCGACCCTGCGCGGGCATACCATTATCAATCTCTTTTTTGAGCCATCCACCCGCACCCGACTCAGTTTCGAGGTCGCGGCAAAGCGGATGAGCGCGGATACCTTTAATATCAGTGCATCCACCAGCTCAACCACCAAGGGAGAAACCCTGATCGATACGGCCCGAAATATTTCGGCCATGCATCCCGACATCATCATCATTCGCCACTCCTGTTCCGGTGCTCCACTTCTCTTAAGCAAGCATGTCAAGGCCGCGGTGGTCAATGCAGGTGACGGCGCCCATGAGCATCCTTCGCAAGGGTTATTGGATATGATGACCGTCAAGGAGCATCGGGGGACCCTGAGTGGATTGAAGATCGCTATCATCGGCGATATCACCCATAGCCGGGTGGCGCGTTCCGATGTGATCGGGTTTACCCGCATGGGGTCGGAGGTTCACCTCTATGGTCCAGCGACCTTGATTCCCCAGGGGATTGAACAGCTGGGAGCCATCGTCAACCCATCGCTTGAAGAGGCGGTGCGAGATGCGGATGTGGTCATGACCCTGCGCATTCAGCGTGAACGTCAGAATGATCCTCTGCTGCCCTCACTGCGGGAGTATTCTCGTCAGTTTGGCATCTCGCGAAAGATTCTTTCCCTGGCGAAGCCTGATGCCCTGGTCATGCATCCCGGACCGGTGAACCGGGGCGTGGAGTTGCCCCCGGATGTTGCCGACGGCTCACAGTCGGTGATCCTGGATCAGGTGACCAACGGCGTCGCTGTCCGGATGGCGCTTTTGTATCTGGTGATGGGAAATTCTTAAGCGGTTCGAGAACTGTCGAAATAGAGTTTTTGCGTTTTGCGACGGGCGGGGAATAAAGTGAGGAGCTTCAACTCGCACAATCGCAAAGCCTTTTAGATTTAAGTGAATGTAGAGGCAAGGAACCAATGAGCACAACCTGGCGCATTGTAAATGGGCGTATCATCGATCCGGTCAATGGGATTGACCGGACCGGTGATCTGTTGATCAGGGACGGAGCCATTGTTGAGGCGGATACCGAGTTGCCGGCAGAGACGCCGGTCATCGATGCCGGCGGCTGTTGGGTCGTTCCCGGTCTGATCGATATGCATGTACATCTGCGGGAACCTGGGGAAGAGTACAAAGAAGATATTTTGACCGGTGCCCAGGCCGCAGCCAGCGGCGGTTTCACCGCTGTGGCCTGTATGCCCAACACCAAGCCGGTGAATGACAACGCTGCCATCACGGCAATGATTCTGGCGAAGGCTGCAGAGGCGGCTGTACGGGTCTATCCTGTGGGGGCAATCAGCCTCAGCTCAAATGGGCAGCAGTTGGCTGAACTGGGTGAGATGCAGGCCGCGGGAGCGGTTGCGGTGAGTGATGATGGGCACCCCGTTCGAGACAGCCAGCTGATGCGTCGGGCGCTTGAGTATGCATCCAACTTCAAGCTGCCGGTCATCTCCCACAGTGAGGAGGCCTCGCTGAGCACCGGGGTGATGAATGAGGGACCTGTCGCCACCCGTCTCGGGCTCAAAGGCATTCCCACTGCAGCGGAATCGATCATGGTCTACCGGGAAATCGCTCTGGCGGAAATCACCGGGACGCCGGTCCATATTGCCCATGTGAGTGCGGCCATGTCGCTTGATCTGATTCGTGCTGCCAAGGCCCGTGGGGTGCAGGTAACGGCGGAGACTGCGCCGCATTACTTTACCCTCACCGATGAGGCGGTCAGTGATTATGACACCAACACCAAGATGAACCCGCCTCTGCGTTCTGCCGCTGATCGTTCGGCGGTGCGCGCAGCACTTGCCGACGGCACGCTGGATGCCATTGCCACGGATCATGCCCCGCATTCCATTTTGGAAAAAGAGGTCGAGTTTGATCATGCGGCCAACGGTATCATCGGCCTGGAGACCTCACTGCCCTTGGGGCTTGCCCTGGTGCGGGAGGAAATCCTTGAACCAAGTCACCTGGTTGCTCTCATGTCTGCCAACCCAGCCCGCATTCTCGGCTTGCCGGGTGGCTCCCTCAGTCCCGGTATGGTTGCTGATATCACCCTGATCGATCCTGAGCGCGAGTTTACCTACAGCGCGGACCAGGTGGTTTCCAAGAGTCGCAACACCCCCTTTCTTGGCTGGAAGTTGCAGGGCCGGGCGGTCATGACCATGGTTGGCGGGGAAATTCGTTACAATATCTTAAACTAACAGTTAATATACGGGGCCGGATCAGTCAGTCCGGCCTCGCTGAATCCCTGCAGCCGTAGGCGGCAGGCATCACATCGGCCACAGGCCTTCCCCTCGATGGGGTCATAGCAGCTGTGTGTTTTGCTGTAATCCACCCCCAGTTCCATCCCTTTTTCAATAATTTCCTTTTTACTCAACTCAATCAGCGGGGCGTGGAAGCGAAATCCTTCTCCCGTTGCTCCCGCTTTGGTCCCCAGATTGGCCATGGTGGCAAAGGCTTGCAAAAATTCCGGCCGACAGTCGGGGTAGCCGCTGTAATCCACCGCGTTAATGCCCAGAAAAATATCGGCGGCTCCGAGGACTTCGGCCCAGGAGAGCGCATGGGCTAGAAAGAGAATGTTGCGTCCGGGAACGTAGGTCACCGGAATCTCTTCCTCCATGGAGGCGTAGGGGCGATCTTTGGGTACCTCAATATCCGCCGTCAGGGCTGAGCCGCCAATGGCATCGAGGTCCACCTTCAGAACCAGGTGGTTGGCAACAGCAGCTGCCTTGGCGATGGCGCGCGCACGTTCAAGCTCAATATCCTGGCGCTGACCATAGGAAAAGCTGAGACAGTTACAGATGAATCCCTGGGATTGGGCAATAGCCAGAACTGTGGTTGAGTCAAGGCCGCCACTGAGCAGCACCACTGCTTGTCGAGTTGTCATAAGTCCACGGTACAATATTAAGTAGTATAAAAAGGAAGAGGCCTGCAGATGGTAACCGCCTCAGGCGTCACCTCTGCCTGATAGGCTACAAAGCTCACCCCCTGCGTGCTCG